>DASYEX010000060.1:0-4380 GCA_036498765.1 Polyangia bacterium
CGGCGATCTCGGCGAAGTCGTGGTCCTCGGTCTGCAGCCAGAACAGAGGGACGCAACGCAGGCCCGATTCCGCCGAGAGCGCCCGCGCCACCGCGACCGCGGAGGCCGCCTTGTAAAATCCGTAGAGCGGCCCGAGAAAGAGCCCCACCTGCTGCCCGGTGGCGACCACCGCCGTCCGACCGGCCGCGAGCGCGGCGAGGTTCTCGGCGCGCGCCCGGCTCTCCGGCAGCGCCGCTTGTTGCTCGCGCAGCACCGCGACGAGGTCGGCGGGGGCGCGGCGCTCGGCGGCGTTGCGCGCGCGCGCCATCCGGTCGGCCTCTGACCGGAAGTCGAGCGGAATGAAAGTTCGGGCGATCGCCTCGCCGGCGAGGTACGAGCTGGAGAATGCGCGAGCCACCGGGGGCATCAACTATACTCGCCCGCACCGTCGGCGCCCGCCACCCTCGATCGAACATGCGTCAGCGCACTCTTCCCGTTATCTTTTCAATTCTCCTTTCAGTCTTCTTTTTAGTCCCGCTTTCGTTCATGTCTGGTCCCAACGCCCTCGCGGCCGGTCCCCCGCCGCAACCAAACGCCGCGCAGATCGCGCTCGGGCTTCGCAAGCTGGGCGTGGCCGGCAGCGTCCTCTACGTCGCCGCGCACCCCGACGATGAGAACACCGCGCTCTTGGCCTATCTGGCGAACGGCGCGCAGGTGCGCACGGCCTATCTCTCGGTCACCCGCGGTGACGGCGGGCAAAATCTGATCGGCTCGGAGCAGGGGCCGGCGCTGGGCCTCATTCGCACGCAGGAGCTGCTGGCGGCGCGCCGGATCGACGGTGCCGAGCAGTTCTTCACCCGCGCGCGCGACTTCGGTTTCTCCAAGAGCCCCGACGAAACGCTGCGCATCTGGGGCAAGGACGCCGTGCTGGCCGACGTGGTGGCGGTCATCCGCAAGTTTCGCCCCGACGTGATCGTCACCCGGTTTTCTCCCGAGCCGGCGGAGACCCACGGCCACCACACCGCCTCGGCGATCCTGGCGCTGGAGGCGTTCCACGCCGCCGCCGATCCCAAGTTCCACCCCGAGCAGCTGACCGGTGGGGTCGGGCCCTGGCAGGCGCGGCGGATCTTCTGGAACCGGTCGTCCTTCTTCATCAAGCCGACCGACGACGTGAGCGGCGACGTCAAGCTGGACGTCGACGGATACAACCCTCTTCTCGGCGAGTCGTACGGCGAGATGGCGGCCGACGGCCGCAGCATGCACAAGAGCCAGGGGTTCGGCGTGGCTCGCAACCGCGCGCCCATCGTCGAGTACTTTCACTTGCTGGACGCCGCCGACGCCAAGGAGAAGGCCGCCAAGAAGCCGCCGCCCACGATCTTCTCTGGCACCGAGGTGACCTTGAAGCGGTGGAGTGGCACCAGCCGCCTGCGCGGCCTGGTCGCGCGGGCGATCGCCGGGTTCGAGCCGGCGGCGCCCGAGAAATCGGTTGCGGCGCTGGTCGCCATCGATGCGGCGCTCGACGAGATCACGGACGCCGGTTGGCGGGAGGAGAAGAAGCGCGAGGTGCGCGACCTGGTCCTCGGCTGTGCCGGGCTGTTCGTCGACGCGACGGCGGCCGATTTCCGGGCGGCGCCCGGGACCTCGATCGAGCTGACCGTCTCGGCCGTCGACCGTTCGTCGGTTCCGGTGACGCTGGAGGAGGTCCGGCTCCCGTTCGAGTCGTCGGCACGTGCCAGCAAACAGAAGCTTGATACGCCCCCGAAGGGCGGGGGGGCGGCCAAGCCCTTCGAGCTCAAGGTCTCGGTCACGCTTCCGGCCGACCTGCCGCTGACGACGCCCTACTGGCTGGAGACGCCGCCCGACGCCGGCCTCTATCACGCGGATCCGGCGCTCATCGGCCTCGCGGAGCGCGCCTCGCCCCTGGAGGTGACCTTCGGCCTCACGATTGGCGGGCGGCGCTTCACCGTGACCCGCGCCGTCGCCTACAAGTGGACCGACCCGGTGATGGGCGAGCGCTACCGCCCATTCGAGGTGACGCCCGCCGTGTCGGTGCTGCCGGAGACCGGCGTTCTGATGTTCCCGGGCGAGGCCGCCAAGATCGTGACCGTGCGCCTGGTGGCCGGGGCGCCGTCGGTCTCGGGCGTCTTGCACCTGGAGGCGCCGGCCGGCTGGACCGTCAGCCCGGCCTCCGTGCGGTTCGCCCTCGGCGCGGTCGGGAGCGACAAGATGCTGGGGTTCAAGGTCCACTTCGCGGGGGGCGGAAAGTCGCCGGCGCCGGGCCTCCTGCACGTCGTCGCCGAGGTGGCGGGGGCACACCTGCCGCGGGGGGTGGTACACCTCGAGCACGCCCACATCCCCGTGCAGACGTACCTGGTCGACGCGGCCGTGCGTCTCGAGCCGGTCGATATCGCTCTCGGCGGGACGAAGATCGGGTATCTCCCGGGCCCAGGCGACGAGGTGCCGGCCAGCCTCCGGCGCGTCGGCTACGAGGTCACGCCGCTCGGCGACGAGGCCCTCGCCGCTGGCCCCGGGTGGCTGGCGCGCTTTGACGCGATCGTGGTCGGCGTGCGGGCGTTCAACACCAACGAGCGGCTCCGCGCCGCACACGCGACGCTGATGGCCTACGTCGCCGCGGGCGGCACGCTGGTCGTCCAGTACAACACCAACAACCGGCTGGCGCCGCTGGCGGTCGATCTCGGTCCGTGGCCGTTCGAGATCGGGCAAAAGCGCGTCACCGACGAGACGGCGCCGGTCACCTTCACGGTGTCCGCGCATCCGGCGCTCACCACGCCGAACATGATCGCCGCCGCTGACTTCGAGGGCTGGGTGCAGGAGCGCGGCCTCTACTTCGCCGACAAGTGGGACAGCCACTACGAGACGCCGCTCTCGATGCACGATCCGAACGAGCCGTCGCAAGCGGGCAGCCTGCTTTGGGCCCGTTACGGCAAAGGGACGTTCGTCTACACCGGGCTGGCGTTCTTCCGGCAGCTGCCGGCCGGCGTCCCGGGGGCCTACCGGTTGTTCGCGAACCTGCTCGCGGGCGGCCACGCCCGGGGCAAGTGAGGACCAAGTGAGGACGAAGTGAGCGGCGGCGACGAGCACGACGGCGATCGGGCCGAGCTGGGCGACGCGCCGCCGTTCCTGAGCTGGCGCGGCATCTACCTCATCGTCCTGGGCGCGCTGGCGCTCGAGGTGGCGCTGGGGGTGGCGCTGACGGCGGTCGCGCGTTGAGCACGCTCGACTGGGCGGTCCTGTTCGGGACGCTGGGCGCGATCGTCGCCTACGGACTCTGGAAGACGCGCGGCCCGTCGAGCATGACCGACTACGTGCACGGCGGTTACCGCGACCGCTGGCTGACGATCGGCCTCGGCGTGATGGCCACCCAGGCCTCGGCGATCACCTTCCTGTCGATGCCGGGGCAGGCCTACGAGGACGGCATGCGCTTCGTGCAGTTCTACTTCGGGCTGCCGGTGGCGATGGTGATCCTGTCCGTCGCCTTCATCCCGCGCTTCTACCGGGCGCGCGTGCTGACCGCCTATGAGCTGCTCGAGAAGCGCTTCGACCTCAAGACGCGGCAGCTCGCGGCGCTGTTGTTTCTCCTGCAGCGCGGGCTCTCGGCCGGGATCACTATTTACGCGCCGGCCATCGTGCTCTCCAAGGTGCTCGGCTGGCCGCTCAACGCCACCTGCCTGGTGATCGGCGCGGTGGTCATCGTCTACACCGTCGCCGGCGGGACGCGCGCCGTCAGCCAGACGCAGCGGCACCAGATGGTGGTGATGCTGCTGGGCATGGTGGTCGCCTTCGTGGTCATCGTCCACCACTTGCCGCCCCAGCTGTCGCTGCGCCACGCGATCGCGGTGGCCGGGACGTTGGGGAAGATGAACGTCGTCGATCTCTCGCCCGACTTCGGCAGCCGCTACACGCTGTGGTCAGGGCTGACCGGCGGCTGCTTCCTGGCGATGGCCTACTTCGGCACCGACCAGTCGCAGGTGCAGCGGTACCTGTCGGGCCGCTCGGTGACCGAGAGCCGGATGGGGCTCCTCTTCAACGGGCTGCTCAAGGTCCCGATGCAGTTCCTCATCCTGCTGGTCGGCGTGATGGTCCTGGTCTTCTATCAGTTCAACGCGCCGCCGCTGTTCTTCAACGAGGCGGAGTTGGCCCGCGCCGCCCAAACGCCGCACGCCGCGGAGCTGCGCGCGCTGGAGCAGCAGCACCAGCGCGCCTTCGGCGAAAGGCGCGCGGCAGCGACGGAGCTGGCCGCGGCGCTGGACGGCGGCGACGCGGGGGCCATCGAGGCGTCGCGGACCCGTCTGCGCGCGGCGGCCGCCGGCGGCGAGGCGATTCGCGAGAAGACCCGGGCGCTGCTGGCCGCAGCGTTGCCGCGCCCCGAGATCCATGACG
>DASYEX010000061.1:0-5081 GCA_036498765.1 Polyangia bacterium
CACGGCCGCCGGGTGGCGCGCCGGCGCCGCCTGCTGCGGGTGGTCGCTGGTTGGGGGGCGCTCGCCGTGGGCGCGGCCGCGCCGCTGGCGGGCGCGCTGAGGGTGCTCGGGCGGGTGGGGGCGCTCGGGGCGGCGCTGTTCTGGTTCACGTTCAACGGCGCCTACATCCGGCAGGGGATGCACCTGGCGGAGGTGGCGGCGCGCGCCCTGCCACGGATCTCGTACGGGGTCCTCCCGGCGCTGCTGCTCTGGGTGCTCGGGCTGCGGGCCGCGGTCGGACGCTGGCGCCGCCGGGCGCAAGATCCGGCGGGGCTCTTCCTCATCGGGTGGTGTGCGGTGAGCCTGCTGGCCACGACGGCGGGCGGACGCTTCTTCGGTCACTACTTTCACCAGGTGACGGCGCCGCTGGCCGTCCTGGCGGCGCCGGGGGCCGCGCGGCTCTGGCGGGCGCGGCGGACCTTTGGTCTGGTGGCGGTCGGGCTACCGGCGGCCGTCTTCCTGCTGGTCGGTCTGTTTCATTCCCCGATGGCGCGGGCGGTGGGGGCGAACGATCCCGACTACGCCGCGATCGCCGCCTCGGTTCGCGCCCGGAGCGCTCCCGGCGACGGACTGGTCGTCTGGGGGAACGTCCCCGTCATCTATTTCGCGGCGGACCGGCCGCTCGGCACGCGTTTCGTGTTTTCGAACTACCAGACGGGTCTGTCGCCCGCGACGCGGACCCAGAATGATCCGGACGCGGACGCGTCGGGGAACGTCGTCGCCGAGAGCTGGGAGATGTTCGCGCAGGATCTGGCGAGCCGCCGTCCCAAGATCTTCGTCGACACCTCTCCTGGCAACCTGGGGGGCTACGGGAAATTCCCCCTCTCGCGATTTCCGCGGCTGCAGTCGATCGTCGACCGGAACTACACGCTCAGCGAGGACGTCGCCGGGGCGCGGCTCTACGTCCTGCGGACCCGGTGAGGCGGCCGTGACCAGCTGGCGTTCGCTGCTCGGCCGCTGGGAGTGGACCGTGCTGGTCGTCGTCTCGATCGCCAACCTGGTTCCGATCTGGGCCTTTCACTACTTCCCGGGGCAAGACACGGCGGACCACCTCTACGCGGTGGAGGTGCTGCGCGCGCTCGGCAGCGGCACCGCGCCCCCGGCGGTGGTGGCGGCCTTCGCGCCGGCGCTGGGGCTCAAGACCAACGTCCTCTTTCACGGGCTCATGCTCGGGCTGCTTCGGCTTCCGATCTCCCTCGACATCGACGTCGCGCACCGGCTGGTGCTCTCCGCCTACGCGCTGGCGCTGCCGCTCGCGGGGCTCTCTTGCGTGCGGGCGGCTGCGCCGGCCAGCGGTCCGCTGGCCCTCCTGCTGTTGCCGCTGGTCTGGAGCTGGTTCGCCGTCCAGGGGCTCTACAATTACATCCTCTCCTTGCCGCCTGCGCTCGTCTGGCTGGGTATCGTGGCGCGCGACGGCGGCCGCCCGCGGCTCGCCAGCGCGGCGGTCCTGGGCCTGTCGGCGGTGATCGTCTTCCTGGCACACGCGGTGACCTTCGCGGTCCTCTTGCTGGTGACGGCGATCCGGATCGTGTTCCCAGCCGACGGGACCCGCGCCACTCCGGCGGCGCGGCTGCGGGGCGCAGGGCCCGCGGCGCTGGCGCTCGCCCCCGCGGTGCTGCTGGAGCTCCTCTCCTGGCGGGGGCTCTGGGGATCGACGCTGCAGTCCGAGCCGACGCTGTCGCGCTGGGAGATGTACGACTTTCCTTCGGCGGTCGGGACTTTCTTCGTCGAGTTCGCCGTCCGCTACCACCTGGCCGACCTGGCCGCGCTGGGTCCGCCGCTGGTCGTCCTCCTGGCCGTGCCGCTCGCCGCGCGGCGGGCGCCCGGCGCGCCGCGCTGGCCGCTCGCCGCCGCGCTGGTGCTGGCGATCCTGTATCTCGCGGCACCGCACATCGTCTCGGGGTCCGACCTGGCGCCGCGGCTGCGCCCGCTGCTGGTCTTCGCGCTCCTCTGCTACGGCGGCGTCGTGCTGTCGCCGCGCGCGCGGCGTCGGGTGACGGCGCTGGCGCTCGTCTCGGGCCTGGCGGGCGTGGCTCTCCTGGCCCAGAGCTTTCGCAGCCTCGGCCGTTCCCTGGACGACTTCGCGTCGGGAATCCCGTTCGTGCGCCGGGGCAGTCGGGTGTATCCGGTGATCTTCGATCCGCGCTCGCCCTCGATCCTGGTCAAACCGTTCCTGCATGCCTGGGGCTACTACGGCCTGGCGCGTGACGTGGTCACCCCCTACGCGTTCGCCTGGAACGCGTCGCGCTTCCCCTATCGCTACCGTGAGCTCCCTCTGCACGGACCCGGCTCGTCGTTTCCTTCGGACGCGGAGGACGAGCCGTACGCGCTGACCGAGGGGCGGCTCTGCGCGACCGAGCGGCGCTTCTCCCCCTCGCTCTCCTGCGACGAGCTGCGCCAGCAGGCCGAGGCGCGCATCGTCGGGCTGGGAATGGCGTATGACTACCTCCTGACCTGGGCGGCTCCCACCGAGTTCACGACCCTGCTGGCCGCGCGCGGATACAGGCTGCTTCACGCCCAGGGCTCCCTGGCCCTCTACCAACCTCCGGCCGCCGGACCGCCGCTGACCGACAGCGGCCACGACCGGCCTCCCCACTCATGAACCGATACGTGAGGGCGCTCCGTCGGTACGACCTGGCCATCTGCGTGGGCGCGCTGGCCCTGTTCGTGGTGGCGCTCCTGACCGCGGGGCACCTGCGCCTGCACTCCGATTTTCGCGAGCTCCTGCCGCAGGACGATCCCGAGCTCAAGGATCTGCAGAGGATCGGCGACCGCCTGGGCGGGCGCTCGACGCTGGTCATCGCGGTCGAGGGGCCGGATCCCGGCGCCAACCGGCGCTTCGCCGACGCGCTGGTCGCCAATCTGCGGCCGCTCATCGGGCGTGACCTGAGCGCGATCGACTATCGCGCCGACGCCACCAAGCCGTTCTTCGAGAAGAACAAGCTTCTCTACGCCGAGCTCGCCGATCTGCGGCGGGCCGACGACGACCTGAAGAAGCTGCTGGTCTCCCGGAAGAACCCGGCCTTCGTGGCGTTCGCCGACGAGGACCTGGGCGAGGAGAAGGACGACCCGGCGGCCGATCTGCGCCAGCTCAAGCGCGACGTCGAGAAGCGCCGCGGCCCCCCGCGGTTCCCGAGCGGTTACTACGAGAGCGCCGACCGGAGGCTGCTGGCCATCGTCACCTGGACGAAGTCGTCGGGCACGGGCGATCTGTCGGGCTTCCAGATCCGGGACGACGTCCGGCGCGCCATCGCGGTGAGCGGCCCAGCCCGCTTCGGCGACGTGCGGGCCGAGATCACCGGCGACGTGGAGAGCGCCATCCAGGAGCACGACGCGCTCAAGTCCGACATCGCCTGGGTGTCGCTGGTCTGCACGGTGGCGGTGTTGCTGGTCATCTCGCTCTACTACCGGAGCGTCGTCGCGCTCATCTACATCTTCTTCCCGACGCTGCTGGGCGTGGCGTGCGCCTTTGCCATCGCCGCGCTCACGATCGGGTACCTCAACACGAACACCGCGTTTCTGGGATCGATCATCCTCGGCAACGGGATCAACTTCGGCATCATCCTGCTTGCCCGTTACCGCGAGCAGCGCGGCCGTCACGCCGACCAGAGCGTCGAGGAGGCGCTGGCGGTCGCGCTCTCCACGACCGCCAAGCCGACGCTCACCGCGGCGATGGCCGCCGCCATCGCCTACGGCAGCCTGGCGCTCACCAACTTTCGCGGCTTCCAGCAGTTCGGCCAGGTCGGCGGCGTGGGGATGATCCTTTGCTGGATCCTCACCTACAGCTACTGCCCGGCGCTGGTCTGCTTGTGGGAGCGGATCCGCAAGACGAAGCCTCGCCCCGTGTCCCCACCGCGGGTGCGGCTCCGGATCGCCGCGGCCATCTTCGCCAACGAACGCGTCCTGCTGGCGGCGATCGCCGCGCTCTCGCTGCTCGCCGCGTGGGCCATCGCGCCGCTGGTGCGCAGCCCGTTCGAGTACGACTTCTCCAACCTGCGAAACCAGCGGAGCCGGCGCCACGGCGCGGGCGATCTCTACGTCCGGGTGGGACAGATCTTCCCGAAGGACCTGGCCCCGGTGGGGATCGCGCTTCTGCCGAGCGCGGAGGACGCGCCGGCCTTCCGCGACGCACTCCTCGTCAAGGACTGCGCGGGCGGGCTCCGGCATGCGCACGATCCGATCGCCGCCGATGTGGCCAAGCTGGCCTCGATCTGCGCCGGGCGGGTCGCGGCCGGCCAGCCGACGGGGGGGTTGCTCTCGTCCGTCTCCACCGCCTATGGCGCCCTCCCCAAGGGCCAGGACGCCAAGCTGGCGGTCATCGCCGATCTGCGCCGCCGGCTGTCCGATCCCGCGTTCCAGCTCCTCGACCCCGACCAGAAGAAGGAGATCGAGGCCTGGGCGCCGCCGCCCGACCTGCACCGGCTCACGATTCAGGATCTCCCCGAGTCGATGGCGCGTCCGTTCCGGGAGCTCGACGGCACGCTGGGCCGCGTGGCGCTCATCTACCCGATTCGCGCCTGGGGCAACTGGGATGGACACGCGCTCATCCGGATGTCGGACACCTTCAAGGATGTGCCTCTGCCGGGCGGCCGACGGGTGAGCGCCGCCGGAAACTCCTCGATGTTCGCGGCGATGCTGCGGTCGATCTCCCGCGACGGGCCTCTGGCGACCGAGGTGGCGCTGGGCGGCGTGGTGATCCTGGTGGTGATCCTCTTCCGCCGGTTCCGCAGCGTGGTGTTGGTCCTGAGCTCGCTGCTCGCCGGGATGCTGTGGATGGGCGGGGCCGGCGCGGCCCTCGGGCTGAAGCTGAATTTTCTCAATTTCGTGGCTCTGCCGATCACCCTCGGGATCGGTGTCGACTACGCTGTGAACATCTTTGCCCGCCTCGGCGCGGAGCCACTCGGGAGCGCTGCCCGTGCGCTGGCCGAGACGGGGAGCGCCGTGGCGCTCTGCTCGTCGACGACGATCATCGGATACAGCTCACTGTTCATCGCTTCGAACGGTGCGCTTCGCTCGTTCGGCAAGCTGGCCGACCTGGGCGA
>DASYEX010000062.1:0-10153 GCA_036498765.1 Polyangia bacterium
CCGCAGCAGGTGGTCGACGCCTTCAACGCGGTGGTCAAGGAAGAGGAGACCGAGATCTCGGCCATCGAAAAGCGCCGCAACCGGCGCGACGCGGAGATCGCCGCCCGGTTGCAACGCGAGGCGCGCCTGCACCCGCCGGCCACCACGATCGTGCGCTACGAGCGGCACTCCTATCTCCTCAACTTCGTCCCCTTCGGCGCCGGTCAGTTTCAAAACGGCCAGCGGCGCAAAGGATGGTGGTTCCTCGGCGTCGAGGCGGGGTTGGCGGCGATCTCCGTCGGCGCCCTGGCCACCAACTTCGCGCTCTACGGCGCCAGCCCCCTCCGCAAGTGCCTGACGCCGCCGAGCATGGCGGTCGCCGGCGCCTGCGCCGACGTCGATCACTCGCAGGAGGAGACGTCGCGGAATCTGCTGCGGGTCCAGCTCGTCTCGGGGGCGCTCTTCTTCGCGACCGCGATCTGGGGCGTGGTCGACGCCGTCCGCCACTACCAGCGCGACGTGCTCCTCACCGATCCTTCCGACACCCCCTCCCCGGCCGGCGTCCGGGTTGGTCTGACGCCGCTCGGCCTCTTCGTGGCCTTTTGAAAGGACGACAGCGATGGCGACTCTCAAGATTCATCTCCCCGGCCAGGGGACGAAGGTCTACCGGATCCACAAGAAGCTCACCTCGCTGGGCCGGGGCGAGGAGGCGGACGTCGCGCTCCCCGATCCCTCGCTATCGGACAGCCCCGCCCACATTCACTTCGACGGGCGCGAGTTCAACCTCTCGGCCACCGATCGGGACGCGGAGATCTTCGTCAACGGGCGCAAGAAGCAGAAGCAGAAGCTGGCGCACGAGGATCGGATCCGGATCGGCTCGGTCGAGCTGGAGTTCTCGCTCTATGATCAGCCGAGCGCCGACGAGCCGGCCGCGGGCGGCGAGGCGACCGAGCTCGCCTCCTACAAGAAGCTCTACGAGTTCAGCGGCAAGCTGATGCAGAGCTACGACCTGCCGACGCTGGTCGACCAGCTGCTGGACGTCATGATCCAGGTCTCCAACGCCGACAAGGGGTTCCTGGTCCTGATGGAGTCGGGCGAGCCGGTGGTCAAGGCGGCCCGGAATCTACGCCGCGAAACCATCTCCGACGCCGTCAGCCAGCTCTCGGACTCGATCCTGGCGCATGTCATCAAGACGAGGCAGCCGCTCATCATCTCCGACGCGCTCACCGACGAGGCGTTCAAGAACTCGCTCTCGGTCGTGAACCTCAAGCTCACCTCGGTGATGTGCGTGCCGCTGCTCGAGCGCGGCAACATGCTGGGGGTCATCTACGTCGGCAACGACAACGTGGCGCAGCTGTTCTCGCAGCCGCACCTGGAGGTCCTCTCGGTGTTCGCGGCGCAGGCCTCGCTGCTGGTGCGCAACGCGCTCCTGGTCAACGAGCTCAAGCTCGACAACCGGTCATTACAAAGCAGGATCGAGCAGATCCGCTTCGGCGAGATCCTCGGCTCGGCGCCGCGTATGCAGGAGATCTTCCGCAAGGTCCAGAAGGTGGCCGCCACCGACATCTCCGTCCTCATCACCGGCGAGACGGGGACCGGCAAGGAGCTCATCGCGCGCGAGCTGCACAGCCGGTCGCCGCGCGCCAAGCACCCCTTCATCACCATCAACTGCGGCGCCATCCCCGAGAACCTGCTCGAATCGGAGCTGTTCGGCCACGTACGCGGGGCCTTCACCGGCGCCGTCAGCAACAAGACCGGCCGCTTTCAAGCGGCGGACAAGGGGACGCTGTTCCTCGACGAGATCGGCGAGATGCCGCTGCAGCTTCAGGTCAAGATCCTGCGCGCCTTGCAGGAGAAGGTCGTGGTGCGCGTGGGCGACACGCACTCGGAGACGATCGACATCCGGATCGTCGCCGCCACCAACCGCGACCTCGAGGTCGAGATGAAGGCGGCCCGCTTCCGCGAGGATCTCTACTACCGATTGAACGTGGTGCACCTGCACCTGCCACCGCTGCGCGACCGCGGCGACGACATCGTGGTCCTGGCCCGCTACATGGTAGGCCGCTACGCGCCGGAGTACGGCGGACAGGTGCGAGGTCTCACCCCCAACGCCATCGCCGCCATCAAGCGCCACCGCTGGCCGGGGAACATCCGCGAGCTCGAGAACCGGATCAAGAAGGCGGTCGTGCTGGCCGACCGCGCGCTGCTGGGGCCCGAGGACCTCGACCTCTCACCCGATGACCTGCCGCCCATCCTGCCGCTGGCCGACGCCAAGGAAAAATTCCAGCGCGACTACATCAACGAGGTCCTGACCATCAACAACGGCAACCGCACCAAGACCGCGCGCGACCTGGCCGTCGACCCGCGCACCATCTTCCGCCACCTCGAAAAGGGCGAGGGGCCGCTCGACGACACGTCGCCCGAGGCGGAGGGCGAAAACGGGGGAGCGTAAGCGCGCCACCCGCCCGCAAACGACCGTGCAAATTCAAGCCGCCCCTGACAGCAATGTCCGGCCGGTGCCCCCGCGCGCACCGCGCGAGCCCGCGCCGACGCGGCTTCGTGGGCTGGCACGTTCTCTGCTGTTCTCGAGGCTCGTCGGCGTGGCTGTGCTCGCCGCCGTTTCATCGATGTCCGCCTGCATCATCCCCGTCGCGCCAGACTTTCAGGATCCGCCGAACCAACCCGATTCGGTGCCGGCGCTCCACACGACAGTCAATACGCCCGCCTTCAACTCGATTACCTCGCTCACGAGCGCGACGGCCACCTTCCAGGTCAATGCGAGCGATCCCGATCCGGAGGCCACCCTTTCTTACCAGTTTGTGTTCGATTACCCGCCGAACGCCTTTGGAATGCCGCGACTGGGGAACAGCGCATCGATGCTCCCTGTGCCGGCCTCGCTTAGCCAGGACGTGACCTGCCAGCGTGTGGACAACACCCAGCAGTCTCGGACTCACCAACTCACGCTGTACGTAACAACCGGTTCGTTCGATACGAGCAACCCGTCCGTCTTCGGGACGGCCACGGATGCTAGCGCGGTCGTCGTCACCGACGGCTGGACGATCCAGTTCCAGATGGCCTGCCCTCAATGAAGCCTGCCCGCACGAGCTGCACCTCTCTCTGGCCGCTGCTGGCGCTGGTGACGGCGCTGGCTGGCTGCGCGGGCGCGGCCGCCAGTAAGGTATCGACGGGCACGGGCGGCAGCACGGGGGGATCTTGCCAAACGCTGAGCTGCGTCCCGAAGATCCTCAGTCCGCTCGGGCTGGCCGTCGAGATCGTTCCACCCGCCGCTTCCGGGGCTGGCCTCACCCAAACGCTCAACCAGGAACTGGACCAGAGCTCCGGCCCGCTCTCGCTCGTCGCCGACTCGATCATTTCCGTAGCCGCGACCTTCACTGCGGCGTCGAACGCCCCTGTTCCATCGAACGCCAACATCGTGCTCGACGTCCCCTCCGTGATCCCCGGGCGCCCCAACCTGATCTTCCAGGCTCCCGCCTCGACCGAAACTGCCGCGGGGTCTACGGCCCAGCTGAGCATCCCGCAGGGACCGGTCAAGCGGATGGCGACCGGCACGCTCTCTCTCATCCCGATCCCTCCGTCCGATCAGCAGAGCCCGCCGTACTCGTTCTCTGACATCACGTTCGACGCCAGCGGACAGCTCGTTTCGAAGGTACCGTCCGACAATTTCCCGAACCTGCCGTCCGACAATTTTACGATCGGCGGTACGCTCCAGCCTCCCTCGGCGGGCCAGACGCTGAACACCTTCGTCGCGCGGGCCTTTCAGGGTGGAATCCAGGTCAGCAATGGCGCGATCACGACGACGGCCTCTGACGGATCGGGATCGTTCCTGCTGCAACTCCCTTCCGCGGTCGCCAAGGCCGGCAGCATGGTGACGGTCCAGCTCTCGCCTCAGTCGACGCCCTCCGATCCCATGTTCGTCTTCAGATCGTTCATGGTGCCGAACCCGCCGCCCGCGAAGGTCTCCCTCGGGACGGTGAGGTTGCCGCCCTACCTGGCGCTCAATCAATACAACCTGCCCGTCTTGACGGCTGATACAGGAGAGCCGGTCAGCGGCGTCATCGTTCAAATGCAGCTCGACCTCGGCACGACCAGCTCGATGGCGGCCGCGGGCCAGATGTCCTATCCGGGGAGCACCCAGTTCGCGCGCAGCGCCACGACCAACAGCGAGGGGATCGCCGTGTTCTCCCTGCTGCCGGGCAACCCGACGGCGATCACCTACACGGCCGTCGCGATGCCTCCGCCCGGATCGCCCTATGCGACGACCTGCACGACGATCCCCGTCGGTATCGGCGCGAACGGCGCGACCACGCCTGGCGCGCCGACGCTGCAACCAGGGCCCACCCTGGCGAGGCGCATCGTGATGTCCGGCAAGGTCCAGGACAGTGGCGGACGCGGGGTGGCGAACGTAACCATCACGGCCACCCCGGGCAACCAACCCGTCAGCGCCTGCGCGAGCCTGGCGACGACGACGACGGCGTCGCCGGCCACCGCGACGACCGATACCCAGGGGCGCTACTCCCTCTTTCTCGACCCGGGCGCCGCTGGCAACCCGATCCTCTATCAGCTCGACTACGATCCGCCCGCCGGGGCCTACGTTCCGCGGTTCACCCAGCCAAACACCGTGCCCGTCGACGACCGGGCCCCCGAAGTGCCCAATGATGTGACGCTCCCGATAGGGGCACTGGTGGCGGGGACCGTGACCGACTCGAGCCAGAACCTGCTCCCGTCAGCGACGGTCCGGCTGTTCGACACCAGCCAGTGCCCGAGCAACGACACGGCCTGCACCACGCCGCCGTTGCTGCGCGGTCAGGCAGTCACGAACGCGGCCGGCCAGTTCCAGATTGTCCTTTGGCCCCCTCCCTAGGGCCGCCCCCCAGGCCGGTCCATTTTCTCAGCCGATTTGACAGGCTGGGCGCCGCCTCGTAGGTTCCCCCTGCACCCCGGCGCTCCGGGGCCGCCGACGCGAGCGGCGCTCCGCTCGCGGTCTGGTCGTGTATGTCTCCCGAATCGCTTGCCTCTCCCCCCGAATACCGCCGCTACCGTCGATTTTTGTCGGGCCTGGTGCTGACCTTCGTGTCGCTGGGCAGCGCCTATCTTCTGGTCTCGGTCGGGGTGACGATCTACCGGCGCCGCAACGCGGTCCCGCTGGGCGCGCCCGTGGGGGCCTCGGCGGCCGATCTGGAGAGCTGCGCGGAGGAGCTGACCGACGTCGAGCAAGCGCTCGAGCGGCACCTCGACAACTTCGATCACCTGGTCGCCCACTACGACGCGGACGAGGCCCAGCGATGGGACGAGGATCGCGCCTTCTGGGGCGGGCAGTGGCAAGCGGCGGGACGCCGCTGCCGCTATGGCGACCCGCGCCCCGGGCCGCTCAGCAAACAATGGGAACAGCTGGCCGTGATCCACGGCGAGCTTCGCGAGACGGAGCAGAGCTTCAACAAAGAGCTGATCCGTTTCGGACAAACTGAGGCGCCGCGACTCGATCGACTGCGCGAACGCCTCGCCACCGTCGGCCGCCAGACTGGATCGAGCGGGGCCGGCATGCATGATTCCGGAGAGAAGCAACCATGATGAGCACGAACGACGACTCCGCATTCCAGATTCCACCCCCTTCGTCCCCCGCCGCCGAGACCGCCGGCGCCGAGCCACCCGCGCCCAAGGTCAGCTTCGCCGAGCTGGGGCTGCACGCGGACGTCCTGCGGGCCGTCGAGGAGATGGGGTTCACCGAGCCGATGCCGGTACAGGCGGCGACGATGCCGCTGGTCACCGCGGGACGCGACCTGATGGTCCAGTCGCGCACCGGCTCCGGGAAGACCGCCGCCTTCGGCATTCCCTTCGCGAGCAGCATCGTCAGGCCGGAGGACAAGTTCGTCCAGGCGATCGTGCTGTTGCCGACGCGCGAGCTGGCGCTGCAGGTGGCGGCCGAGCTGGCCAAGATCTGCGCCTACCGCGGCCTCACCGTGGTCCCCGTCTACGGCGGCGCGCCGATGGGCCGCCAGGTCGAGATGCTGCACGCGGGCGGTCAGATCGTCTGCGGGACGCCTGGCCGCGTGCTCGATCACCTGCGCCGCGGGACGCTGCGCCTCGATCGCGTCCGCTGCGCCGTCCTCGACGAGTGTGACGAGATGCTCTCGATGGGGTTTCAGGAGGACATCGAGGACATCCTGGAGAAGACGCCGACCGAGCGGCAGACGATGCTCTTCTCAGCGACGGTTCCCGAGGGGATCCAGCGCCTCTCGCGCCGCTACCTCAAGAACCCCGAGTTCCTCAAGCTGTCGGCCGACTACATCGGCGTCTACGACATCAAGCACCTCTACTACTCGATCCCGGCGATCCAGCGCGAGCACGAGCTCCTGCAGATCCTGGCGTTCGAGGAGCCGGTCTCGGCGATCATCTTCTGCAACACGCGCGAGGAGACCGGCCGCGTCGCCGAGTTCCTGCGCCAGCACGGCCACGACTCCGAGGCGATCTCCTCCGATCTGGCACAGAGCGATCGCGAACGCGTGCTGGGGCGGATGCGCGCCGGCGGCATCAAGTTCCTGGTCGCCACCGACGTCGCCGCGCGCGGCATCGACATCGAGAACCTCTCGCACGTCTTCAACTACACGTTCCCCGAGTCGCCCGAGGTCTACATCCACCGCACCGGCCGCACCGGCCGCGCCGGCCGCAAGGGGACGGCGGTGTCGCTCATCGGCCCAACCGAGGTGGGGTCGTTCTACTACCTGAAGCTGCTCTACAAGATCAAACCCGAGGAGCGGGCGCTGCCGTCGGAGGCCGAGATCCGCTCGCACCGCGAGGGCGAGCGCGTGCTGGTGCTTCGCCGCGCGCTCGGCGCCGATCCCGGGGCCGAGTGGCGGGCGCTGGCCCGCCGTCTCATCGGCGCCGCCGACGGCGAGCGGCTGGTCGCCGCGCTGCTGGCCCACTCCTACGCCAGCGTCGAGGGGATGCCGGCGGTGCCGGTCCCCGCCGCACCGCGCCCGACGACGGCGTCGACCTCTTCGTCCGCGCCGGCGCGGCCGGAGAGCGCCGAGCGCCCGCGCGCGTATTCCGACGATCGTCCGCGCTCGCGCGATCGCGAGCGGGGCCGCGACCGCGGGCGCTCCGGCTACGGCGATCGTCCCGACCGCGGCCCCCGTCCTGACCGCGGTGATCGTCCCGGCTACGGCGATCGTCCCGACCGCGGCCCCCGTCCGCCGCGCGACGAGCAGGGTGCGGCCGCCAGCCACCGCCACGAGCGACGCGGCCCCGCGCCGCTGCGCAACGATCCGCCGCCCGCCGAGCGCGAGTTCTGGGAGGTCTGGGGCGAGGAGCGGGCCCAAGGACATCAGGACGTCCATCAGGACGTTCACCAAGACGCCCCTCAGGACGGCCACCACCCTGACGCCCCGGCGTCGGTGGAGCCGACCTTCGCGCCCGACCCTTCGGCCGAGGCCCCTGCGGCGACGACGCCCGACAACGTCACCCGGCTCTATCTCAACCTCGGGCGCAAGGACGGCGCGTCGGAGCGCGAGGTCCGCGACCTGCTCACCACGCACGTCGGCCCGGTCGACGTCTCCGAGGTCGACGTGATGAACACGCACACCTATCTCAACGTCGCCCCGGGGGACGCCGAGAAGATCGTCGGCGCGCTCACCGGCAAGGAGCTCGGCGGTCGCCAGATCGTCTGCGAGCAGGCCAAGCCGCGGCGGCGCTAGTCAGCGCGCAAGGGAATGAGCTCATCCTGGCCGCCCTGGCGGGTGGCGGCCAGGGTGCCGCAGGCGGCGGCGATCTCCGCGCCGCCCGAGTAACGGCGGACGACGGGGATCCCGAGGGCGGTGAGCTCGTCGCGGAACGCGCGCAGCTCATCTTCGCTGGCGCGCGCGTAGCGACCCGTGTCGTCGGTGACGTCGATGAGGTTCAGCTTGGCGCGCAGGTCGGCGAGCAGCGCGCCGAGCGCGCGGGCGTGGGCCGGTGTCGCGTTCACGCCGCCGCCGATGACCACGTAGGCCAGCGTCGCGCGGACGCCCCGCGCCGCCGCGTGCTCGCGCACGGCGCCGAGCACCTCGGTGAGCGGCCAGCGGTCCTCGATCGGCATCAGGCGGCGCCGGTCCTGGGCGGTCGGCGCGCCCAGCGAGAGGATGAGGCGGAAGCGGTGCCCCTCGGCGGTGAGGCGGCGGATGGCCGGCAGGACGCCGGCCGTGGAGATGGAGATGGCCTTGGCGGCGATGGCCGGCCCGGCCGGATCGCTGAGGATGCGCGCCGCGCGGATGACGTTCTCGTAGTTGAGCAGCGGCTCGCCCATCCCCATGAACACCGCGCCGCGCACCGGGTGGTCCGCCTCGTCGGCGATGGCGCGGTGCTGGGCCAGGATCTCCCAGGTCTTGAGGCTGCGGATGCCGCCCAGACGACCGGTGGCGCAGAAGTCGCACGCGAGCGCGCAGCCCACCTGCGAGCTGAGGCAGATGGTGTACTTGGCGGCCGGCAATGCCTCGAGGCCCGCGGCCTGGCCGGCCCGCCGCCGCTCCTTGAGCGCCCGCGCGTCCGCCGGATCGGGCAGCGGGATCCGCACCGCCTCGATCGCGTGCCCGTCGCCGGTCCGGAACAGGTACTTGACGAACCCGTCGGCGGCGCGCCGCCGCTCGACGATCTGCAGCTCTGGCCACTCGCTGGCGGCCGTGATCGCCCCGCCCGCCGCTTGCGAGAGCCCGCGCACGGCGCCGACGGGGAAGTCGCGGGCCCCGAGCCCCTGCACGCGCGCGAACACCCGCGCCGCGCTCTCCGGAGATACCCCCAGCGGCGCCAGCGCGGCGGCGGTCTCGTCGCGGTCGAGGTTGCGCAGGTTCAACATGGAGCGCCGGAAGCTACCACAGAGAAACGCGCTCAATACGACAGCACGAGGTCGAGGTTCGACACGAAGCCGAGCGTCGCACTGCGCTTCAGACGCCCCCGAAGTAGCGGAGGGCGTTTTCGCCCAGGAGCTTGCGCAAACCCGGCTCGCGCCAGCCGCGCCGCCAGAGGACCTCCGTGAGGCGCGGGAGATCGGCGGCGTCGCGCAGGCCCCGCGGCAGCGGCAAGAACCCGTCGAAATCGGAGCCTAGCGCCACCGCGTCCTCGCCGCCGACCTTGGCGACGTGCTCGATGTGGTCGGCGATCCGCTCCAGCGTGCAGAAGGTCCCGCCCAGGTAGGGCGCCACGAAGATGATCCCCACGATCCCCCCGCGGCCGGCCAGCGCCCGGATCTGGTCGTCGTCCAGGTTGCGCGGGTGAGGGTACGCGCCGGCCGCACCCGAGTGGGACGAGAACGGCGGCCGCTCGGCGCGCTCGACGAGGTCCCAGAAGGTCTTCTTGCTGGCGTGCGCGACGTCGAGCCGGATCCCGGCGGCGTCGCAGGCGCGCACGAGCACGCGGCCGCCGTCGGTGAGGCCGGTGTCGCGGGCGGCGGCCGTGCGGCACGACGTCCCGGCGCCGCTGTCCCGCTCCCAGAGGGGTCCCAGGAACATCACCCCCGCCTCGTCGAGGCGCGCCACGCCCGCCTCGACGTCGTCGTCGATGGCGTAGCTCCCCTCCACGCCCAGGAACAGCGCGACGCGACCCGAGGCATGCGCTGCGCGGATGTCGGCCACGCTGCGGGCCAGGACCAGCGCGTCGGCGTGCTGGGCGGCCAGCGCGCGCGCCCGATCGAGCTGGCGCCAGAAGCGCCGCCGTCCGGGATCGATCCGGAACCCGGAGAACATCAGACAGCCGAGCGCGCCCAGCCCTCCCCGCTTGATGCGCGGCAGATCGAGATCGAGCCGCAGCGGGTTGTAGAAGGTGGCCGGGCCGTGCTCGCGCGAGAAGTCGTACTTCGAGTGGGTCAGCTTGGTGAGCACGTCGTTGTGCAGGTCGACGACCAGCGCGCCCGCGTGCGCGGCCGCCGCCTCGGCGCTCACTTCCACGGGATATCCGCGCACGGCGCGACGTCGCCTAGGGGTTGGCGAACGGGTTCTTGAGCTCGGCGGGCGTCGGCTCGGTGGGGACGTCGATCTTGCGGTGGAGGGGATCGGGCTTGCTCGGCTCGGCGGCCTCGTGGTGGTGCCGCGGCTTCGCCGTCTTCTCGATCGGTTCGGCGGGCGGCGCCGGAGCCGCCTCGACGGGGGCCGGCGCCGCCGCCGCGGCCGGCGCGGGAGACGGCGCGGGG
>DASYEX010000063.1:0-10393 GCA_036498765.1 Polyangia bacterium
AGCGCGCCGCCGATGACCACGATGGCCAGCGGCTTCTGCGTGTCGGCGCCGATCCCGTGCGAGAGCGCCGCGGGCAGAAGGCCCAGCATGGCGACGAACGTCGTCATCAGCACCGGGCGCAGGCGGCGCTCGGCCGCCTCGCGCGCGCCGACCTCCAAGCCGTGCCCCTCGTCCCACAGGCGTTGCGCGTAGGTGACGACGATGAGCGCGTCCTGTACGGAGATACCGAAGATCGAGATGAACCCCATCGCCGCCGAGATCGAAAAGTGGGTGCGGGTGATGAGCAGCGCCAGGATCCCGCCCGTGCAGGCGACGGGGATGCCGCCCAGGACGATCATCATGTCTTTCCAGTTCTTCACCGACGAGTAGACCAGCATCGCGATCACCAAGAGCGTGATCGGGATGATGAGGATCAGGCGGCCGGTTGCCTCGTTGAGCTGATTGATTTCGCCGGCCCACTCGAGGTGGGTATCGTAGGGGAGCTTCACCTTCGCGCCGATCTTCTCGCGGGCCTCGGCGATCGTCGACGCCAGGTCCCGGCCGCGCACCGAGAACTTCACCGGCGCGTAGCGGCGGTTGTCCTCGCGGTAGATGAGCGACGGCCCTTCCTCTTCGCCGATCAGCGCCAGCTGGCCGAGCGGGACCTGCGCACCTTCGGGGGTGGCGACCAGGATGTTGCGGATCGCCTTCAGGTCCTTGCGAAAGGCGGGCGCCCAGCGGACGGTGAGGTCGAAGCGCCTCTCCCCCTCGTAGACCTGGGTGACCGCCTGGCCGCCGATGGCCGCCTGGACGACCGCCTCCACGTCACCGACGTTGAGACCGTAGCGCCCGCACTGCACGCGGTCGGGCGCGATACGCACGTTCGGCTGTCCGAGCGACGGGAAGAGGCCCAGGTCCTCGACCCCCTTCACCGTCGACATGACGTCGACGATCTCGTTGGCCTTCGCCTCGTTGACCAGCAGGTCGGGACCGACGACCTTAACGGTATTCTCGCCCTTGACGCCCGACATCGCCTCCTCGACGTTGTCGGAGATCATCTGCGAGAAGTTGAAGATGACGCCGGGGAAGGCCTGCTGAAGGCCGCGTGAGAGCTCGGCGGTCATCGACTCCTTGGTGACGCCGCGCCGCCACTCGTTGGCCGGCCGGAGCGGCGCGAACAGCTCGATGTTGTAGAAGCCCGAGACGTCGGTCCCGTCGTCGGGGCGCCCCAGCTGCGAGACCACGGTGGTGACCTCGGGGCGCGCGCGGTGCTGCAGATCGCAGTGCTCGAGGTCGCTACACCCGAGGATCACGGCGCGCATGCGCCCGACATACTTCGACGACTGCTCGAGCGAGATCGACATGGGGAGGGTGGCGCGGATCCAGAAGTTCCCCTCCTCGAGCTTGGGCATGAACTCGCGCCCCAGCGAGCTGCCCGCCGCCAGGGTTGCCAGTACGACGACGGTGCCGATCACCACGGCGACGGGTTTGTGGCGCAACGAGAAGGCAAACAGCGGCCCGTAGAAGCGCTTGAGCGTTCGCATGAGCCAATTGTCCGGCTCGTGCTCCAGCGCGTTCAGCGCCCGGAAGCGCCCGGTCTCGCCGGCGCGCACCTCGGCGCCCGGCGCGATCTTCAGCACCCGTTCGGCGAGCACCGGCGTCAGCGTCAGCGCCAGCACGATCGCGCCGCCGATGGCGAAGGCGTAGGTATGCGCCATCGGCGAGAAGATGACGCCCGCCACGCCGGTCAGCGTGAAGAGCGGGATGAACGCCACCGCGATCACCAGCGTCGAGGAGAACATCGGCGGCCCGACCTCGCTGGCGGCCAGCAGGATGCGCTCGATCTTGTTGCGTTTCCCGGGCACCGAGAGGTGCCGGAAGATGTTCTCCATCATGATCACCGTCGAGTCGACGACGATCCCGAAGTCGACGGCGCCCAGCGAGATGAGGTTGGCCGGCGTCCCCGTGCCCACCATCCCGATGAAGGCGATCATGAGCGCCAGCGGGATGTTGAGCGCGGTGATGAGCGCGGCCCGCCCGTGCCCGAGGAACAGCCAGAGGACCAGGGCCACCAGCACCATGCCGGTGAGTAGATTTTCGATGACGGTGTGGGTGGTGAGCTCGACCAGCTTAGCGCGGTCGTAGTACGGCTCGATGCGCATCCCCGGCGGCAGGATGTGTTCGTTGGCGATCTGCTCGACCTTCTCGTGGACGTTGTCGAGCGTCTTGAGCGAGTCGCCGCCGTAGCGCATGAGGACCGTCCCCTGCACGACGTCGGCGTCGAGATCCTTGCCGACGATCCCCAGGCGGGGCGCGTGCCCCACCGAGACGTCGGCGACGTCGCGGATGCGGACCGGCGTGCCGTGCTGCGCGGCGATGACCACCTCGCGGATGTCGCCGAGCGAGTGAAAGAGACCGATGCCGCGGACGTTGAACGACTGCTCGCCCAGCGTGAGCCGCTGCCCGCCGACGTTGAGGTTGGCGTTGGACAGCGCGGCCGTCAGCTGGTTGAGCGCCAGCCCGTGCCCCTTGAGCCGGTAGGGGTCGACCTCGACGTGGTACTCCTTGGTGAGCCCGCCGAACCCGACCACGTCGATGACGCCGGGCGCCTGGCGGAACTGCCGCTCCAGCGTCCAGTCCTCGGCCGTCTTCAGCTGGGTCAGATCGTAGCCGTCGCCGCGCACGACGTAGCGGTAGATCTCGCCGATGGCGCTCCAGGGCGAGAGCTGCGGCGACATGCCCGGCGGCAGGCTCACGAAGTTGAGCCGATTGAGGACCCGCTGCTCGGCGGTGTGGTAGTCGACGTTCCAGGTGAAGTAGCACTTCACGTCCGAGAGGCCGAACAGCGACTGCGACCGGAGGTGGTCGAGGTCGATCATCCCGTTCAAGCCGTTCTCGAGCGGGATGGTCACGTAGCGCTCGACCTCCTCGGCGCTCCAGCCGTTCGGCTGGGTGATGATCTCGATCATCGGCGGCACCGGGTTGGGGTAGGCCTCGATGTCGAGCTGCCGGTAGCAGTAAAGGCCCAGCGCCAGCAGGCCCAGCGACAGGATCAGCACGAACGCCGGCATCCGCAGGACGAAACGGACCAGCCGCTGGATCATTTCTACGCGGGACCCTCAGAGGGTCCCGCACCCCCCGCGATGAGCTCCGCGCAGCCCGGGGTCCCCACGCAGGTCCGCCTGCGTGGGGTGGAGCGAAGCTGCGCTGCGCTGCACGCGCACGCCCACTAAAGCATTCCGGAGAGGAGGATCGCGCCCGAGGTCACGACCGCGTCGCCCCGGTTCACGCCGCGAACGATGGGGACGTAGTCCGCCCCCTCGTCCTCGTTGACGGCGACGATCCGGCGGGCGAACTTCACCCGGCCGTCGGGGGCGTTGCCGTTCTGGACGAAGACGACGGTCTGGTCGCCGATGCGGAGGAGCGCGGCGCGCGGCAAGGCGGCCACCGTCGGCGCCGGCACCGAGATCGCCACCGTCGCGTACATCTCGGGCTTGAGCTCGCGCCCCGGGTTGGGGAGCGAGCAGCGGACGCGCGCGGTGCGGGACGTCGGATCGAGCGCGTCGGAGATCCAGTCGACCTTGCCGGCGAACGCCCGGTCGGGATAGGCGACGACCTTGATGCTGACCGGTGCGTCCTTGCGCACGCGCGCCAGGTCCATCTCGAACACGTCGGCGAACACCCAGACCGAGTCGAGCTCGCCCACGGTGAAGAGCTCGACCGCCGCCCCGCCCGAATACTGTCCCTGCACCTCTGCGCCCGGGTTCACCGCGCGGGCGATCACCTGCCCCTCGATCGGGGCGCGCAGCACGAACTCTTGCGTGACCGCGTCGGTCCCGCCGCCGCGGAAGAGGCGCGCCTTCTGCCGCGCGCGATCCATCTCCGCCTTGGCCTTGCCGTAGTTGTCCTCGGCGCTCTCGTAGTCCCGTTGCGAGCCGGCGTGCGCCTCGAAGAGCTCCTTCTGGCGGCGCAAGTCGTGGTCGGAGGCGATCAGGTCGGCCTGCGCCTTGCCGTAGTCGGCGAAGGCATTGCCGACGTCCGGCGACTCGATGGTCGCCAGCGCCGCCCCCTTCTTCACCCGCTCGCCCGGCTCGGCCAGGATGCGCTTCACCCGGCCGGTGACCGGCGAGAAGATGTGCGCGACCCGCAGGTCGTCGAACGAGACCTTGCCGCTGGTGACGATCTCGTTGCCCACGGTGTGCTGGCCGATCGGCTCGATCTGGACCTTGGCGTCACGGATCTGCTGCGCCGTCAGCCAGACCTCGCCTTCCGCCGGCTGACCCTGTGCGGGCGTGGCGGCGGGGGCGCTCTTGCAGCCGGCGAGCGGCGCGGCCGCCAGGAGGCCGGCCAGCAGCGCGGAGTCGCGGAGCAACCGGCCGGTCATTGCACCACCTGGGTGGCCGTGGCGGCCTCGATCTGGAAGATGGCGTCCCAGTAGGCGGTCAAGTCCTGGAGGTACTCGCCCTTGGTGGCGACGTACGTCCGTTGCGCGTCGAGAAACTCCAGCAACGAAGCAGCCCCTTTCTGATACTGAAGCTCGACCAGCTCGCGCGCGCGGCGCGCCCGGTCCAGCAAGCGCCCCTCCATGCGTTGCACCTGGCGCTGCGAGGTCTGGTAGCCGGCGAAGGCGTTCTCCACGTCGGCCACCACCTGCGCGCGCAGCTTGGCGGCCTGCGCATCCTGCGTCCGCGCGTCGGCCTCCGCCTTCTTGATCTCGCCCTGCTGCTGGTAGAAGAGCGGCAGGGAGCTGGTCAGCGAGAGCTCCAGCGTGGGCGGCGAGACCGCGTCCCCGCCGGTGCCCTGCTCGGAGTACTGGACGCCGACGCCGATGTCCGGGAATCGCTGCCGCCTGGCCAGCGCCGCGGCCTGCGCGGCGCGCACCCGCTGATTCTCCTGCGCCCGCAGATCGGGCCGCGCCTGAACGGCTCTGTCGATCAGCGTGGCGACGGTGGCGTTGGAGAGCGACGCGGGCGTTGCGTAGCGCAGCTGGCTCGCGTCGATCGCGAAGTCGCTGACGGCGCGGCGCTCCCCGAGAAGAAAGGCGAGCTGCACCTTGGCGTTGTGCAGGGCCAGCGTCGCCGCGTCGACCGCCTGCTCGGCCTCCAGCTTGGCGGTCTCCGTACGGGACAGGTCGACCTCGGAGATCGCGCCGCTCTTGTAGCGAACCTGGTTCAGATCGAAGGTGTGGGCCGTCGACTCGGCCGTCTCGCGCGCGAACTCCAGCGCGGCGCCGGCCGCCACCGCCTGGAAGTAGGTCTCCTTGACCTGCAGCTCCAGCGTGCGCTGGGCGTCCGCCCGGCCCAGCCGCGCCGCCGCCAGCGCCGCGTCGGCCACGCTGCGGCGCAGCCCGCGCTTGCCCGACAGCGTGTCGACGATCGCATTCGAGTCGCCGAGCCCGACGTACCACCCGTTGTGGCTCGAGAACTCCCCGTCCTGGAAGAACGAGTGATAGAACCCGCCGCTCACGCTGGGGTTCTGGATGGCCGCCGCCGCCAGCGCGTCACCCTCGGCCCCCTGGGCGGCAGCCTCGGCGATGAGCAGGTCCAGCCCATGCGCCCGGAACAGGGTCAGGGCCTCGCCCAGCGTCAGCGTCGCCGGGATGGTCGGTTCGGGGGGAAGCTCCGCCGCGGCGAAGGGAGCGACGGTGAGGGCGACGGCCAGGAAACTGGCGAGGGCGAGCGGGCGGAGCGGCACACCGCGCGGGGATTCAAAACCCGTGCCTGACGGCAACCCGCGAAGATCACCGGAAAGACGGGGGGGACGGGTCTCCGACTTCGCCACGCCCACAAGTTTCTTGTGTGGGCGGCGAAAGTTTCCTGTAGGTCCGCGTCAAGGGCCCGGCGGTCACCGACGGCCGGGGACCGTAATCGTCTCCCCGATGGCGGCCACGTGGGCGACCTCGTCGGTGAGCCCGGCCGCCGCGGCGCCTTGCCGGAACAGCGCCGGCGGCTCATCCAGCGGCTCGTCGGTCAGCTTGAAGGTCCCCCAGTGCATCGCCACGACCCGGCGGGCGCCCAGATCCCCGAAGGCGCGGAGCGCCTCGGAGGGGTTCATGTGCTGTTTGGACATGAACCACTGGGGGTCGTAGGCGCCGATCGGCAGCAATGCCACGTCGATGTGGGGAAAGCGCCGGCCGATCTCGGCGAACCCCTCGAAGTAGGCGGTGTCGCCCGAGTGATAGATGGAAAGGCCTCCGCTCTCCAGCACGAAGCCGCCCCAGAGCGCGCGGTTCGAATCGGTCAGGCCGCGCCGGCTCCAGTGCTGGCTGGGGACGTAGGTCACGCGCACGCCGCCGACGTCGGCGCTGTCCCACCACCCGAGCTCGGTCGTCGGCAGTCCTCCGCCGACGAGGCGCGCGTTCTCGAGACCCACGATCACCGGCGCACCCACGGCGCGCAGCGACGGCGCGTCCATGTGGTCGTAGTGGTTGTGGCTGCAGAGCTGCGCGGCGATGGGGGGCAGGGCCTTGGCGAGGAGGGGCGGGGTGCCGTTGCGACGGATCACCATGCTGATCGTGCCGCCGAGCACCGGATCGACGAGCAGCGACTGGCCGCCGAGCTGAATGAGCCAGCTCGCGTGTCCCAACCAGGTGAGGCGCGCGCCTTCACCGGTGGCAGGCGGAACCCGCAGCGCCTCGAGGTCGACGGCCACCGCGGGCACCTCGACCTTCTCCGGGCTCTTGCGCCGCCGGCCGGCCAGCTTGTCGGCCACCGCCCACTTGTAGACCGCCTTGAAGGGGTGCGGGCCGGAGCCGTCCAGGTTGACGAAGCGGCCGTCGGCGCTCCGCCGGAAGCGCTCGCTGTCGACGGGCGCGCGGGTGACAGCGAAGGATGCGGCCGGCGCGGGCATTCGCCGATTGAAGCAGGCTTTCGGATGAGGAGCTAGCGGCGGTGCGCGAAGTGGCGCCAGAGCGCCAGGAACAGCAGCACCTGCGATGCCACCGGCATCACCCCGACCAGGAGGATCTGTCGGAGGATGCGCCGCGCGCGGCGCCCGAAGGTGACCGGCTCGAGCCGGTCGCAGAGGCCCGTTACCACCACGCGCGACGGATCGTCGAGCGCGGCCTGCAGCGCGAGGGCGCTCGGATAGCGCTGGGCGGGGTCGCGGCGCAGCGCGCGCAGCGTGATCTCCTCCGCCTCGGGCGAGACGCGCGGGTTGAGCCGGCGCGGGGCCGGCGGATCGCCCAGCGTGCGCGCGCTGGCCACGACGAACGGATCGTCGTCGGGGAAGGGCGCCTGGCCGGTCAGCATCGTGTAGAGGATGGCGCCCACGCTATAGACGTCCGCGCTGGTGCGGCCGCGGCGGCGGCGGATCTGCTCGGGCGCGACGTACTCGGCCGAGCCGATGGCCGGCGCTTGCGCCGCCAGCGAGAAGCGGCGGGTACTCACGTCATGCGCCAGCCCGAAGTCGATGAGGCGGATCGAGCCGTCCGGGCAGAGCATCACGTTGCCGGGCTTGAGATCGTAGTGCACGAACCCGCGTTCGTGCAGGTGCGCGACCGCGGCGCAGAGCTGGCTGGCGAGGCGGAGCGCCTGGGGCTCGGCCAGCCGGCCCTGTTGTTTGAGGTGGCGGTGCAACGTCTGCCCCGCCACGAACTCGGTCGCCACGTAGTTGCGTTGCCGCGCCGGTCCCGGGAGCGGCAGAAACTTGAGGACGAACGGGTGATCGAGCTGGCGGCCGATCTCCTCCTCGCGCTGGAACAGCGACCAGCTCCCGAGGCCGCTGGAGAAGACCGGCAGCGGAACCTTGACCACCACGGTCCGCCTGCCGTCCTGCAGATCCTCGGCCCGGAAGATGGTCGACATTCCGCCCCGGCCGATCTCCTCGACCAGCAGGAAGCGACCGTCGAGGATTCGACCGGCGTTCACCCGGCGGGTGCGGTGCACGGCCAGTGCCACCGCGGAATGCCGCTACCGACGCATCCGCCGGCCGTTCAATCTTGCAACTTGCAGGACGCGGCGCCGGCGCCGGTCTACTTTTGCGGGGCAGCGGGCGCCGTTCGCCTGCGCGGCCCGCCCGGCAGCCTCCTTTTGCTTTTGAGAGAAAGCCTCGATACAAATACCCATCAATGAGTCGGGTGCGGTCGCCGCGATGGCGCCGGTGGGTCGTGTTGCTGGGGCTGTGGGCGGCCACCTGGGGCGCGAGCGCCCGCGCCGCCACGGACAAGCGCGAGGTCGAGGCGCGGGCCGACTTCGCGGCCGGACGCTACCAGGAGGCGATCGATCTCTTCGCTCAGCTCTACGGCGAGACGCTCAATCCGATCTACCTGCGCAACATCGGTCGCTGCCAGCAGGGCCTCAACCAGGCTCGACCGGCGATCAAATCGTTCCGTGAGTATCTGAAGAAGGCCAAGGGGCTGAAGGCGGACGAGCGTCTCGAGATCGAGGGCTACATCAAGGAGATGGAGGCGACGCCGGCGGCCCAGCAGCCGGCGCCATCGCCGTCCCCGGCCGCCGCGCCGCCCGCCGCGCCAACCTCCGCTACCGCTCCCGCGACCCCTCCGGCGGCACCGCCGCCCACGGCGCCCGCTGTCGTTGCGCCGGTTGCCGCCGCGACGCCGCCCTCACCCCAACCGGTCGGGGCTGCTGCGCCGGCCGCGGCAGGTCCCGAGGCGGGAGCGATTCCAGTCGTCACCTCGTCGTTTCCGCTGGCGACCGAGGTGGTGCATCCCTGGCGCGTTCCGGGGACCGTCGTCGCCGTGGTGGGAGCCGCGCTGATCGGCACCGGCGTGGCGTTCGGGATCAGCGCCAAGAACGACGCCGACGCGGTCAGCGCCACCTACGACCCCTCCCAGGCCGACGCGGGGAAACGCAATGCCAAGGTCGGGTTCGCCGCCGACATCGCCGGCGCGGCGGCCCTCGTGACGGGCATCGTCCTCATCACGCACGCGGTGAACGCGCCCCCGCCCGCGCCGTTCGGGCTACGAGCGGGCGCGCTGGCCGATTCGCGTGCCGGCCTCTTGCTGCTGGAAGGGGCCTTTTGATGCCGCTCGCGCGCCTGCTCCGGGCCGCCGCCGGTCTCTCGCTGGTGAGTGCCGGCTTCGCGAGCTGTTACAGCCCGAGCTTCGTCTCTGGGGTGACGAAGTGTTCGGCGAGCGGCGCCTGCCCCAACGACTGGATCTGCGAATCCGGTCTCTGCGTCGACAATTCGGCGGGCGGAATGGGCGGTGCTTCGGTGACGGGCGGGCACGGCGGTAGCCCGGCCAGCGGTGGACACGGCGGCAGCGCTACGGGCGGCAGCCCGGCGACCGGCGGGAAAGTGGGAAGCGGCGGCAACGGGGCCGGCGGGGCCACGGCGACCGGCGGGAAAGGCGGAATTGGAGCGGGCGGGAGCCTCAGCGGCAGCGGCGGGGCGGTCGGCAGCGGGGGCGTCGTCGGCACCGGCGGAAACGCGGGCAGCGGCGCCGCGGGGAGCGGTCCGACCTGCATCCAGGGCGCCACCATGCCGCCGCCCATGGCGCTCATCACCGACTTCACGGACGCCGCCCCCGACACGTCGCGACCGGCCGGCGATTTCACGTTGGGATCCACCGACGGCTTCCCGGGGGGAACCTCGCGCTATGCCAGCGGCGTGGTGGGAACGACCTCGCTGACGAACGGCCAGCTCGTCTTCGCGGCGACGCTCGAAGGTCCCACGACGGCGGATCTGTATCCCTTCAACGGGTTCGTCGTCTTCATGAGCAGCCTCGAGTGCATCAACGCCAGCCAATACACCGGCGTCTCCTTCGATCTGGCCCTCTCCGGGAGCTGCTCGACGCTGTTCGAGTTCAACGACTCCGAGCACACGCTGGCGATGAACGACATCTATCGGGGCACCTGCCCGGTTTCGAACACGAGCTGCTTCAACTCTCAGTTCAGCGTGAGCTCGGGGCACAACAAGATCCCATTCAGCGGCACCCCGCTGGTGAACGGTCAACCGACGGCAGCGGTCGATGCCCGCAAGCTCATCGGCCTGCAGTGGCAATTCGGTATCCCCATGGGCTCCGTGACCGGCTGCACCGCCTCTCTCACCCTCGATAACGTCAGCTTCTATTAGCGGTCGCGCTCGCGGCCGGAGCGCCGGCCGATCCAGAGCAACAACGCGGCCAGCGTCGGCGCCGCGACGGAGAGCACCGCGACGACGAGGGTCACCGGATCCCGGGGGCCCTGGCGCAGGTTCCAGCCGAGGACCTGCCCGAGCGTGGCCGCCGCGTCCGCGCTCACCAGCGCGGCCAGCACGGTGTCGAGGCCGCGCCGCCAGCGGCGCGCCAGGCTCATGAGGGCCGGCGCCAGCGCCGCGTCGAACGCCACCCAGCCCCACTTCACGGCCGGCGACGGAAACCAGCGCGCGGTGGGTGCCGCCGCCATGAGGATCGTCCAGGGGATGAGGATGAGGGCCAGCGCCTGGATCAACACCGCCGGCCGCCGCAGCAGCG
>DASYEX010000064.1:0-12129 GCA_036498765.1 Polyangia bacterium
GATCTGACGTTCGACTATTCGGCGGTCACGGCGAGCGAGGCGATCCACGAACATTTTCCGAGCGGGTGCAACCCTTTCGGGCTCACCTGCCAGCAGCTCGCCCAGACGGCCACGGATGCCGGCACGGGTCGCTGCTCGACCGACGCCCAGGGAGGCTGCAGTTGCGACAGCGTCATGATGCTGACCAGCACCAACCCGACGGGCATGTACACGGTCTCGGGCAGCAAGCTCACGACCACCTCGCAGACCGGCATGCCGTCGTCGAGCTCCTACTGCGTGCAAGGCAGCCTCCTCTACCTGATCCTGGACCAGACGGCGGACGCCGGCCTGAACGCGACGGGCGAGCTCGCCCTGGCCAAGCAGTAACTGCCAAGCCGAGGCCCCTGAGCGAGGACGCCGGAATGATTGACGGTTTCGCCCGTCGTCGGTACCCTAGGTGCTCCGATGCGTATCCGGTACGCCGCGAAGACCGACGTCGGTATGAAGCGCAACCACAACGAGGACTACTTCTCGTTGATCGAGGACGAGCAGCTCTTCCTGGTGGCCGACGGAATGGGCGGGCACGCCTCGGGCGAGGTGGCCTCGAAGATGGCCGCCGACGTCATGACCGAGTTCTACACGCGCACGAAGGACGACGAGGCGACCTGGCCGTACAAGATGGACCGCCACCTCTCCTACGTGGAGAACCGGCTGGTGGTGGGCATCAAGATGGCCAACCAGCGCATCTTCCAGGCCGCCAGCAAGGAAGTGAAGCTGAAGGGGATGGGGACCACGATCGTCAGCGGCCAGGTGGTGGGCGACAAGTTCTACATCGCGCACGTGGGCGACTCGCGCTGCTACCGGATCCGCGGCGCGACGATCCAGCAGATGACGCGCGACCATTCGCTGCTCGAGGACTACAAGGACGCCAAGCCCAACATGTCCGAGGACGAGCAGAAGAAGTTCCCGCACAAGAACGTCATCACCCGCGCGCTCGGCATGCGCGAGCACGTCCAGGTCGACGTGCTGGCGCACGACATTCAAGATCGCGACACGTTTCTGCTCTGCAGCGACGGCCTCTCCGGCATGATCGAGGACCCCAAGCTGCTCGAGGTGGTCAAGGGCGCGTCCGATCTGGAGGTGGCGGTCTCGAACTTGATCGAAGCGGCCAACGCCGCCGGCGGCACCGACAACATCACGGTGCTCGCCCTCCAGTGCGCGAATTGAGCTTCTGACGGGGGGCGGCTCGCTGCCGCTCGCGTCCCCCGGCCCCCCCTCGCTCCGCGCGGCGAAGCCGCGCTGCGCTCGCCCTGGAATTCAGCGTCCGGGGGGGCGCGGGACCCTTTGAGCGTCCCGTTCTAGATCGCGTCGAGCGGGGGGCGCGGGACCCTTCGAGGGTCCCGAACCAGCTAAATCGCCTGGTTTGCGGCCGGCTCCAACGCGCCCTGGACGCGGATCGGGACGCCATGGGCCAGCTCGTCGGAGAAGAGACGCCTGGCCGGAGCTGGCGTGGCGCGTGGAAGCGGCCCCGCGCGGCCGGACCGGCCGCTCCCGGCGCCGCCGCTTCCTCCGCCGCCTCCTCCGCCGCCCGGTCCGCCTCTATTGAAGACGACGACCTTGTGCTCGAGCTCGGGCGCGGCGTCGTCGTAATAAATCTCCGCGGCACCGCCGTCACCGCCGTCCCCACCCGGACCGCCCGGGATCTCAATGCGGTTGAGGCCATAGCCGTGGACCAGCGCCATCCCGCCCATACCGCCGTTCCCGCCGTCGAGTAAGATCTGCAGCGGCGGACCGTCGGGCGAAATGATGGTCCTCGCCCGCAACCCGCGGGGGTCGTCGACCCGGACGATCACCAGCGGTTTCGCGCCCGGCCTGGTCAGGTAACCGAGGGCGACGCGGACGTTGGGGCCCGGCTCACCCTCACCTCCGCTGCGCGACGTCGAGCCCATCGGCCCCGGCCGACCCGAGAGGTTGACGTACTGGGGACAATCGAACCGCGGCGGGATGACGACCCGCGCGCGGACGTTCGGCTGCTTGGTCAGCCAGGAATCCACGACCAGATTGCTCCCCAGCGTGGGGAGCAGATCGACCGGTGGAACGAAGGTGAGGTCCGCGCTGAACTGTCCGAAGCTGGCGGTTCCCCCCAGCTCCGCGGGGTCGAGAAACGTACCCGGAGCGGGCCCCGGCTGCCCCGGCGGTGGGTTGAGTGGAGTGGCGTACTCTCTCCCGTCGGCCGCGAAGACCTTGGCGCGGAGCTGCCCGATTGGATAGGGCGAGTTGCAGAAGGACCCGGTCACAGGCTCCAGCGCCAAGCGACTGACGTGCGCGGGCAAGGCAGCGTAGGGCTGATAAGGCGGCGGGGTCTCGGCACAGGCGGTGAGCAACCCTGCAGCGACCGCCGAGCCAGACAGCACGCGCGCGAGCCTCGAAGTCATCCCCTCCACGCGAGCAGCGATTGTATCACTTCAGTGCCCCCTCGACGGCGGGTGGCGGGCCGCTAATCGGCGGACAGGACCGATTGGCCCGGGAATCCGCCTACAGAAACGCGGCGCAGCGTCGATGACGATGAGCGATGCAAAAAGACCACGTCGAGGGCACGAGGGGCGTCGCAAACCGGTTGGCCGGCGGCTGGGCCGTCCTGGCCATGGCCGGGATGTTTCTGGTGGCCTGTGGAGACGGCACGCCTGGGACGCCCGACGGGGGAGGCGGCGCCGGTGGCAAGCTGACGGGCACCGCCGGTGCGGGCGGAGGCGCGAAGGGCGGCGCCGGCGGGCTGGCGACCGGGACGGGCGGCGCCACGACGGGGGTCGGCGGAGCGGAGACCGGGGGTTCGGGAGGCGCGACGGCCGGAGCGGGCGGCACGAGCAGCGGCGGCGCCGGCGGCACGAGCAGCGCCGGAGCGGGCGGCACGAGCAGCGGCGGCGCCGGCGGGGCGCTCGGGGGAGCGGGCGGCGGCGCTGGGAACGGCGCGGCGGGAACGACGGGCACGGCTGGCTCCACGACGGACGCAGGCGCGACGGACGCAGGCGCGACAGACGCGGGCCCCGCGGACGCGGGCACGGACGCGCCGCCCCCGGCGGCGGCCACCACCATCCCGGCCGGGCCGGTCGACTTCGGTCCCGTCGACTGCGGGTCGGCGGGCGGCAGCGAGCCGTTCGGCTTCACCAACAGCGGGAACGCGGTGCTGCACTATCGGGCCTCGATCACGCCGGGGGGCATCTTCAGCCTGCAGGGGGCGGCGGCCGACGGCTCGGTGTCGGGCGATCTGAACCCGAACGAAACGGCCACCCTCCACGTCCTCGCCGGGGTGGTCCCGACCACCAGCGCGGCGGGCGCCGTCTTGACGGGCGCCATGGCGGTGGCGACCAACGCGGCGGGCGCGGACAACGCACAGGTGGCGCTGCAGATGACCGCCTCGGGGAGCACCTGCACGCTCACCTGCGGCTCGTTCACCAAGTGCACGCCCAGCAACGCCTCTCCCTACTGCGCCAACACGGCGACCGACAACGCCAACTGCGGCACCTGCGGCACCGCTTGCGGCGCGGGCGAGGTCTGCGTCAACGGCGGCTGCGCGCTCACCTGCGGGGCGCTCACCAAGTGCTCGCCCTCGAGCGGCGCCCCTTATTGCGCCAACACGACGACCGACAGCGACAACTGCGGCACCTGCGGCAACGCTTGCGGCACGGGGCAGGTCTGCCAGAGCGGCGTCTGCACGCTCAGCTGTGGCGCGCTCACCAAGTGCTCGCCCTCGAGCGGCGTCCCCTACTGCGCCAACACCATGACCGACAACGCCAACTGCGGCACCTGCGGCACCGCCTGCACCGGCGCCAACGTCTGCAGCAACGGCCTCTGCACGATCACCTGCGGGATGCTGACGACCTGCACGCCGTCGAGCGGGTCGCCCTACTGCGCCAACACCACGACCGACAACGCCAACTGCGGCACCTGCGGTAACGCTTGCACCGGCGCCGACGTCTGCACCAACGGCGCCTGCACGATCGCCTGCGGCGCGCTCTCGACCTGTACCCCGTCGAGCGGGGCTCCCTACTGCGCGAACCTCGGCACCGACAACGCCAACTGCGGCACCTGCGGCACCGCCTGCGGCAACGGCCAGGTCTGCAGCGGCGGCGTCTGCACCCTCACCTGCGGCTCGCTCTCCAAGTGCACGCCGTCGAGCGGCGCGGCGTACTGCGCCAACCTCGCCACCGACGGCGGCAACTGCGGCACCTGCGGCACCACCTGCACGGCGGGCCAGTCGTGCATGGGCGGCCTCTGCCAGGCGACCTGCTCGGCGAGCGAGACCGCCTGCGGCGGCCTCTGCACCAACACCTCGTTCGACCCCAGCAACTGCGGCACCTGCGGGACCACCTGCGCCTTCTCGCAGGGCTCCGCGGGCTGCGCGGGCGGGATGTGCTTCCTGACCGCCTGCAACGCCGGCTACGGTGACTGCAACCACCAGCAGGCCGACGGGTGCGAGTCGAACCTCGGCGTGGACGCCGCCAACTGCGGCGCCTGCGGGAAATCATGCGCGCTCGGCGAGACTTGCCAGGCGGGCACCTGCACCGCCAATCTGTCGAGCGGCCTCGTCGGCTACTGGAAGATGGACGACGCCGCTGGGTCGACGTCCGCCGCCGACAGCGGGCCGAACGGCCTGCCGGCCAGGATCCAGGGGAGCGTCACCTTCGTGCCGGGTGCCGGCAAGCAAGGGTCGGGCGCCGTCTCCCTCGGCGGTGCCGGGTACCTGGTGGTGCAGTTCCCCAACGACGCGCGCCACGACGGCACCGGCCTCTTCATCCCGCAGGGGAACATCAGCTTCTCGATGTGGTTCAAGACGGCCACCTCGGGCCCCGTGCCCAACGGCCTGCAAGTCGTCGAGGGGAACAACTACGGCAGCGGGTGCGACCGCATCGTCGGGAACGGTGCCGGCTCGGTGCTGCAGTACAACGACTGGTCGGAGGTCAACATGTCCGGCGCCGTCAACGTCAACGACGGCAACTGGCACCTCATGACCTACGTGCTCGACGAGGTGAACGGTCTCTTCGGCTACGTCGACGGCGCGCTCGACGTCAGCAGCACCTCGACGACCAGCAACTGCGGCGAGGGGTGCAGCGGATTCAACTGGGCCGACCAATACTGGATCGGCAGCGGCGCGGGCTGCCGCTTCGGCGCCGGCAACTTCAGCGGCCTCATCGACGACGTGCGCTTCTACGACCACGTCCTGTCGCCGACCGCGGTCCTGCAGCTCTACAACTCGACCAAGTAAGCCCGGGGTCGCGCCCGGGCGCCAATTGACGACGCCCGGGATCGAGCGCAATCTGCCTCAATGCGGTATTGGCGATTGGCACTGGTGGGAGGAGCCCTGTGCGCGGGCCTCGGCGCAGGGCTGGCATCGTGCGGCGGTGGCGGGACCAGCGCGGGCGAGCAGTTCTGTCAGCGGTGGGCGACCGATTTCTGCAACGAGCTCTACGCCTGCACGCCGACCGACATGCGCGGAAGCGACTTCTTGGGGGGCACGTCGCAGGCGCAATGCGTGTCGGGGTGGAGCCAGAGCTGCTCGACGCCTCCGCCGCAAGGGACGGTGACCCTCGTCAACTGCGCGGGCGGGGTGCACGTCAACACGGCGGCGGAGACCGCCTGCCACCAGGAGCTCTCGACGATCACCTGCGACGAATTCAACTCGCCGACCTACGTCAGCGTCTGCAATCAGGTCTGCGGCTCGAACGGGAGCAGCGGCTCGGGCGGCACGACCGGCTCGGGCGGCACGACCGGCTCGGGTGGAATCACCGGCTCGGGCGGAACCACCGGGTCGGGTGGAACCGCGGGCGGGATGGGCGGGACCGGCGGCTCGAGCGCGGCCTGCGGGACCGTCGAGCCTTGTGGCGGCAGCCTGGCCGGCACCTGGACGTTGACGGCGGAGTGCCTCAATACCGCGGAGCTCACGGAGTCGGCCCAGCAGAGCATCTGCGCCCAGGCCCTCGTGAGCGCGGTGAACGCCACCGCCGCGGGTACCGCGAGCTTCAACGCCAACCTCACCTACAGCATCTCGGAGACCGTCACGGGAGTCCTCACGTACCAGTTCCCGGTGAGCTGCACCAACGGGCTGACCTGCGCGGCCTACGGCGCGTACCAGGCGGCGACGCTCCCGACGGGCGAGTCATTCACCTGTACTGGAACCAACGCCTGCGTCTGCACGGTGGCGGTCCTCAGCACCACCACCGACAGCGGCACCTACTCGACGACGGGGAGCGATGTCGTGATAACCAGCGCGGTCACCGGAACGACCAGCTCCGGCGGCTACTGTGTCCAGGGCTCGACGTTGCACCTGGTCACGCTCGACCCCACCATGAACACCGGCCCGATGGGCCAGCCGACGATCGCCAAGGACGTCGTGGGCCAAAAGCAGTGACTCCGCGATCGTGAATTGGCGCCGGGAGCGGGCCGGCGTCGCGATCAGGCGCGGGTGGGACCCGATTCGAAGGCGGGCATCGGGCTCGAGGGGCGGCCCTCGCCGACGGGGGGCGGGCCGCCGCCCGCGGGGCGGTTCTGCCAGCGCTTCTCGCGCTTGTGGGCGAGGACCAGCAGCGGCGGCTGGATGAGGCGCGGGATGAGCGCCAGGATCAGCGCGCCCCCGATGACGACGATGGCCAGCGGCTTCTGGGTGTCGGCGCCGATGCCATGGGAGAGCGCCGCCGGCGTCAGGCCCAGCATGGCGACGAAGGTGGTCATGAGCACCGGGCGCAGCCAGCGCTCGGCGGCGTCGCGCGCCCCCTCTTCCAGGCCGTGCCCCTCGGCCCACAGACGCTGGGCGTAGGTGACGACCAGCAGCGCGTCCTGGATCGAGACGCCGAAGATCGAGATGAAGCCCATCGCCGCCGAGATCGAGAAGTTCGTGCGGGTGATGATGAGGGCCAGGATGCCGCCCGTGCAGGCGACGGGGATGCCGCAGAGGACGATCAACATGTCCTTCCAGTTTTTGACCGACGAGTAGACCAGCATCGCGATCACCAGCAGCGTGAGCGGGATGATGAGCGTCAGGCGCCCCGTCGCCTCGTTGAGCTGGTTGATCTCCCCCGCCCACTCGAGGTGGGTGTCGTAGGGGAGCTTCACCTTCTCCTCGATCTTCTCCCGGGCCTCGTTGATCGTCGAGGCCAGGTCGCGGCCGCGGACGGAGAACTTCACCGGCGCGTAGCGGCGGTTGTCCTCGCGGTAGATGAGCGAGGGCCCCTCCTCTTTCACGATCTGGGCGATCTGGCCCAGCGGCACCGAGGCGCCGTCGGGCGTGGCGACCAGGATGTCGCGGATCGCCTTCAGGTCCTTACGAAACGGCGGCGCCCAGCGGACGGTCAGATCGAAGCGCTTCTCCCCCTCGTACACCTGGGTGACCGCCTGTCCGCCGATGGCCGCCTGGACCACGGTCACCACGTCGCCCACGTTGAGGCCGTAGCGCGCGGCCAGCGAGCGGTCGGGCGTGATGCGCACGTCCGGCTGCCCCAGCGAGGGGAAGAGCGCCAGGTCGGCCACCCCTTTGACCGTCGACATGACGTCGACGATCTCGTTGGCCTTGGCCTCGTTGACGTGGAGGTCGGGGCCGAACACCTTGACCGTGTTCTCGCCCTTGACGCCCGACATCGCCTCCTCGACGTTGTCGGAGATCATCTGGGAGAAGTTGAAGATGACGCCCGGGAAGGACTGGTTGAGCTCGCGCGAGAGGTCCTCGGTCATCGACTCCTTGGTCACCCCACGCCGCCACTCCTTGGACGGCTTGAGCGGCGCGAACAGCTCGATGTTGTAGAAGCCCGAGACGTCGGTGCCGTCGTCGGGGCGGCCGAGCTGCGAGACGACGGTGGTGATCTCCGGCCGGCTGCGCTGCGCGAGATCGCAGGTGATCTCCTTCGTCTCTTGCTTGGGGCAGCCGAGAATGACCGCGCGCATCCGCCCCACGTACTTGGCCGACTGTTCGAGCGAGATCGAGGTGGGCAGCGTGGCGCGGATCCAGAAGTTCCCCTCCTCGAGCTTGGGCATGAACTCGCGACCCAGGAACGCGCCGCTCACCAGCGCGCCGCCCACGATGAACGCGCCGATGCCGACCGCCAGCTTCTGCCGCCGCAGCGAGAAGTCGAACAACGGGAGGTAGAACTTCTTGAGCCCCCGCATGAGCCAGTTGTCGTGCTCGTGATCGCCGAGGGTGCCGATCTTGAGGCCGCGCTCGGCCAGGACCGGCGTCAGCGTGAGCGAGAGGACGATGGCGCCGCCGATGGCGAAGGCGTAGGTGTGCGCCATCGGCGAGAAGATGACCCCCGAGACGCCCGACAGCGTGAAGAGCGGGATGAAGGCCACGCCGATGATCAGCGTCGAGGAGAACATGGGCGGCCCGACCTCCCCGGCGGCCAGCAGGATCCGCTCGATGGCGTTGCGCTTGCCGGGCGCGGCCAGGTGCCGGAAGACGTTCTCCATCACGATGACCGTCGAGTCGACGACGATCCCGAAGTCGACCGCACCAAGCGAGATGAGGTTGGCCGGCGTGCCGGTGGTGACCATCCCGATGAAGGCGACCATCAGCGCCAGCGGGATGTTGAGCGCGGTGATGAGCGCGGCCCGCCCGTGCCCGAGGAAGAGCCAGAGCACCAGCGCCACCAGCACCATCCCCATGACCAGGTTCTCGAGCACGGTGTGGGTGGTGAGCTTCACCAGCGTCGCCCGGTCGTAGTAGGGCTCGATGCGCATCCCCGGCGGCAGCACGTGGTACCGGTCGATGTAGTCGACGCGGGCATGGACGGCGTCCAGCGTCTTCAGCGAGTCGCCGCCGTAGCGCATGAGCACGGTCCCCTGCACGATGTCGGGGTCGAGATCCTTCCCCACGATCCCCAGGCGCGGCGCGTGGCCGACGGTCACGTTGGCCACGTCGCGCACCCGCACCGGCGTCCCCTTCTGCTCCGCCAGCACGACGTCGCGGATGTCGCCGAGCGAGCGGATGATGCCGATGCCGCGCACGTCGTACGACTGCTCGCCGATGGTGAGCCGCTGGCCGCCCACGTTCTGGTTCGAGGCCCCGAGCGCGGTGACCAACTGGCTGAGCGACAGCCCGTGCCCCTTGAGGCGGTAGGGGTCGACCTCGACGTGATACTCCTTGGTCTCGCCGCCGAACCCCACGACGTCGATGACGCCCGGCACCTGGCGGAACTGCCGTTCGAGCACCCAGTCCTGCGCCGTCTTGAGGTCGGCCAGCGAGTAGCCCTCGCCCCGCACGACGTAGCGGTAGACCTCGCCGATGGCGCTCCAGGGCGAGAGCTGCGGCGTCGCCCCGGGCGGCAGGTTGACGAAGCCGAGCCGGTTCAGCACCCGCTGCTGCGCCAGGTGGTACTCGGCGTTCCAGGTGAAGTAGCACTTCACGTCGGAGAGCCCGAACAGCGACTGCGAACGGATGTGGTCGAGATCGATCATCCCGTTGAGCCCGTTTTCGAGCGGGATGGTCACGTAGCGCTCGACCTCCTCGGCGCTCCAGCCGCCCGGCTGGGTGATGATCTCGATCATCGGCGCCACCGGGTTCGGGTAGGCCTCGATGTCGAGCTGCTGATAACAGTAGAGCCCCAGCGCGGCCAGCCCCAGCGCCAGGATCAGCACGAAGGCCGGCATCCGGAGGACGAAGCGGACAATCCGTGGAATCAAGAGGCGGTTCCTTTCTGGGGGACCCTGAGAGGGTCCCCGCTCCCCCCCGCGAAGGATTCCGCCCGGCGGAGCCGAGCTACCTCCACGCGATCGCCCATGACTAGAGCATCCCCGACAGCAAGATCGCGCCCGAGGTGACCACCTGCTCGCCGGCCTGCAGGCCGTGGGTGACCGGGACCATGCTGGTCCCCTGGTCGTCGCCGGCGGCCACCACCCGGCGCACGAAGCGGCGCCGCCCGTCGGGCGTCGCCCCCTGCTCGACGAAGACCACCGTCTGATCGGCCAGGCGGAGGATGGCGGTGAGCGGCACCGCCAGCGCCTCCACCCCCGGCACCGCGATGGTCACGGTGGCGTACATCTCCGGCTTCAGCTTGCGCGCCGGGTTCTCCACCTCGCAGCGGACCCGCGCCGTTCGCGCCGTCGGATCGAGGAGGTCGGAGATCCAGTCGACGACGCCGGTGAAGGCCTGGTCCGGGTAGGCCACCACCTTGATCATCACCGCCGCGCCCTTCTTCACGCGTGGAAGATCCATCTCGAACACGTCCGCCATCACCCAGACCCGATCGAGCTCGCCGACGGTGAAGAGCTCCTGGGCGGTCCCCCCCGAGTACTGCCCCTGCACCTCGGCGCCAGGGTTGATGTTGCGAGCGATCACCTCGCCCTCGATCGGTGCGCGCAGCACGAACTCCTGCGTGACCGCATCGGCGCCGCCGCCCCGGAGGAGGCGCGCCTTCTGGCGCGAGCGCTCCAGCTCCGCCTTGGCCTTGCCGAAGCTGTCCTGGGCCGCCTCGTAGTCCTTTTGCGAGCCGGCGTGCGCCTCGTAGAGATCCTTCTGCCGCGCCAGATCGTGCTCGGACGCCGTCAGCTCGGCCTCGGCCTTGCCGAGATCGGCGAAGGCGTTGCCCACGTCGGGCGACTGGATCGCGCAGAGCGCGCCCCCCTTCTTCACCCGCTGCCCGGGGTCGGCGAGGATGCGCGACACGCGACCGGTGACCGGCGAGAAGATGTGCGCCACGCGGAGATCGTCGAAGGTCACCTTGCCGCTGGTGACGACGTCGTTGCCGACGGCGTGGACCCCAACCGGGTGCACGGCGATGTGTCCGTCCGAGACCTGCTGCTCCGTGAGCCAGACCTCGCCGCTCGGCGGCTGCGGCGCCGCGGGGCCGGCGGGGGTCGACTGACAGGACGCCGCCACGAGCAGCCACGTGCTCGTCGTCACAGTAAGAAGGAACCGCCGCATTCGCGCCCGACGTATATCTCCAATCAGAAGTCGAACGCCAGCGCGAGGCCGACGCGCGTGGCGCCGCGCACGGCATCGGCCACGTCGGCGCCGATCGGGCGCGGGGTCCCCGCCGCGCCGGCCATCACCATCGGCGGCGATTGCGGCGGCCCCTCGCCGTCGAGCGCCCACTGCAGGTCGACCTTGAAGGCCAGCGACGGCAGCGGCCGGTAGTTGATCCCACCGCGCAGGTAGCTCTTGGAGGGCGACGGCGCCTCGGGGGCCATCTGGCCCGCCGGAGTGATCGTCGGCGGGTTGTAGTTGTAGGGGGACGTCGCGCTGCGCGGATCGACGTTCTCGTAGCCCGCGAACAGCACCAGCTCCTGCTTGGTCTCGGGCGCGCCCAACCGCAGGAGATCGTAGCCGGCCTCGACGTAGAACCCGCGCCCGCGCGACGGCACCGCGCTTTGGCCCAGGAGGCCCAGGTAGTCGTTGACCAGGTACGAGTTGATGATCCAGAGGCGCGCGTACTCGGCGCGCAGATCGAAGCCGGCGTTGTGGTAGCGCAGGTCGGCCTCGGCCAGCGCCACGCGCAGCCCGGACAGCGCGGGGACGCCGTGGCTGGCACCGCCGGTATAGCCGCCGCCGCCGATGACCAGGCCGGGCGGCAGGTCGGAGAGCTCCAGCCGGCCCACCACGGCGGCGTCGTGCGCGGCGATGCTCTTCCCGTCGCCCGGCGTCCCCCACAGCGGCGCCTCGGCCGTAAGCCCGGTGCCGTCGACCCCGCTCACCAGCGCTCCCTGATAGCGCAGCCCCGGCACGAGCTCGCCGAAGAGTCCCACCCCCAGCTCGCGCCAGATCGACGGCACGATGATCTGGTCGGTCAGCGGGCGGTCGACCGTCAGGTAGCTGGTCGGCTCGGGCGAGAGGTTGCCGAGCCCGATGGGGACGACCAGCAGGCCGGCGCGCAGGCCGAACTGACGAAAGGGCGAGACCTCCACCAGCGCCCGCTGCATCCCGACCGTCGTGCCGTCCTCGACCTGCACGGCGGCGGCGAGGCGCAGCCAGTCGCTCGGACGGTGCTCGACCGAGACGGCGGCCAGCGCCAGCTTGGCGGTGACGTTCGACTCGCCGTCGACGAACACCTGCGCGGTGCCGTAAGCGCCGACCTTGGTGCGGCGGGCGAAGGCATCGAGCTGCGGCGGCGAAGCCCCCGGCGCGGGCAGCGCGGGCGCCGAGAGCGGCGGCGCCGGCGCCGCGGCCGG
>DASYEX010000065.1:0-4689 GCA_036498765.1 Polyangia bacterium
CCCTCGCACCAGATGCACCCCTCCGGGCGCTCCACGCAGCGGACGTCGCGCGCATCGATGACGATCGCCGAGGTGTTGGGGGCCGCCGACCGCCCGCGCGAGCGCCGGCACCCCTCCGCCGGCGACGCCAGGGCCACGAGCAGCGCCGCCAGGAGGGCCCGCCGGCCAGCCGGTCGAGGGATAGGCGGGAGATTCGAGAACTTGGGTCTTTTCGCCACCGCGCCCTGTCGTGTAGATCGGGGGGGCGTTTTACTCAAGAGCGCTCATGCCCGCACCCCTGTTCATCGTCCTCGAAGGGATCGACGGCTCCGGCACGACCACCCAGCTCGACCGCCTGGCGCGGCACCTGGAGGCGCGCGGTCGGCGCGTCCACCCGACCCGCGAGCCGAGCACGGGGCCGGTCGGGCGCCTCCTGCGTGAGATCCTGCTGGGCGGCCACCGGCGCTCGGACGGCGTGGCCGTTGACGGTCTCGCCATGGCGTTGCTCTTCGCCGCTGACCGGCGCGACCATCTGACGCGCGAGATCGAGCCCGCCCTGGCCGCGGGCGCCGACGTCGTCTCGGACCGTTACCTGCTCTCTTCGCTCGCCTACCAGGCCCAGGAGGCCGAGCGCGATTGGGTCGCGAGCCTGGCGCGAGATCTACGCGTCCCCGACCTCACGCTGCTGCTGGACGTCCCGATCCCGGTAGCGGCCGCCCGCCGCCGCGCCGCCGGCCGCCCCGACGAGCGCTACGACGCCGACGAGGTCCAGACGCGTGTCGGCGCCCGTTACCGTGAGCTCTGCGCCGTAGACCCGCGCGCCCTCATCCTCGACGCCAGCGGCACCGTCGACGAGGTCACCGCCCTCGTCACCGCCGCCGTCGCCCCCCTGCTTATCCCCAGTTGATCGAAGGCGGCTCCGCCGGCCGGAGACTTGTGTGCCGAGCAGGATCCGCCCCCGGCTCTCGTCGCGTCCCGGGGTGGGCCGGTGGGAGGCCCCTCCCGCCCAGCGAGCGGAGCGAGCGCCCTCAGTGGTGCTTCTTGCCCTTGGACTTCTTGGCCGCCGCGTGCTTCCTCCCGCCCCCCGAGGCGTGCTGCGCCTTCGGGGCAGCCTCTTCGTCCTCGTCGGCGGCGGCCGCCGGGGGGGCCGGAGCCGCGGCAGCCGGCTTGGGCGCGGCGGGCGGGGCGGCAGCCGGAGCAGGAGGCGCGCCGGGCGGAGGCGGTGCCGGCGTCGGCTGCGTCGGCACGGCGACCGGCGTCAGCGCGGCGGCGCTCTGCGCGACGTGCTTGCCCCGGAACATCAGCACCAGCCCGACGACGACCGCCAAGACCACCGCGACGGCGGCGACGATGATGGCGACCCGCTTGCCGCCGCCGATCTCCCCCATCATCTCTTCCGCGCTCATCCGCTCGCCAGGGATGGCGCCTCCCACGGCGGGGAGCCCGGCGGCGGTACCGCCCGAGCGCAGCGAGTACTTCTTGCGATCATCGACGGAGACCGACCCATCGTCGCGATAGCGATCCTCGAGCGGCTTGGTCTCGGCGGGGGGCAACTCCGGCTCGGGAGCCGGTACGCCCGGCTTGCGCGAGCTCTCCAGCTTGGCGCGCGCGTCGGCGACCATCTGATCGACGTCCCCCTGCTTGAACCAGAGCGTCTCTCGGAACGCGGCGGCGCCGCCTGGCTTGCCCGGAGCAGCCCCCGCGGGAGGCGCGGCCTGCGGCGGCGGCGTGGCGGCCACCGCAGGCGGCGTGGAGGCCATCGGCGCGTCGAGCTCGCCGGGGCGCGCCGACCGGCCCGGAATTCCGCCGGGGATTTTGCCCGCCGTGGGGAGCGCGATCATGGTCGCGGCGATGGCGGCGCCGTGGGTGCGGCGCGGACCGACCGGTTCAGCGCCGGCGGGGCGCCCCGCCGGGGGTGGGGTGGCCTGGTCGGCGTTCGGCAGCTCCGAAGCCACCATCGCGATCGGCTGCGTCACATTCGGGCCGGTCGCGGGCGGCGCCGCGCCGTTCGCCTCGGCCCGCGCGGCCAGCGCCTGGTTCACCAGCTTCTGCGCCTCGGGCGAGCCGCCGGCGAACATCATCGTCTTCGCGAAGCCGACGCCGGCACCCTGCGCCGGCTGCCCGACGGCCATCATCCCCGCCACGTCGGTGAGGAACTGCCGTAGCGTGAGCGGGCGGCGGTTCGGGCTCTTGTCCATCGCCTTGCCGATCACGCGATCGACCTCGGCGTTGAGCCCTTGCGTGCGGAGGCTGGGCGGAACCACCGAGCCCTTGAGCACCTGCTCGAGGACCGCGGCAGGGGTCGGCCCCTCGACGGGCGTCTGCCCGGTGAGCATGAACAGCAGGATGCCGCCCAGGCTGTAGGTGTTCGAGCGCTGGTCGACCAGCTTCCCCTCCGCCTGCTCGGGCGACAGATACTCAGCGACGCCGAAGACCGTCTCGGTGACCGGCACCGGGGCGACGAAATTGATGACCTTCACCTGGTCGTCCGCGCCGACGAGGATGTTCTTGGGGGCCAGGTCGTGATGGACGACGCCGACCTTCTGCCCCTCGAGCAGCGCCTCACCGATCTGGGCTGCGATCTTCTTGGCGCGGTCGAGTGGGAACGCCCCCGAGGCGGCCACCACCTTGTCCAGCGTCTGGCCGTCGACGAGCTCGCTGACCACGAAGAGCTGTCCGTCCGGCTCCTTGCCGAAATCGAGAACCTTGGCGAGCCGCGGGCTCTGGGCCCGCTGCAGCTGCTTGAGCTCGCGCTGCGAGCGCTCCACGACGGCCGGCGAGGTCAGCACCGCCCGCGTGACCCGCTTGTACATGACGGTGGCCCCGGTCTGCAGGTCGCGGGCGCGGAACACCTCGCCGCTGCGGCCGCCGCCGACCTGCTCTTGCATCTCGTAACGCGCGGGCGGCGCCTCCGAGAGGATGTCCAGACGGCGCGGCCCTTCGGGGGTCGCGCAGGTCTCTTGCGGACAAAAGTTGGCGTCGTCGGGATACTTGGTCTGGCAGTTCGGGCAGACTTTCATCCGGCTCCTGGCCTCACGACCTGGTGACGAGCAAGCAGCGAGGTCGCCGATCGTCGCGCGACGTCAAACGCTAGTTAACACACACTTCGACGGCAAGATCAACAAACTGGCCCTACAAATCCCCCGGTTCGGGGATTTGGGCGGACCCGCTGCGGGACCGGGCTCAGCCCTTGCCGGGCTCGCCCAGATCGGCGAAGAGCTTCTCGCTCGAGGGGGTCGAGCGCTTGGACTCGACGGCCTTGCGCTTGTTGCCCATGTTGGAGTGCTTGCGCACCCGGCGCTTCCAAGTTTTACGCGTGTTCGAAGCCATGACCGCGGCCTTCTATCACAGCCGGGTGGCCGAGACCACTCCCGGGATCATTTCCAGGCTGCGAAGCACAGTCTTGAGCTGGTCGAGGTGGCCCACGGTGACCTGGAAGGTGTTGACCGCCCGGCCGTCCTCGGTGGTCCGGCACTTGGCCTGCGAGATGTTGACGCCGTGCTCGGTGAAGAGCTTGGACATCGCCGCCAGCAGGCCGGGCCGGTCCGAGCAGGTGACCTGAACCGCGACCGGGCGGAGGGTTTTGGCCTCGTCGTCCCAGGCGACGTCGACGCGGCGGGCGGGGTCGAGATCGAGGGCCTTGGGGCACTCGCGCGTGTGAATGACGACGCCGTGGCCGCGGCTGATGAACCCGACGATGGAGTCGCCGGGCACTGGCGAGCAGCACTTGGCGAACTTCACCAGGATGTCGGCCTCCCCCTGAACCTTGATGCCGCCGATCGAGCGCTTGGGGATCACCCGGCGCGACGCCGTCGGGATCTCGGTGACCGGCGCCGCGGCCGCCGTCGTGCTGCTGGCGACGCGGTCGACCAGGACGGCGTCGGCGGCATGGCCGGGGCTGACCTTGCCGTAGCCGACCGCGACCAAGAGGTCGTCGGCCGTGCCCAGTCGTAGACGTTGCGCGGCCGCGTCGAGCAGCCCGTCGCGCTCGGCGCTGGCGAGCGAGGCGTCCTGTTTGCGCAGCTCGCGGCCCAACAGATCGCGCCCCATCTGGCGGCTGCGCTCGCGCTGCTCCATCCGGATGAAGTGGCGGATCTTGGTGCGCGCGCGGCTGGTGACGACGAACTTGAGCCAGTCCTTGGACGGCTTCTGGTTGGCTGAGGCGAGGATCTCGACGGTGTCGCCGTTGCGGAGCGCGTAGCGCAGCGGCACGATGAGCCCGTTCACGCGCGCACCCGAGCAGTGCTCGCCGACCTGCGAGTGGATGGCGTAGGCCAGATCGATGGGCGTCGACCCTTTCGGCAGCGCCTTGACGTCGCCCTTGGGCGTGAAGACGAAGACCTCGTCCTGGAAGAGATCGATCTTCACCGTCTCGATGAACTCGGTCGGGTCTTTCAGATCGCGCTGCCACTCCATCAGCTGGCGCAGCCAGGCGAAGGCCTTGCCGTCGTCGGCGCCGGGGGTCTTCTGCTCCTTGTACTTCCAGTGTGCCGCGATCCCCTGCTCGGCGATGCGGTGCATCTCCTGGGTGCGGATCTGCACCTCCATCCGCTCAGCGCGGGGCCCGATCACCGTGGTGTGCAGCGACTGATAGAGGTTGGGCTTCGGCAGCGCGATGAAGTCCTTGAACCGCCCGGGCACCGGCGTCCAGTTCGAGTGCACGACGCCCAACACCGCATAGCAATCCCGCACCGACTCGGTGATCACCCG
>DASYEX010000066.1:0-5441 GCA_036498765.1 Polyangia bacterium
CTGCATCTTGGCCTTGGCGCCGTCGAGCATGACCGTCTGCTCCCAGGACGACTGGCCGTGCAGCTTCGCCTCGGCGTTGGTCACCGTCTCGTTGTTGAGGTGGAAGGTGAGGGGATGGTAGGTCGCGAAGTTGGGGTTCGCCTGGAGCTCCGCAAGGTTGGTGAACTCGGCACTGATCGCCGCCCACTGGTCGGGGGTGAAGTCGATGTCGTAGGTCGCCAGCGTCCCCTGGTCGAAGATATCCGGGCAGGCGAGCGGGTTGGCAGCGCCGCCCATTCCCGCCGCGCCGCCTCTCCCGGCCCCACCGTTGCCGGCCTCCGCGCCGCCCGTTCCGCCGTGCATCGATCCCGCGCCGCCGACGCCGGTCTGTTGATTGGGCGGCGTTCCGGTGGTGGTGGTGACGTGCATCATCGAGCCGTCACCGCAGCCGAGACAGGCCACGACGCCCGGAAGCAGACCACGCCACACCACACGACTGAGTTTCATTTTGCCTCTCGACCGTTCGACAACAGCAAGCGCGGTGCCGGTGACGCCGCGCCAATTCGGGCTGCCGCATTCAAGATCAGTTACGTCACGTCCCGGTTCGGCCACGCCTTGGTGACGCTTCGGAAGCTCGACCGCAGGGCCAAGGATCAGCTCGCGGGAACCGGACCCGCGGGGCCATGGCTGTCGTGGTGGCGTTCCGGTTCATCACCGCGGTCTGGACCCGGCTCGCGCGGTTGCAGGTGCAGCAGCGGGGGCAGGGGCGGGGGACGCGCCGGTTGCCGCCGACGAGCTGCGGATCGCGGTCGCCGTCCACGACGGCGGGTTCAACCCCGTCGTCGGATCGGATCAAAAGCCGATCGATCCCCTGATCCTCGACACGCTGGTCAAGACGATGGACGCCGTCATGATCGTTGGGTCTCCCACCGTCGCGCTGCTCGATGCGCGTCGGGCTGAAGGCCGCCTCGGCCGCGCGCCGCGCGGGAAGATTTCCCCTTGCGGCAGGGAAATCCTCCCAGGGCGCCCGAGAAACCCAAGTAAATCATCGTGCCGGCGCTGGGAACGCCAACGAAATCGCCGCGCTGGTGCTGGCACAGCACGTGCTGCTTTCGGGCCACGATATGTCTGCGCTCCGTCGCGGGAAGCTGGTGCTCGCCGTCGCGCTGGCGCTCGTGGGTGCTTCGTCCCGAGCGCGCGGCCAGGGGGCCGCGATCCGGGTGGTGACGTTGCCCGAAGCGCTCGCCTACGCGCGGGCGCACCAGCCGGCCGTACGCGCCGCGCTCAGCCGGATCGCCGCCGAGCAGGCTCTCGCGGCCGTTCCACGCGCCGGCTGGTACCCGACCGCGGGCCTGGTGGCGCAGATGCTCGAAGGGACGGTGAACAACACGACGGCCTCCTACTTGACGGCGTCCACGCTGGACATCCCGCGCATCGGCGGAACGCCGGCCGTCACCGGCGGCGCCGCTGGTTGGGCACCCCGCCCGTCGACGCTGGCGGCGGTGGGGGTGCGACAGGAGCTGTTCGACTTCGGGCGGATCGCCGCGCAGACGGCGGCCGCGGACGCCGAGACGGGGGTCGCGGCGCACGCGGCCGACGCCACCCTGCTGGACGTCGAGCTCGGCGTCGAGGAGGCCTACTTCGCGGTGAACGCCGCGCGATCCATTTTGCGTGCGGCCGAGGACGCCTACCAGCGCGCGAAGGTCCACCGCGACTTCGCGCAGGCGGGCGTCAAGTCCGGGCTCCGCTCGCCGATCGAGCTGACCCGTGCCGAGGCGGATTTGACCCGCTTCGACACGGGCCGCATCCGCGCGCGCGGCGGGCTGTCCGTGGCGCAGGTGGGGCTGGCCGCGGCGGTCGGCGCGCCCGATTCGGCGCTAGACGCGGCCGAGGGACCCACGGCGTCCGAGGCACTGCCGGCGATCTCCGAGGCGCTCGCGCGAGCCCAGGCGAAGGATCCGCGGCTCGCCGAGGCGGTCGCGCGGCTCGGCGCGCAGGAGCAGCAGACCCACGCGGTCTCGGCGTTGCTTCGCCCCAACCTCCAGCTCTCCGCCACCTTGTCGGGCCGCGCCGGCGGCGCCGGCACTGACGTTCCGATGGGGGGCGGCTTCGTCCCCGACGTTCCCAACTGGGACGCCGCACTGGTCCTCTCCTGGCCCTTGCTCGATCCTTCGATCGGTGCCCGGGCGCGCGCCTCGCGCGTGGCGGAGGAGGAGCGCCGGAACGAGGTCGATCTGATCCGTCAGCTGGCGATGGCCGGGGTCGAGCGGGCGTATCTGGCCGTCGGGGTCGCCCAGCAGGCACTCCCGGCCCTCGAGCACGAGCTCGAGGCGGCGCGCGCCAACAGCGCGCAGGCCGACGCGCGCTTCAAGGCCGGCCTCGGCACCAGCGTCGAGCTGGCCGACGCCGAGGCGCTGCGCACCGACGCCGAGATCCAGCTGGCGCTCGGCGCGTTCGATCTGGCCAGGGCGCGGGCCGCGTTCGGCCGCGCGATCGCCGAGGGACTTTGAAAGGGGCTCGATGACGAACGAAGCGGAACAGCCACAGGCCTCGGCCGCACGATCGCGGATCCCGCTCGGCATCGCGGGCGGCGTGGCCGGGCTGCTGCTGCTGGGTGGCCTCATGCTCTGGCGCGCCGCCAGCCGCACCAACGACGTCGCGCTCGCCTCGAGCCCGAAGCCGGTGAGCGTCGTGCGCGCGCGGGCGGCGAGCTACCGGCCGACCCGGACCTACGTGGGGACGCTGCAGCCTTGGGTGGAGGCGAACGTCGGACCGCAGCTGGTCTCCGCCTACGTCGACACTGTCCTCGTGCGTCCCGGCGCGGCCGTCAAGCGCGGCGACGTGCTGGCGACGCTCGACTGCCGTGACGCCAGCGCTTCGACCAAGGCCATCGCCGCCCGGGCGCGGGCGCTCGACTCGCATCAGAAAGCGCTCGCGGACGAGGCCGCTCGAACCCAAGGGCTGCTTGGCGGCGGGTTCGTCTCACCCAACGAGGCCGAGCAGAAGAGCTCGCAGAGCGCCTCCGAGGAGGCGCAGCTCGAGGCCGAGCGGGCGACGCTGGCGCGCAGCACGCTCCAGGTGAACGACTGCGTGCTGCGCGCCCCCTTCACCGGCGAGGTGGCGGTGCGGGTCGCCGATCCGGGAGCCTTCGTGCGCCCCGGGTCCTCGCTGGTGACCATCGTCGACCGCAGCACCGTGCGCCTGACGGCCGACGCGCCCGAGATTGACTTCCCGCTCATTCCGCCGGGGACGAAGGTGAGCGTCCACCTCTTCGCCGTCGACCGCGACGTCGCGGCGACCATCACGCGCCGCGCGCCGGCCGCCGATCCGGCCACCCGGACGGTACGTTTCGAGATCGACATCCCCGACCCGGCGCGGATCATCCCGGTCGGGACCACCGGCGACGTGCGCGTCGAGGTCGGCACGCCGCTGCCGGCGAGCGAGCTGCCACTTTTTGCCGCCACGGTCCGCGGGAGCAAGGCGAGCCTCTTCGTCCTCGACGGCGCGACCGCGCACAGGCGGACCGTCGCGGTCCTGGGGGAGGTGGGCGGCTCGCTGTTCGTCGATCCGGCCCTGCTCCCCGGCACGCCGGTGGTCGCCGAGGGGCGGGCGCTGCTGGAGGACGGGGACGCCGTCGTGTCCAAGGAGCTCGCCGGAGAGTGGGGCGAACGAGCGGTCCCTGACGGGGGGCGTCCAGCGCTGGCGCGCGAGACACCGTGACGGCGCTGTCGCTTCGCAACCCCATCGCCGTCTTCATGGCGGCGCTGGGTGTGGTGGTCTTCGCCCTGGTGGTCACGCCGCGGATGAGCGTCGACACCTTTCCGGAGTTGACGCCGCCGGTCCTGGTGGTGGGGACGATGGCCTCGGGGCTCGGTCCCAAGGACGTCGAGAAGACGCTCTCCTGGCGAATCGAGAAATACGTGAGCGCGACTCCCGGCGTCGACCACGTGCAGAGCGTCTCCCGGAACAACCTCAGCATCGTCTACGTCTGGCTCAAGTGGGGCACCAACCTGGACGCGGCCCAGACGCTGGTGCAGCAACAGGCCGCCTTCGCGATGGCGGCGGTGCCGAAGTCGCTCGGCGTGCTCCCGCCGTTCGTCCTTCAATACGATCCGTCGAACGCGCCGGTCGTGCAGGTGGCGGTCAGCGGGGGAGGGCTCACCGCGCCACAGCTCTACGACTACGCGCTCAACAACATCGAGCCCGTGCTGGAGGGGATCCCCGGCGTGGCCAGCGCGTCCATCAACGGCGGCCGGCAGCGCCAGATCAACGTGGTCATCGATCCGATCAAGGCGCAGGCCCGCGGCGTCACCTCGGCCGACGTCGCGCGCGCGGTGCACGACTCGAACGCGCTGCTCCCGTCGGGCGAGTTCCTCTCCGCCAAGTTCGACGCCAACGTCTACACCAACGCCGTCCCGGTGGACGTGGCGGCCATCGGCGAGGCGCTGGTCAAGATGCGGGGGGCGGCGCCGGTCCTCATCCGTGACGTGGCCCGCATCGAGGATGGCGGCGCGCCCGAGACGCAGGCGGTGGCGGTGGGCGGCCAGAACGCGGTCTACCTGAACGTCGTCCGCGTCCCCGGCGGGAACACGCTGGAGATCGTCGACGCCGTCAAGGCCAAGATCCATTCGCTGGTCGGCCTGCCGGCCGGTCTGCGCGTCGTCCCCGTCTTCGATCAGTCCACCTTCGTCCGCACCAGCTACCACAGCCTGAAGAAGGAGGTCTTCCAGGCGCTGGTTCTGATCGCGATCGTCATCCTCATCTTCCTGCAGAGCGCGCGGGGAACGCTCATCGTGTCGGTCGCCATCCCGCTCTCCTTCGCCATCACCCTCATCGTCCTGTACGCCACGGGGCAGACGTTGAACGCCTTCACGCTGGGCGGGCTGACGCTGGCGATGGGGCGCCTGGTCGATGACGCGGTCGTCGTCCTGGAGTCGATCCATCGCCACCAGCGAATGGGGCTCGGGATCGCGGAGGCGGCGCTGCGCGGGACCAACGCCGTCGCGCTGCCGGTGCTGGCCTCGACGCTGACCACCATGGCGGTGCTGCTGCCCGTCCTCTTGCTGGCGGGGTTGGCGCAGAAGTTGTTCGCGCCGCTGGCGCTCACCGTGGCGGTGGCGATGATCGCCTCCTACTTCGTCAGCGTCTGCGTCACCCCGGTCGCCTGTCGCTACTTCCTGGGGCACACCCAGCACGGTCGGTTCGGCTCGCGCGTGGAGGCCGGCATCGACGCGGTGGCCGATCGCTACGCGGCGCTCCTCGGGCGCGTCCTGCCGTTTCGCGGCAGCGTCTGCGCGGCGGCGGCGGTGTTGATCGTCGCCAGCGCCTGGGCCGCCGCCCGCCTCCCCAGCACCTTCTTCCCGGAGATCGACGAGTCGATGGAGCGGATCTACGTGCGGCTGGCGCCGGGGACCTCGCTGACCCAGTCGGCGGCCCTCATCGACAAGATCGGGAACGATCTG
>DASYEX010000067.1:0-14104 GCA_036498765.1 Polyangia bacterium
ATCCACCGCGATCGAGGTCGACGGCATCCGGTGGGACTACGTGTTCTACGAGAGCGGCCTGTCGATCAACGTGATGTACACGATCGACGGCGACAAGAAACGGGCGGTCGGGTTCAAGCTCTCCGACGGGATGGAGGTCCCCGCCGAGCTGGCCCCGCGCTTCAAGTTCGCGCGCCAGAAGTCGAAGCTGGCCGGGACCATCCGCGGCTCGTTCTTCGTGATCAAGGGCGAACACTGAGAACGACCTGTCGCTCCCCGGCTACGGCGTCGCCTTCGTGACCCTGGACCGGTGATGGGCGTCAGCGCGGTTGTGGATCCAGGTGGACGATGGTGCTGGGGGCATCGGAGGGCGTGACGCTGAAGGCGAGCGCGGCGTGCGTCCCGGTGGTGTAAGAGGTCACGATCGAGACGCTCTGGTCGCCCTGCCGGCAGAGATAGATCATCTCGCAGGTGAGCGTCGGCTTCGCGCAATTCCAGGTGTCGTAGGGAATGGGGAGGCCGTTGTGGAAGGTGTAGGTGAGAGGAACTACCGTTCCGCCTGCGTCGGTGGCCATTCCGGCGTCCACGGTCGGGTCGGCGTCGCGGGCCGGGTCGGCGTCGCGGGTCGGGTCGGCGTCGTGGGCCGGGTCGGCGTCGCGGGCGGGGTCGGCGTCGCGGGCGGGGTCGGCGTCGTGGGCGGTAGCGGCGTCGTGGGCGACGGCGGCGTCGTGACCGGCGTCGGCCGCGGTCGCGGCGTCATGGGTCGCACCGTCGGTGGCATGGGCGTCGCGGGCGGCGCCGTCGCGGGCGGCGGCGTCGGTCGGGAGCGGGGCGTCGGGCAGCGCGGCGTCGGTCAGCGCCGGAACGACGAAGGCGGCGGTGAAGAGGGGCCCGCCATCCGAGCCGACGGCGGTGTAGACGCCGTCGGGGATCGCGCTGCAGGTTCCGCCCGAGCAGCCGAGCGCACAAGGAACCATGGCCAGGACGGCGAGGCTCAGGCTAAGGGTCAAGTTCGACACGGCTCCTTATCATTTCGCGGAGCTGGCCTGCGAGTCAATGCTCGAGACCACCTGGCCCCGGAGGCGCGTCACGTCGGCAGCCGCTGTCGCTTCTCCCAGTACCCGGCCCAGACGTCGCCCACCCGACGCAGCCGGGCGCGCACCGTCTCGATGTTGAACCGCGCCGGCGCGAGGCGCGTCGTCAGCTCGTCCCAGGCCAGCGGCGTCGACACCGGCGCGCCGGCGCGGGCGCGCAGCGAGTAAGCGGCGACCGCGGTGTTGGCGCGGGCGTTGCGGCCGATATCAATCAGGATCTTGTTCTCGCGGCCGGCTCTGGGGGTGGCGAGCGTGTAGGCGGTGGGGTGCTCGGCGCAGAGCCCGATGGCGATCGAGGCCGCCAGCTTCAGGCAGGCGTCGACGGTGGCGAGGGGCTGCAGCGGCGCCACGACGTGCAGCCCCTTGCCGCCGGTCGTCCTCACCCACGAGCCCAGGCCCAGCTCCGCGAGCGCGGCCCGCACGCGCTTGGCGGCGTCGACCACCTCCGGCCAGGTGATCGCCGGCCCGGGGTCCAGGTCGAAGACCACGCGATCGTGATCGCTGGGGCGCTCCGCTTCGGAGTTCCAGGTGTGCACCTCCACGACACCCATCTGCGCCAGCGACACCAGCGCCTTGCGGCTGTCGGCGACCAGGTACTGAGCGGGCTTGGGCGGCTCCTCGATCTGGACGCGCCGGAGCGCGGGCGGACCCGACACTTTCGCGTGGCGGAGCATCACGCAGCCGCCCTGGTCAGCGGTGGGGTCGATCGCCTCGCCGCAGCGGAGCAGCGTCAGCGGGCGCCCGGCGAGGTGCGGAACCATCCACTCGGCGACGTCGTCGTAGTAGCGCGCGACCTCCAGCTTCGTCACTCCCAGATCCTGGTAGATGACGCGCTCTGGGTGGGTGATGCCGACGCCCGCCACGACCGATCGGTCGCGGCCGCGAGACGGCGCGCGGGGGCGAGTGGTCAAATGAGGCATGGCCGCAAAGGTAACCACGCCTGCGCGGCGCGACGCCCCTGGCGCGCGCGCCCGGGACGAGGCTCATCCGTGGCGGGGGGCGGCCGCGGAGATCTACGTCAAGGCGGCGCCGGAGTTTCGGGCCAGCATCAGCGAGCCGGACTTCGAGCGGCTGGTGGCGGGCTGAGCGCGAAGCTGGGAGCGTGGCGCTCTTCGGATCCGCCGGGATGGAACATGACCTTCGGAACGAACGGGAAGATCGTTACGCTCTCTTACAGCTCGGCGTTCGACCGCGGGAAGGCCATGGAGCAGTTCGCTGGCGAATGGAGGGCGACCTTCCCGTGCTGCTGCGCTACAACGTCGATTCGACCGCCCTGCTCCTCAACTGAGCGACGTTTCTCGAACCGTCCCGCACCACCGACGGTGGTGCGGCCGATCACGCCAATCTTCGACGCTGAACGGCGAACGCGTCTGCTAGAGTGCCCGCGGAGGTGGCGATGGTTGGCGGCGCGACGAGCTCCGGGCGTTGCGGGCCTCCAGCAACGGACGTTGGAACGAAGTTCGCGACGAGATTCGCGCGATGCGCGCCGAGACGGTCGAACGCTTCGGGGTCGCAGAGGCGGCGCTGCACGATCTCGTCGACGACAATCGCCTCGTCGTCGGGCACATGCGGGCGCTCGCAGAGGCCGGGGCCCGCGTCGAGGCCCGCGTCTCCGCGCCCCCGAGCCACGTCGCCAAACCGGAGGCCGAGTAGCCTGCGGGGCTGACAAACCTGTCGCGATCGGCGGCCCGAGCCGGGCACATTGGCAACGAAGGCCCGCCACGCCGCGGCCAATTCAGGTACACCACTTGCTACCATCCCGATCGTGACCCATCGGGCATCGATCGGTTTCGGTTGGCAGTGCCGGTTGCTGGTGGGGGCGCTCCTCCTGCTGGGTGGGTGCTACGTGACGGCCCCCATCAAGCCATCGGAGCTGGTGCGGCTCGACGGGTACCACGACGGCGAGCCGGCGGGCGGAACGGTGTCCGTCCTGTCGCCCGACGACAAGCCGACGGAGATCGCGGGGGACTCGCAGATCTTCCTCGATCTGCCGGGCGGAACCTACGGCGGGTCGTTCAAGTCGATCGCGGTGAAGGACGGCGTCTTCAACGGCGTGGACGTCGCCGGGCAGTCGTACCGGGTGCCGCTCGATTCGGTGAAGGCGGCGCGGGTCGAGGAGCCGAATCGCGCGGCGCGAGGGCCCCTCATCGCGGCCGCTGCCGGGGTGGCCTTCCTCGGGGTGGTCACCGTGGTTCTGTTGGCGTTCACCCAGGGGCCGCCTCCGAACACGGTGGGGGGGCGGACGTTGCGCGTGGCCCGGCGGGTGGTGGCGGCGCGCGCGATCGACGGCGCGGGCTGGGAGATCGACCGCCCGTTCCCGGGCGCTGCGGCGGTGCCGTCGGATGCCCGCGCCGTGCTGGCGCGCCTCTGGACCGAGAGCGCGCGGAGCGAGCACGCGTCGATCCCCGCCTTCTCGCGGCTGTCGCTGTCGCTGGTGGCGCTGGGCGCGCCGGCGGGGTTGGTCGCGGCAGCCCACCGTGCGGCGCTCGACGAGATCGAGCACGCGCGCCTGGCCTTCTCGCTCGCCAGCGCCTACGCCGGCATACCGGTCGGACCTGGGCCGCTGCTCGAGCTGCGGCGGGCGCCGGCCGTCACCGCGACGTCATTGGCCGAGCTCGCCGCTGAGTCGCTGATCGACGGCTGCCTCCTCGAGGGGGTCGCCGCCGAGGTGGCCTGGCGAGCGCTCGAGCGCGCGCGCGACGTCAGCGCCTGGGCGGCGCTGGCCATCATCGCGCGCGACGAGTCGTCTCACGCCGACCTTGCCTGGGACGTCGTCCGCTGGTGCTGTGAGCGGGGCGGCGATCCTGTTCGCCGTCACTTGCAGGCCGCGCTCGCCAAGGCGCCGCGAGCGGTGACGCCACCCGAGATCCCGCCGGTCGTCGCCGACACGCTGGCCGACACGCTGGCCGACACGCTGGCCGACCACGGCTGGCTGGGCGCCGCTGCCTGGGACGAGGCGTTCCGTAAGACCTCGGGTCTGGTCACGGCCCGCGTCGCCGCCCTCGCCGGGTAGTCTACGAGGGCGCGAGAGCCAAAGCTGGTCGGCTCAGCGCGCCTTGTGGGCGGCGGTCTTCTTCCCCTTCGCCGCGGCACCCTCGGCCTTGGTCAGCTCGGCGTCGGCGATCGCCTGGAAGGTCTCGAGCGGGTAGGCGCCGGCGATCTTGCGGCCATTGATGAAGGCGGCAGGCGTCCCCTCGACGCCCACCGCGGCGGCCTCCTGCTTATCGGCCTCGATGCGTGCCTGGTAGCGCTCGGCGTCCAGGTCGGCCTTGAAGCGGGTCATGTCGAGCCCCAGCTCTTGCGCGTACTTCTCCAGGCTGGCGCGGTCGAGCGCGCCATTGTGCTCGAACAGCATGTCGTGCATCGGCCAGAACTTCCCCTGCGCGTCGGCGGCCAGCGCTGCCTCGGCGGCCGGCGTCGCGTCGGCGTGGAACGGCAGCGGATAGTTCTTCCAGACGACGCGCAGCTTCCCGCCGTACTGCTTCTGCAGCGCTGCCAGCGTCGGCTCGACCCGCTTGCAAAAGGGGCACTGGAAGTCCGAGAAGACGATCAGCACCAGCGGTGCGTCGACGGCGCCCTTCGAGGGCCCGTCACCCGGCTTGACCGCGTAGACCGTGGTGTCGTCCTCGGGGCGCGCGGGTTCCTGGTCGTCGGCGGCGTCGGTCGTGTCGGGCGGGCGTACCGCCAGCGCGTCCTTCATCAGCGCGGCGTAGATCTTCGCGCGTGGAGTCCCCTTGGCCGTCATCGCCTCCGCGTTCTTCAGCTCGGCATCGACCATCGACTTGAAGGTCTCGTACGGCTGCGCGCCCACCAGCCGCTTGCCGTTGACGAAGAAGGTGGGCGTCCCGGTGGCGCCGACCTTGGCCGCCGCCAGCGCGTCGGCGTCGATCCCCGCCTTGCCCACCTCGGCGTCCAGCGCGGCCTTGAACTTCGCCACGTCGAGGCCCAGCTCGGCGGCGTTCTTCTCGTACTGCTCGCGCCCCAGCGTGCCGTGCTCGGCGGCGTAGAGGCGATCGTGCATCGCCCAGAATTTGCCTTGCGCGGCAGCGGCGCGCGAGGCGATGGCGGCCGGGCGGGCCTGCTCGTGGAAGGGGAGCGGCAGGTCGCGCCAGACGAATCGGACCCGGTCAGGATACTCGTGGCGGAGGCGCTCGAGCGTCTCGTCGGCGCGCGCGCAGAACGGGCACTGGAAGTCGGCGAACTCTACGATGGTGACGGGCGCGTCCGCCGGGCCGCGCGCGGGTGCGCCGGCGAGGTCGAGCTTGAAACGGCGGTTCGCGTCGGGGTCGGGCTTGGCGGGCGCGGCGGGGGGCTCGCTGCGCTTGTCGAGCCCGTCCTTGGTCAGCGCCGCATAGAGAGCGGCGCGCGGCGTGCCGGCGGCGAGGAGGGCGTCGGCCTTGTGCAGCTCCTCGTCGATCGTGTTTTTGAACGCTTCGATCGGCTGGGCGCCTCGCAGGGATCGGCCGTTGATGAAGAAGACCGGCGTGCCGCCCGCGGAGAAACGTTGCGCGTCGTCGGCGTCGCGGTCGATGCGCGCCTTGTCCGTCTGGCCCTCGAGCGCGGCCTTGAAGCGCGGGAGGTCGAGGCCGAGCTTGAGCGCGTACCCCTCGAGCGCGGCGCGATCGAGATCCTGCTGGTGCGCGTAGAGGAGGTCGTGCATCTCCCAGAACTTCCCCTGCGCGCGCGCCGCCTCGGCCGCCAGGGCGGCCGGCAGGGCGTTGTGATGGAACGGAAGAGGATTGTGGCGGTAGACGAGCGCCACGTCGGGGCCGTAGCTGCGCAGCAGCGTCTCCAGCGTCGGCTCGACCCGGGCGCAGAAGGGGCACTGGAAGTCGGCGAACTCGATGATGGTGACCTTCGGCTGGGTGCCGCCGCGGACCGGAGCGTCGAGCGTCGGCACCCGATAGACCGTCGGGCCGGCGCCCGAGCCGGCGTCGTCGCGCGCCATCGCTGGCTTTGCGGCATTGAGGAAGGTGGCGTAGAGATTGGCGCGCGGGACGCCCCGCCCGAGCAGCCGATCGGCGCGGGCGAGCTCGTCGTCGATGACCTTCTTGAACTCGGCGAGCGGCTGCGCCCCCATCACGCTGCGCCCGTCGATGAAGAAGGTGGGCGTTCCGCGCACGCCGAGCTGACCGGCCAGCGCCACGTCGGCGTCGACCCGCGCCTTGGCGGCGTGGGTGTCGAGCGCCTTGCGGAAAGCCGCCATGTCGAGGCCCAGCTCCGCGGCGCGCGCCTCCAGCCCCTCGCGTCCAAGGTCCTGCTGGTTGGCGAACAGCTTGTCGTGCATCTCCCAGAACTTCCCCTGTGCCTCGGCCGCCAGTGCTGCTTCGGCGGCCAGCGCCGCGTTCGGGTGAAACGGAAGCGGATTGTTCCGGAAGACAATGCGCAGGTCGGGGTACGTCGAACGAAGCTGCTCGAGCGTGGGGTTCACGCGCGCGCAGAACGGGCACTGGAAGTCGGAGAACTCGACGATCGTCACCTTCGCCGCCGCGGCGCCGCGCGCAGGACCGTCGGCCGGCACCGCGACGCGCTCGACAGCCGGACCGTCGTCAGTGATCGGTGCCGCGCCCGGGGTGGCCGTCGTGGCGGGACCGGGAGCCGCCGCCGGTTTGGGGGGCGGCGCCGACGCACAGGAGAGCGCGGCGGTGGCCGCAAGGATGAGCCCGGAACGTAGCGGAGGGAGCTTCACGCTGCCGACGATACCGCAACGAACGGCGCGACGATCCGACAACCCTGCCCGCGATGTTCTTCGAGGTCGAGTGGACGAGCGAGGCATGGAGCGGGATCCGGGCGCTGTCGGCGCTCGAGCGGCGGCCCCTCCTGGAGGCGGCCGCGGCGTTGGCCCGGCGCGCTGAGGCAGTGACCCGCGACCGCCGGCCGGTGGCCGGACGGTTGGGCCGGCCACCCGATCCGATCTGGGAGGCGCGCGTCCGCCGGCAAGATCTGCTGCTCTACTGCGTGACAGGCCCGCGCGGCGACGACAGTCGGTGCTGCGCCCAGATCCTGCGGGTGGTGATCGGATGCCCGCCCGGACCGCTGGTCCTGACGGCGGCCGAGCTCCGCGAGCTCGAGCGGCGTCGCCGGTCGCTCTGGAAGCTGGGCGGCGGAATCCCCCACGAGGTCGTTCGCCGCGCCTGGCTCGCGGAGCTGGCCCAGGACGTATCGTAGGGACGTGTCGTCAGGACTATTGCAGGCCTCCGTCGTGAGCCTCTCCCGCGGGCGCGCCGCGCGGCGTTTCGGCGCCGCCGCCCCAGGTGTACGATCGCCGCGTGCGAGCGCTGGCGCTGGTGGCTCTCCTGGCGGGCGTCACCGGTTGCGGCGGCGGCGCGGTCGACGGCGGCTGGCAGCAGGTCGCCGTGCCCGCGTCGGTGGGGGCGACGGCGGTCTGGTCATTCGGCCCCGCCGACGTCTGGGTGGGGACCGAAGGCGTGCTGCACTTCGATGGCAGGAGCTGGACCGAGATCGCCACGCCGACGGCCGGGCTGGTGGCCGACTTCTGGGGCTTCGCGCCCGACGATCTCTACGCCGTGAGCGGCGTGACCCTTCTGCGCTGGGACGGCGCCGCCTGGTCCGCGCTCGACTTCGGCGGCGCGATCGCGCCCACCGATCTCCAGTCGGTCTGGGGGACCTCCGACGACGATCTGTGGATCGGTGATTCGCTCAACAGCCGGGTGTTCCACTTCGACGGAACCTCGTGGTCGACCACCATCGCCGAGACGATCGACGTCGAGGATCTCTGGGGCGTCTCCGGCGGCCCGGGCGGCCCGCTCTTCGCCTGCGGCATCTTCGGGATCTCGCGCTTTGCCGGCGGCGCCTGGAGTGCCGCGAGCGGCGGCGTCGCCGCCGGAGGGGCCAGCGGCCTCTGGGGCTTCGGCGCCGCTGACGTCTGGGCGGTGGGCTCCGCGGCGCTCGCACACTGGGACGGAAGCGCCTGGACCGACACCTCGCCCGATCCCAGCACCAACTTCATCGTGGCCGCGGAGTCCGTCTGGGGCGCCGCGCCCGACGACGTCTGGGCCGTCGGCGACCTCGGGTCCATCGATCACTGGGATGGCACGGCCTGGTCGCAGATCCTGGAGGGCGCGTTTCCCTACTACCCGACGCTCACCAAGGTGCACGGCTCGTCGGTCGACGACGTCTGGGCGGTCGGCGTCAGCACGGACGGCAAGAACAGCGGCGTCGTCCTGCACCACGCCCGCTAGCAGCAGGCACGCGGTCCGCCCGGGGTCGGCGTCAGGGGGCGCGCAGGGCGAGCTGGACGGTCACGCGTGTCTCGGCGGGCAGGCCCGACGGGGCGGCCCCGGCGGCCGCGCGCGCCGCCAGGCAGCGATCGCGCGGCGTGGCGCCCGCGTCGGCGGCCGCGGCGCGCAGGGCGCCGTGGGCGTCGGTCTCGAAGCTGAAGAGCGGCGACGTCGCGCCCGCCTCGCCGCGACAGGCGGCCACCCAGCCGGTGGCGCCGACGGCAACGTAGGGGACGAACGGCTCCTCGCGCCCGGGCGGCTTCGTGAGCAGGGCGCCGTGCGCGACCGCGCCGTTGCCGGGGAGCTCGAACCCGACGGCGTCGGCCGCCGGCTCGTCGTGCTTCACCCGGGTCCGACAGCCCGCACCCGCGGCCACGAGGCCGGCCAGGGCGCAGAGGAGCGGAAGCGATTTTCGCGCGCGCATAAAAAAAAGGGCAGGGTCGACGCGTGCGCCGGCCCTGCCCGTTTGAAAAAAACTACGGAGCCGCCGTCTCGGCGCAGTTGAGCGTGCTGCCAGCGACCTTGCAAACGAACACCTTGCGGAGGGCGCCGAACAGGAACAGGTCGTTCCGCGTGATCACGATCGAACCATCGGGAGCAGCCGCGACGCCGCCATAGGCGCAGCCGCCGACCACCGCGCCGGTACCACCGAGCGCAGCCACCAACAAAGCAACCGCCGAAATCCGCTTCCAGATCGAGGTCGATTTCATCTGATCTCCTTTGGGCTAAACTTCGTACGAGGGACGACTTCAAATATCCTAGAACTGTGGAAAGAGCAATTGGCTCGGGTGGCGCGAGAGCAAAAGATGCGACGCCTCGGCAGATTTTTGCTGAGTTTTTCGCTCCTTGCGGCGTGTAGACGCCCGCTCGGTGGCGGCCCCGACGCAGCGTCGAGCGCCGGACGCGGCGGCAACGTGCGCACCGACGGCGGCGGCGCGGGATCGCCGGGCGCCGCCGGCGGATCTCCGACGGGCATCGGCGGTGGCGGCGGCGGCGGCGGATTTCTGACGGGCATCGGCCGCGCGGGCGGGCGGGGCGACGGGCTCGGCGTCGGCGGTGGTGACGTCGGGACCGCCGGAGCGCGCGGCGACGGGGGCGATCGGGTCAGCACGACGGGTGGGGGGGCGGACCAAGCCCGGCGCGGGACGCGGCGCTGGGGACGAGGGACGCGTCCGACGGCGCGTCGATCGACGCGCGCGATCCGTTTTGCCCGATCGCGAGCGCGCCCTCCGCGGCGGTGGCCAACATCGTTCTCATCTGGTGCGACCCTGCGCGGACCTGCGCGAGTGCTCCTGGAACACGGGCGGCTTCATCGGCCGCACCTTCATGCCGAGCGGCTGGTGTGCGCTGCCGCCGTTGCTCTGTCCGCCTTCGAGGTCGGGGACGATCGCCCCGTGGTTCCGGGCGGCGCAAACCAACGAACGCAATCATTGCTCCAAGCAACCAATCGACCAATGAAGACCAAGCGGCGAATTCCCGGCGCGGCGGCGCCGCCCGCCGCCGAACCGGGTGTGACGTGAGCCTCAGTCTAGGGCTGGCGGTCCTGTGCTGGACCTTGGGTCGGGACGAACCGGTCCGTTCCGACCGGCCGGTCACCGAGCCCGCGAGCCCGATGACTCAACTGATTCAGTCGACGGATGCGCTCCAGTCCTCATTGCGGCGGTCCTATCCCAGTTGGTCACCCGAGGCGGGCGCGCAGCGTAGTCTCGTCAAGCGACTGGTCGGCGGATCGATGGACTATGGCGAGATCAGCCGGCGGGCCCTGGGAGGCACCTGGGTCAAGCTGTCGAGCGACGATCGCTCCCAGTTCGTCACCAGCCTGGGAAAATTGATCGAGAGCCGGTACCGGATGCGCGAGACGTATCTGGGCGCCGAGCTCCGCATTCGTTTCGAGCGGGAGTCCGTCTCGTCGCACGGGACGGCCAGCGTGTTCGCCCGGCTGTCCGGGCGATCGCGGGGCAAGCCCCACCAGATGGCGATCGAATATCGCCTGCTCTGGAAGGGCGAGCGGTGGGTCGTCTACGATCTTGTGACCGACGGTGAGAGTCTGCTCGAGAGCTATCGCGACATGTTCGACCGGATCATCGCCCGCGAGTCGTTCGGCGGACTGCTGAATCGGATCAAGCAGCAGGCGGATGCCGGCGACCGGGACGAGTGACCTTCAGGCGTAGAGGTCGAGAAACATCGCCGCCCAGATCATCCCCTGGTCGCAGGAGTAGAGCCAGGCCCGCCCGCGGTAAGGACGCCCGTCGGTGGTGTAGAGGGCGGCCATCGGCGCGCCGCCAGGGTGGCGAAGGTGCGCCTTTGCATTCGGATCGTCTGGTACGTGGGCGCCGGCACCCCCGAGGTCGGCGGCGTTCCGCTCATCATCGCCCCGCTCGAGGTGATCGGTGACGCGGCGGCGCTGCACGCGAAGGTGTCGCCGCCAACGCGGGAGGCGATCCGGGCGCGACCGGAGGGGCGCGGCGCGGCGCCGAAAAAGCGCGACATGTCCGGTCGCGAACCCTCAAAAAACAGGGACCCTTGGCCCCGATCGGGCCGAGTTTCTCGCGGGAGCGGGTCGGCCTTCCCTTTGCAGGCAGATCGCGCAGGATCGTCGTGCGCACGTGAGAGTCGGAGTTGCTCTGTCGATCGGTTGGGGTCTCGTCGCCGGGCTCGCGTGCGAGCTGCCGCCATCGGCCGCCGCTCCGACGGTCGCGTATCTGGACGACCCGGCCTACGCGCGGGCCGAGCTGACGGCGTCGCTGGTGAACCCCAGCAACGGCTACTCGGCGCTGCGCCTCGCCCACTACGCGACCGGCGACGCGGCCGACTGGGAGCGCCTCCCGGCGTGGAACCCGGCGGCTGCGCCGATCGCCGCGGGCGAGCTCGACGCGCCGGGGGGAGCCCCACCGGCGGCGCTGCCGGCGTCGGCGGCGCCGCTGGCGCTCCCGGCGTCCGTTTCGTCGCCCGACGATCCGGCGCTGCTCGCGCTCGGTGAAGCGGCGTTCGCCCGTTACCCCGCCCAGCTGGCCCCCTACCTGAGCGTCGCGCTCACCTCGCGCGCCGCGGCCGCCCGGTATGGGTTGTGGGTCGATCCGGCGCGCGGGGTCGGCGGGCTCGTGCGCGCGCGGATGGGCGACGGCTCGGTGGCGGTGGCGCTGACCTGTTCGAGCTGCCACGCGGTCGCCGGGGCCGACGGCGCGATCGCGCCGGGCGTGCCGAACGCCACCCTCGACATCGGCGCCGCGATCCTGGCGGCCCAAGGAATCCCGGCGGCGCTCTCGCAGGATCCTCACGCCGCCTGGGGGCCCGGCCGCCTCGACGTCACGACGGCGACGGGGACCGAGCCGGCGCGCATTCCGGATCTGCGCCCGGTTTCGTTCCTCACCTATCTCCAGCAGGACGCCACGGTGCGGGCGCGCGATCTGACCACGCTGGCGATCCGGGTCGAGACGTTGCTCATCACCTCTTGGGGCGAGGCAATCCGCCCGCCGCGCGTGGTGGCGCTGGCGCTCGCCGCTTACGTCCAGTCGCTGGGCGCGTCGTTGCCGCCGAGCGCAGACGCGTCGGCCGCTTCGCCCAACGGCGCGGCGCTGTTCCAGCAGAGCTGCGCCGCCTGCCACGCGCCGCCCGCGCTCACCGGCGAGCCAGTCCCGCTGGCGGTCGTCGGGACCGACCCTTTGCTCGGGCTCTCCGCCGATCGGGGAACGGGAACGTATCGCGTGCCGTCGCTCCACGGCGTCGGCACCCGCGGCCCTCTGCTGCACGACGGAACGCTGCCGTCGCTCGACGCGATGTTCGATCCGGCGCGGCTCACCGAGGTGTTCGCGCAGCGCCTTCACGGCTTGGGCGCCGTGCCGGGGCACGGCTACGGCCTCAACTTCTCTGACCAGCAACGACAGGATCTGCTGACTTACCTTCACGCTCTTTGAAAGGAACCGAGGTGCCACCATGAAACCGCTCCCACGAAACTCTGCACCGCTCGTCGCCCTGGGGATCGCCTTCGTCGCGCTGGCAGGCGTGGGGTGCGGCGGCTCGCTCATGCCGCCGGGCAGCGGGACGGGCGGCAGCGCGGCCGGTACGACCGGTGAGGGGGGCAGCCTGGCGACCGGCGGCACCGGCGGCACCTTCGACGGGGGACCCGGCGGCGCCGGCGGTGTGCCGCCCGTGGCCTGCACCGTCGCCAAGAGCGGCGAAATCCCGAGCGAGCACCGCGCCACGGCCCCTGCGTGCAAAGCGAGCAATCAGCCGCCGGCGCCCGACGGGGGCGTCCCCTCGTGCACGGCCGACGCCGACTGTGCGGCCAACACGAGCAGCCTTTACCGTTACTGCGTGCACGGCGCGTGTTCGTTCGATCAGTGTCTGACCGACACCGACTGCGGCTCGACCGGCGTGTGCGCCTGCTCGAGCGACTACTACGGTGGGAACGCCGCCTTTCATCCCAACTTCTGCGTGACCGCGAATTGCCGCCTCGACAGTGACTGCGGTCCGGGCGGTTACTGCTCCCCGAGCCGCGGGTATTGCGGGACGTTTCAGGGCTTCTATTGTCACACGGCCGCTGACACCTGCATCGACGCCACGGCCGACTGCGCGGGCTGCGGCAACGCCTGCGTCTACTCGCCCGCGGTGGCGGCCTTCACCTGCGGCTCGTCGATCTGCGCCGGCTGAAGCGCCGGCGTCAGCCGTTTCCTGCTACGGCGGTCGCGCCCTTGGCGGCCGCCGTGGCGGTGAAGAATTTGTCGTCGAGCGGCCCCGCTAGTTCTGGTCGAGCGGGCTGCTCGGCGAGACGCTCACCACGCGGGAGGAGACCGCGGGCGCGTCGATCTTCGTCGGGCTGTGAGCGGGGCCCGGGCCGACGACCAGGATCCGGAGGCCCGCCGCCAGCGCCGCAAAGACCACCAGCCCCAGCGTGGCGGCGGTGATGGGCCAGCCGAGCGCGCCGGGCGTCCGGTAGTGGAAGCGCACCGCGTGTCGGCCGGCGGGGACCTCGACGGCGCGGAAGATCCCGTCGGCGCGGAGCAACGGCCGCGGCGCGCCGTCGACCTCCACGGACCAGTCCGGATCGAACCGGTCGCCGAGGACGGCCAGCGCCGGGCGGGCAGCGTCGACCTCCAGCGCGACGTCGTCGGGCCCCGGGTCCGAGAGATGCGCGCTTCCGACAGGGCCTGCCGCCGCGACCGTGGGGAGCTCCGGCGCGGCCGCCTCCGCGACCAGGGCCACGCGCCGCGGATCGACAGACGGCAGACGATCGAGGATCTGGCGTTCGGGGTGGCGCTCGACGGCGCCGACCAGCCAGGCGCGGGGCAACGCCCCGGAGCGCCGCCGGACCTCCCAGCCGGCCCCCGCGGCTTCCAGCGGCAGCGCCGACCAGCGCGCCGGCCATTCGCCCGCGCGCGCGGCGATCCGGGTGACGCCGGTCAGATCGAGCAGCCAGTCCGCGGGATCGAAGCCGCCGAGCGCGTCGGGGAGCTTGAGCATCCGCCCGCCCGTGTCGGCGCGCGCGAGCAGGGCCAGCGTGTCGGGCGGGGCGAGCTGGTTGTAGCCCCGCAGGTCGTCGAAGCCGGCCCCCTCTCCCCAGTTGGCGAGCGGGACGATGTCGGCCTGACCCCGCTCGGTGAAGGCGCGCACGAGGACCCGCCCCGGCGCCGCCGCCAGGGCGGCCACGACCGCGGGCGCGGGCAGCACCTCGGCCGCGGGGCGCGACTGCCGGTAGGGGAGCCACTGCGCGGCCAGGTCGAGACAGGTCAGGGCGACGAGGGCGCGCGTGGTCGCCGCCGGCGAGAGGCGGCCGCCGAGCCACGCCGCGAA
>DASYEX010000068.1:0-6192 GCA_036498765.1 Polyangia bacterium
GACCCCATCGATCTGGTGGTGGTGAACCTCTACCCGTTCCGCGAGACGGTCGCGCGCGGCGCGCCCTTCGAGGAGATCATCGAGAACATCGACATCGGCGGCCCGGCGATGATTCGCTCGGCGGCCAAGAACCACGAGCGGGTGGCGGTGATCGTCGATCCGGCCGACTACGCCCCGGTGCTGGCCGAGCTGGACGCCGACGGCGAGGTCTCGGCCGCCACGCGCTTCCGCCTGGCGCGCAAGGCGTTCGCCCACACGGCCGCCTACGACGGCGCGATCGCCTCTCACCTCGGTCGGATGTCGACGCCCGAGGCGCCGCTCGCCGACTTCCCGGAGGCGCTGGTCATTTCGGGGACGCTGGCGCGCGCGCTGCGCTACGGCGAGAACCCGCACCAGAAGGCGGCCTTTTACGCCGTCGAGGCCGCGGGCCCGTCGCTGGCGCGCGCCGGGGTGCTGCAGGGCAAGGAGCTCTCCTACAACAACCTGCTCGATCTCGACGCAGCCATGCGGCTCTGCGCGGAGTTCAGCGAGCCGGCTGCGGCCATCATCAAGCACAACACGCCGTGCGGCGCCGCCCTCTCACCGGCGGGCGTCGCCGAGGCCTAACGCCGCGCGCGCGAGACCGACCCGGTGTCGGCCTTCGGCGGCATCGTGGCCGTCAACCGTCCCGTGGACGCCGAGCTCGGACGCGAGCTGTCCGAGACCTTCCTCGAGTGCGTCATCGCGCCGGCGTTCTCGCCCGAGGCGCTGGCGCAGCTTTCGGCCAAGAAGAACCTGCGCTTGCTCACCGCCGAGATCGGCCGCGACGCGCCGGGCGCCGTCGAGCTGCGCAGCGTGGCGGGCGGGTTCCTGGTCCAGTCGCGCGACCGCGACACCGCCAACGCCGCCGACGCCAAGGTCGCCTCCAAGCGCGCGCCGACCGCCGCCGAGCTGCGCGATCTCGACTTCGCCTGGCGGGTCTGCAAGCACGTCAAGTCGAACGCCATCGTGTTCGCCGCCGACGGCCGCACGCTGGGGATCGGCGCCGGCCAGATGTCGCGCGTCGATTCGGTTCGGATCGCCGTGTCGAAGGCGCGCGCGCCGCTGGCCGGGTCGGCGGTCGCCTCCGACGCCTACTTCCCGTTCCGCGACGGCGTCGACGAGGCGGCCAAGGCGGGCGCGCTGTCGGTCATCCAGCCGGGCGGCTCGATGCGCGACGCCGAGTCGGTCGCCGCCGCCGACGAGCACGGCATGGCGATGGTGATGATCGGCGAGAGGCACTTCCGCCACTAGCATGCGCGTTTTCCTCATAGGCTCCGGGGGCCGCGAGCACGCGCTGGCCTGGAAGATCGCGGCCAGCCCGCTGTGCGAGCGGCTGGTGGTCGCGCCGGGCAACCCCGGGATCGCCGCCGAGCCGAAGGTCACCTGCATTCCCATCGCCGCCGACGCGATCGCCGAGCTGACCGCCGCTGCGGTGGCCGAGCGCGCCGACCTGGTCGTCTGCGGGCCCGAGGTCGCGCTCTGCGCTGGTCTCGGCGACGCGATGCGGGCGGCCGGCCTGTCGTTCTTCGGGCCCTCGAAGGGCGCCGCCGAGATCGAAGGGTCGAAGGCGTTCGCCAAGCGTCTGATGGCGGAGGCCGGCGTGCCGACGGCCGCCTTCGGCGTGTTTGACGACCTCGCCGCCGCCGAGGCCTTCATCGAGGCCCAGCCCGGCAACGTGGTGGTCAAGGCCGACGGCCTCGCCGCCGGCAAGGGCGTGGTCGTCGCCGCCGACAAGGCCGAGGCGAAGGCCGCGGCGCGCCGCATGCTCGGAGAGGGCGCGTTCGGCGCCGCGGGCGCGCGCGTGGTGATCGAGGAGCGGCTCACGGGCCGCGAGGTCTCGCTCATGGCGATCACCGACGGCACACGCCTGGCGCTGCTCCCTTCCGCGGAGGACCACAAGGCCGTCGGTGAGGGGGACCAAGGACCGAACACCGGCGGTATGGGGACCTATTCACCGTCGCCGCTGGTCGACGCCGCGTCCGCGCAACGAATCCTGGGGACGCTGTTCGCCCCGACGCTGCGCGCCCTGGCCCAGGCCGGGCGGCCGTTCAACGGCGTGCTCTACGGCGGCCTCATGCTCACGCCCGATCGCGGCCCCATGGTGATCGAGTGGAATTGTCGTCTCGGCGATCCGGAGACGCAATCGCTGCTGATGAGACTCGAGGACGATCTCCTCCCCTGGCTGGCGGCGGCCGCGGCCGGGGCGTTGCCGATGGGCACCCCGCGCGCCCGGCCGGGCGTCGCGACCTGCGTGGTGCTGGCGGCGGCGGGGTATCCGGAGTCGCCGCGCCTGGGCGACGCGATCACCGGCCTGCCGGCCCGGTCCGACGACTTGCGGGTCTTTCACGCCGGCACGCGCCGCGACGGCGATCGCCTGTTGACCGCCGGCGGCCGGGTCCTCGGTGTGACGGCCCACGGGCCCGATCTCGGCGCCGCGCGCGCCCGCGCCTACGGCGCCATCGAGAAGATTCACTTCGACGGAATGCACTTTCGCCGAGACATCGGCCTACGGGGGACCAAGAGCGCATGAGCGACAAACTCGACGTGGCAATCATGATGGGATCGAAGTCGGATCTCGAGACGATGAAACCGGCCGCCAAGATCTGCCAGAAGCTGGGGCTGGTCGTGGAGGTGCGCGTGCTTTCGGCGCACCGGACGCCCGAGGAGACCGCGGCCTTCGTCAAGGACGCGGTCCGGCGCGGGGTGAAGGCCTTCATCTGTGGAGCGGGCGGCGCCGCGCACCTGGCGGGCGCCGTCTCGGCGCACACGACGCGGCCGGTGATCGGCGTCCCGATCGCCAACGGCGCGCTGAGCGGGTTCGACTCGCTGCTCTCGACCGTCCAGATGCCGCCGGGGATGCCGGTGGCGACGGTGGCGGTGAACGGCTCGGAGAACGCCGGCCTCCTGGCCGCGCAGATCGCCGCACTGTCCGACCCCGCGCTGGCGGCCAAGGTCGAAGAAGAGCGCGCCGCGCGGAAGAAGAAGGTCCTCGAGAGCGACGCCGAGGTTCGATTAAACGCGGGAACCCTGTGACGGTTCCCGCACCCTCCCGCGACGGACTGCGCTGGGCAAGCCCAGCTCCGTCCACGCGTACCGAAGCCAAAGGCTGACGCTGGCGTCGGACGCCGACATCGACGCCGCGGTGGCCGCGCTCCGGCGCGGCGAGGTGGTCGCCTACCCGACGGAGACCTTTTACGGCCTCGGCGTCGACGCTTTCGACGAGACGGCGCTCGAGCGCCTGCGGGCCGTCAAAGGCCAGGGGCGGGGTGAAAAGGCGGTCTCCCTGCTCATCGAAGGCGCGGCGATGCTCGACCGCCTGGTCGCCGAGATCCCGCCCGCAGCCGCCGAGCTCATGCGCCGCCACTGGCCGGGCGCGCTGACGATGGCGTTGCCGGCGCGCGCGGGGCTGCCCACGGTGTTGGTCTCTGACGGCTGCGTGGCGGTCCGCCAGTCGCCGCACCCGATGGCCCGCGCGCTGGTGGCCCGCTTCGGCGGCCCCGTCACCACCACCAGCGCCAACCGCGCCGGCCAGCCGCCCGCCACCACGCCGGCCGCCGTGCTCGCGGCCTTGGGCGCTGACTGTCACCTGCTCGACGGCGGGCCAACCGCCGGCGGCGCTCCCAGCACGCTGGTGCGCGTGCGCGGCGGGGAGGTCGAGATCCTCCGCCGCGGCGCGGTCGAGCTCACGGCCGACGCCTAGCTTAGCGGGCGCCTCTCACGATCCGTCACATCTCGAGGAGGCAAACATCCGCGGATTCAGGCGGCAGAGCTCTTCGGCGTTCCGGGATCCGGCCATCGGATGATTAGTTTTGGAGAGGAAAGACGGCGCTGGAATGTCGGTGGCACGGATGGTCATGAGCACCGGGATCGCCTGGGTCCTATCGCTGGCACTCGCGCTCGCCGTCCTGCTGGGCGTCCATCGGGCGCTGTCGGGGACTGCCGGACACGCTCATGGCCCGGCGTCGGGCGCGGTCGGCGCGCCGCCGTCGGGAGTGACCGTGCCGGTCCCGCCGTCGGTCGGCGGCCGATACGTCCCCGGCGGCAGCAGGTATTGCTGGACGTACGTCCCGCGGTCGCCGATGAAGTAGCCGACCTGCCTCTGAGCGTCGGCGACGTCGGCGTAGGGTTTCTTGGTGTCCATCGCCACGAAGGGGGCGATTTGCTGGGCCACGCGGATCTGCTCGCCGGCCCAGTCGAGCTGCACGGCCTGCGCGAGGATGGCGTTCAGCTGTGTCGAGAAGTCCTGAAAGCAGGACGACGACGCCGCGCACGCCTGCGCCAGCACGGACCTCACGTTGTTGATGAAGTCGTAGTCGGAGGTGGCGAAGGCTTCGTTGATCCCCTCGGGGATGAAATAGAGCTGCTGGCTGGTCGGATCGGCGTAGGTCCCGGCATTCCCGCCGACCGGCTCGCCGGTCGCGGCGTAGGGCCAGCCTCCCCAGTGGGCGACCAGCACGCAGAGCGCCCAGTAGCGCGCGAACTCGTGCAGGTTGACGTATTGCGCGGCGGCCGCGACGGCGGCGTCGGCCGGTTGCATCGCCAGGGCGGTGCTGGCGTCGCTGATCAGCGTCAGGTCGGCGGTCCCGTCCTGAAACTCGAAGTCCGAAAGGTAGGCGGCCTGGAAGTCGGCGTAGTTGATGGTGTAGACCGGCCCGGTGGCGTCCGTGAAGTAGTAGGCCATGAGCTGGTCCTTGGGCTCCTCGACGGTGGCGTAGAGGCCGAGCGGCGCGCCGTTCATCGTCACCCAGGCGTGATTCGATCGCGAGGTGGGGACGCCGCCGATCTGCCGGCCGATCCAGTAGGCGAGCCGCTCGTGCTCCATCGAAGGGTCGGTCGTCATGTTGTTGAGCAGGAACTCCTTGAGGCCGAAGAACTTCGCCCCTTTCACGAACTTGTTGATGTTGACCCGGAACCCCGGCTTTCCGTCGATCGGCTGGAACGACGACGTCCCCTTGAGGTTGACCCCCACGGGACCGTAGGAGCGTCCCTCGTAGACGAGCTGAGCCGAAACCCAGGTATCGGGCGCTGCCCGCAGCGACGCGATGGCGTCGGGGCTGATCTCCAGGTCGAATTGCGGCATCAGGTCATATGCGAGAACGCGGTCGCTCAGGTCGCCGGCCGCAGGGATCGTCTCCGGCGGATCGGCGGCCGCTTGGGGCCCGAAGGGCTGACCTGCCCCCGGCGGGTTGGGCGCCCCGGGCGAGATGTTCCACTCGGCGACCCAGGCGTTCGACCCGTCGGGCTCGCGCGCCGCCGAGATGTCCGTGTCCTGCGCGCCGTAGGTGACGCGGTCGATGAAGCTGCCGTCCGGGCGCGCCAATCCCAGCTGGCCGCCGGCCGGCGTCAGCGACACCGCCAGATGCTTGGCCCCCGCCGTCGGGTTCCCGTCGCCGTAGAGAATCAGGTAGCCGCCGGCGGGCGCGACGACGCCTGGGGGCAGGAGCGATTTCCCCGGTGCCGTGAAGTCGTCGGTGATGCCGTAGCCGTCGAGGGCGATGTCTTGCGAAGTCGGGTTGTAAATCTCGAGCCAGGGCGTGGCCGCGCCGTCGTCGTCTCTCGCCGACAGGACGTTATCGGCCATCAGCTCGTTGATGACCAGGCGCCCGTCGAGCGACGTATCGACGGGTGGCGACGCGTCAGCATCGCTTCCACGCGCGCCGCCGCCGTCGGTCCCCACGACCAGGCCACTGCCGTCGGCACCGGGCCGGATGGCTGCAGCGCCGGACCTGCCGTCCCCACAGCCGCTCCCGATCCCCACCCCGGCAACCAGTCCGACCATCGCCACCAGACCGCGCTTCATGGCTGACATCGACTAGCAACGACTAGCAACTTGTCGGCCAGCCGATGGGCGCTCGCGCGCCGGCCACGCGCGCCCGATTGTTACCTTTCGCCGACTTTTTCGCAGGCGTCTTGCATGTTCGGTATCGCTTTTCGCCGTCGCACCCATGCCTGCGGGGCGCTCGCTCGCAGGCATCGTCCTTGCTGGCTACGGATTGCCGACGATGTGCTCGAGACTCAATCCATGGCGCGACGACAGATGGGCCTTCGCTGGAGCGATCGTCTTCTTGACGCTGGCTGGCTGTGGAAGCGGCGGCGCCACCGGTAGCTCGACCGTTGACGGTGCGACCGGCACGATCGTCGTTCCAGACGCGGGGACCGGCGTTGGAACTC
>DASYEX010000069.1:0-4695 GCA_036498765.1 Polyangia bacterium
GCAATCCTGGGGGTGCGCGACTTTCAGCAGGTGGCGGGACGGGCGGGGCGCAAGGGGTTCGACACGCGCGGGACGGTGGCGGTGCAGGCGCCAGCCCACGTGATCGAGAACAAGCGGCTGGCGGCGAAGGGGGGCAAGAAGTTCGTTCCCCGCAAGCCCCCGCAAAAGGGCTATGTGCCCTGGGACAAGGGGACGTTCGAGCGGCTGGTCAAGGGGACGCCCGAGCCGCTCGAGTCGCGCTTCGGCGTGACGTTCGGGATGCTGATCAATCTGCTGTCGGGGCGGAAGCACGAGCGCGGGGGCGGCTACCGCGGGCTCATCGATCTGATCCGATTCTGCCACGACAGCGATCGCAAGAAGCGCGAGCACCGGCGGCGCGCGGCGCTGTACTTCCGTACCTTGCGACGCGCGGGGATCATCGACGTCGTGACGACCGAGGCGGTGCGCGGGCGGGTGGTCGAGGTCAGCGCCGAGCTGCAGCGCGACTTCTCGTTGAACCAGACGCTGTCGCTGTATCTGCTCGACACGTTGCCCGGGCTCGACAAGGAGAGCCCCACCTACGCGCTCGACGTGCTGACCCTGGTCGAATCGATCCTGGAAAACCCCGAGGCGGTCCTGCGCAAGCAGCTCGATCGGGTCAAGGATCAGCGCATGGCGCAGATGAAGGCGGACGGCGTCGAGTACGAGCAGCGCATGGCCGAGCTGGAGACCCTGGAGTGGCCGAAGCCCTGCCGCGACTTCATCTACGAGACGTTCAACGCGTTCACCGAGAAGCATCCCTGGGTCGGCACGGAGAACATCCGGCCCAAGTCGGTGGCGCGGGAGATGTACGAGACCTTGGCGACGTTCTCGGAGTACGTGCGCGAGCTGGGGTTGGAGCGGAGCGAAGGGGTGCTGCTGCGCTATCTCGCCGACGCGTACCGCACCCTGGAACAGACGGTGCCGCCGGCGTTTCGCAGCTCGGAGGTCGACGACATCGCCGCCCACCTGCGGGCGATGCTGCGCCAGACCGACTCGAGCTTGCTCGAGGAGTGGGAGAGCCTGCGCGATCCCGACGGGCGTCCCCAGCAGCCCACCCGCGACGAGCCAGCGCGTGCCCGCGCCACGTTGCGGCCGTTGCGACAGGATCCGGCGGCCTTCGCCGGCCGTGTGCGCATGGAGCTGCACCGGCTGGTGAAGATGCTGGCGTCGAAACGCTACGAGGACGCCGCGGCGGCCCTGCACGATCCGGAGAAATCCTGGACGGCGGCCCGCATCGCCACCGAGCTGGAGCCGTACTGGAAGGACCACGCGTCGATCCTGGCGACGCCCGAATCGCGGCGACCGCACCTGACGACGATTCGCCCCGACGGCGAGGGCATATGGCGGGTCACGCAGCAGCTCCTCGATCCCACCGGCGACGACGACTGGGCCGTCGAAGGCCGGGTCGATCTCGCCGCGCATCCCGGTGGCGATCGCGCTGGCCTCGACGACGCTCCCATCCTCGAGCTCGTCCGCCTCGGGATCTAGCGGCGCGGCGGCAAAGGGAGCCGCCTATCGGGTGACGGTGACCGGGGCGCCGTTGGCGAGCGTGGCGGGCGGGTCGACGATCACCGAGTCGCCAGCGCTCAGGCCGTGCGCGACCAGGGCCAGCGCGTCGACGGTGGTGGCCAGCTCGACGGTGCGGCGCTCCGCCAGGTCGTTGGCGGAGACGATCCAGACCTGATCGCCCGTCGGCCTGGCGCCGGCGCCACCGTTGCCGGTCACGACATCGTGCTGCACGGCCGCGCGCGGCACCGGGAACACGCCGTCGAAGCGCGCGCTGGCCAGGTTGACGGTCGTCCCCGGCGCCACGTCGGCCGCGCCGATCAGATCGACGATCAGCGTCGATTCGCCCCCCGCCGCCGGTGTCGCGAACGCACAGTCGATGGCGCGCGCCGTCTTCTCGGTGGCGCCACCGTCGGTCGCGCCCGTGCCGGGGACCGTCTCGAGGCGACAGAAACCGAGGGCCCGCGCCTTGGCCTGGTCCTCGGCCGACAATGAAAACGTCGCCCGGGGACCGGCGGCGCGAATGCGGAACACGGGCGTTCCCGGCTTCACCAGCACGCCCCGCTCGATCAGGACCTGTCCGATCTGGCCCGCCGCTGGCGGTCGGATCTCCATCTCGGCCAGCTTCGCCTGGGCGTCGGCCAGCTCGTGCGTTCGCGCGGCCAGATTCGCCTCGGCCTGACGTGCGCCGACCTCGTTGCCAGCGGCGCGGCTGGAGTCTCGCAGCTGCTCGAAGAAGGCCACGCGCGCACGCACGCGGTTGACGTTCAGCTCGCGCGCCGCCACGCCCTGCAGGCGCGCCACCGGCTCGCCGGCCGAGAAGGTGGTGCCGGGCGGCATCACGTCTTGAACCTTGCCCATGATGGGAAAGCCGAGCTCGTCGTCCTTGCCGGCCGCCACGGTGCCGGAGGGCGCGAACCACTGGTAGTAAGTGGTGGGCTGGGGCGCGATCACGTGCACCGCCAGCGCGGGAAGCGTGGCCTGCTGCGGATGCTGCTCGGGACGGGTCGCCAGCGCCACCGCCCCCGCGACGCCTCCGGCCAGCAGCAGCCCGACGAAGAACGGCGCCTTGCGCCGGGGGAGCGGCGCGGGCGCCTCCGCCACCGGGGGCATCACCACCACCTCGGGCGCCGGCGGCTGGCGGCGCTCCACGATCGGCTTCTCGACCTCGTTCGTCAGCGCGTTCGCCCAGGAGGAGGATGAGGAGCTGTTCGGGGAGGCTTCGTCGCCGGCGCGCACCGACCCCGACCCGGCCTCCAGCGCGCCCGTCGGCGTGGAGATCCGGTTGGGCGCGGTGGCCTCGGCCATGATCGCCTGCGCGATCGAGGCCAGGGGGCTCTCGTCATTCCCGTGCCCCAGCCCCGGCGACCGCGCGGGCATCACCGGCGACTCCAGCGTGTCGGCGAGCGACGAACGTTTTGCCGCTGCCTCCTCCGCCGTTTCCGTGGCGAGCGGGGGCAACGGGGGGGCCAGCACCTGCAGGCGCGGCAACAGCGGAGCGGGCGTGCCCCCTTCGTGCGGAGGCGGCGGCGCGATCGGCATCATCGGCGTCAGCGGCGCCAGGTTGATGCCGTGCAAGGTGCGCCCCTTCGCGAACAGGCCGCTCTTCGCCTCTTTCAGGCGATATTCGGTGGCGTCCCCTTCCGTCAACGTCGCGGGCGTGGCAGCGGCCGTCAGCGGGGGGGGCGGTGGCGGCGGAGGCGGCAGCGCCGGAGGCACGGGCGACGGCCCCGACTCGATCAACGCCGAGGACGACAGCTCGCTCTCGATCTCGGCGAGAATGTTCTGCGCGCCCTCCGCGAACATGGGTGACGAGGCCAGCTCGACCGGCTCGGCCTCGCCCCCCGCGGGGAGCGCGACGTCGGGCAGCTTGCCGAAAGGGCCCGAGCTGGAGGACGGCGACACCGGCGCCAAGGCCACGGGCTGGGCCCCGGCGCCCGCCCCCGCCAGGAAGCCGAGCCCCGCCAGCTTCTCGATGAACTGATCGAGCGCCTCGCTGGTCAGGTCGAGCTGATACGTCGCGCTGGCCCAGGCCACCACCGCCTCGAGCGGCTGCCCGGTGAGCTGCTTGGCGAGCTCGTACTCGAAATCATAGAAACGGAAGTTGATTCCGGTGGCCGGATCGGTGAGGTCGACGTACGCGACGCCGTCTTCGTCCACCGTCGCGGCGACCAGATCATCTCGTAGGCGCGGCGCCATGGCGGTGGCAGCTTAACAAGCGGGCGGCGGGCGGCGCCAGCGATCTAAATGCGATGGCCCGTTTCCGGAAGTCACCGCTGTGACGAGGCGTTCGCCGACGCTGGCGCTACTTCGCTCTTGGCTTCGTCTTCGGCTTCGTCTCCGTGGCAGGCTGGGTCCGCAGGTGCGAGGGCGGATGAACCTTTCGCGCGATCTCGACCTTCGCCGAGGTCCGCGAGCGAAAGGCCGGGCTGTTCCCTTCGCTGGAGCGTGCCGGTGTCGACGGGCGTTCGGCGGGGACGTGCGCCGGTCTGTTCGGGTGGGCCGGTCGGGCGTGCGGGGCGCCGAACGAGGGACGCTCGCCACGCGGTTGCGGCCGCTCGGCAGGGGCCGGTCGGGCGTGCGGGGCGCCGAACGAGGGACGCTCGCCACGCGGTTGCGGGCGCTCGGCAGGGGCCGGGCGGGCGTGCGGGGCGCCGAACGAGGGGCGCTCGCCGCGCGGTTGCGGGCGCTCGGCAGGGGCCGGGCGGGCGTGCGGGGCGCCGAACGAGGGGCGCTCGCCGCGCGGTTGCGGGCGCTCGGCCCGCGGGTGGGTCGGTCGGTCGTGCGGGGCGCCAAACGACGGCGCGGGCGAGCGCTCGGCGCGGGGGTGCGCCGGTCGCGGGGCCGGGGTGTGGGGGCGCTCGCCGCGCGGTTGCGCCAGCGGCGCGGCGCGACGCGGTTCCGCCTTCGGATGTTCGGGCTTTGCGGCCGCCGGCTTGAGGCTCTCGGGCTTCGCGGCGATCGCCTTGGGACTCTCGGCCTTGGCCGGGGCCGGCTTCGGCTCCGTTTTGGGCTCTGATTTGGGCTCCGGTTTCGGCTCGGCCTTGGGCTCCGGTTTCGGCTCGAGCTTGAGCGGCTCGGGCTTCGCGACGGCGCGCTCGACCCGCGGCTCCGGCGCCCCGTCATCACGTGGACGCTCGGTCCGCGCGTGAGGCGCGCGACGGGCGG
>DASYEX010000070.1:0-3040 GCA_036498765.1 Polyangia bacterium
AGGCCCGGCAGAGCCAGGCGGCGCTGTCGCGCGTAGGGAAGGGCGGAACATGGCCGCGTTGGCGATAGACGGCGCCGAACGCGTCGAACAGGATCTCCGAAGCGACCTCGACATCCCCTTTCTCCATACGGACGACCTTGATCGTCATGGGAACCCTGGGAGGGTTCCCAAACCCTCCCGCGACGGGCTCCGGCGAGCAAAGCTCACCTCCGCCCAGGCGATCCATGGCCGGCAGCACCCGACCGACGATGCACGACGCCTCGAGGGTCCCGAACGTGAACGTGATCGCGTGACGGCGAGACGGCTTTGCCGGCTCGACCTCGTCGCGGGAGGCTTGGGACCCTGTGAGGGTCCCAAATTAGGGGAACCTGGCCTGAACGCCGATTCCACCGTCCACCTCGAAGCGCAGCCAGCGGACGAGCCCCAACGTCTCGCCGAACTGCAAGTAGAAGCCGAGATTGCGCATCACCTCGAACATGAAGCCGTTCGCGTTGCGCACGCCGAAGTCGTAGTCTTTGATGCCCGGATCGTGCTGCGGATTGAGGTCGTAGATGCCCTGGAACGTGGCGAAGAACTTCGTCGGCAGCTCCGCGTCCACCCAGTAGCGGAACCCGGGCATGACCGTGAACTGATGCGAGCCATTGAAGTCGGCCTCGACGCCGAACCGCAGGTCGACGACGACGTCCCAGTGACGGGCGAACCCGAACGACGGCTGCACGTCCATGAAGAACGGCAGCCGGCCCGTGCAGACGCGGTTGATCCTCTGGCCGCAGGAGATGTTGTCCTTGTAGGGCGCGATGATGCGGTAGCCGGTCCCCGGCAAGACGGCGATGCCGAACTGATCCTTGTGCAGAAGCGAGGGCGGCTGGATGCGCGGGAATCGCTTCCGCGGATCGGGCGCTTGCGCCTCGTCGTCGTTGGCGGCCGGCGCGGCGGCGGGCGGTGCGGCGATTCCCGCCGTGTCGGGCGAATCGCCGGCGGCGGCCGCGGCCCCTCCGAAGGGCATCAGAAGGAGGAGCGCGATCAGAAGCGACAGCCGCATGAGCTTGGCAGTGTAGTGCAAACCGCCGCCGGGGCGAAGAGGGCCCGCGCGCGATTCGAAGAGAGGACGACGGATCGTTGAGCCGGACGACCGCCAAAAGCTGGACGCGCGCCCACAGCTGGACGCGCGCCCACCGCTGGACGCGGCGCAGGTTCCTGTCCGCCGCGCTGGGGGCTCCCGCCCTGCTGGCGCTCGGGCCGCGCCGCGACGCGCGGGCCATCGGCGATCGCTCGCTGTTCCGGTTCGCGCGGCTCGCGTTGCCCGGGCTCCCCGATCCGCGCCCGACCGCGCTCAAGCGGCTGGCCTGGGAGGTGGTGCGCCGGACCAGCGTGCAGACCGCCCCCGAGGCGATCGATCTGCGCCTCGGCGATCCCAACCTGTTTCGCTATCCGTTCCTGGTGCTGTCGGGTGACCGCGCCTTCGCGTTGCCGCCCGAAAGCGACGTCGCGCGGCTACGCCGCTACATCACCTACGGCGGCTTCTTGCTGATCGACTCGTGCGAGGGGCGCGCCGGCGGCGGGTTCGACGAATCGGTGCGGCGGCTGCTCGCGCAGACGTTGCCGGGGGAGCTGCCGATCCGGATCCCCGAGGCACACGTGCTCTGGAAGTCCTTCTACGTATTGCACGGCGCTCCCGGGCGGATCGTCGCGGCGCCCTACCTAGAAGGGGTCGAGCGCGATCGCCGGCTGGCGGTCGTCTACACCCAGAACGATCTGGGTGGGGCCTGGGCGCGCGACGGGTTCGGCCACTGGGAGCACGAGGTGATCCCGGGGGGCGAAGACCAGCGCGAGGAGGCGTTCCGCCTGGGCGTCAACCTGGTCATGTACGCGCTCTGTCTCGACTACAAGACCGAGCAGGCGCACATCGACTACATCCTCCGCACCCGGCGCTACGCGCGATGAGTCTCTTCGGCCACCTCCCCGGGGGGTTCAACGACTGGCGCATCGGCCTCGGCGCCGCCAGCACCTACGGGCGCGGCGGCGTGGCGCTGCTGGTGGCGGCGGCGGTGGTCGCGGTCGCGCTGTCGGCCCTCACGCTCACCGACGAGCGGCCGGCGCGCGCGCTCCTGCTCCTGGGGTTGCGCATCGCGGGCGTGCTCGCCTGCCTGCTGACCGCGCTCGAGCCGACGCTGGAGCTGCGCCAGGTGACGCGCGTCCCCAACCGCGTCGCCGTGCTGGTCGACGCCTCGCGCTCGATGGAGGTGCGCCCGCCCGACGGCGGCCGCTCGCGCGCCGAGCGCGCCGCCGCGCTCATCGATCGCGCGGCACCCGAGCTGGCGGCGCTCCAGCGCGACGGACACGACGTCGACCTCTACACCTTTGGCGAGACGGTCTCGCCGGCGACGGCGCCTTCGTTGCACGCGACGCCGACGGGCGACGCCACCCGCATGGGCGAGGCGCTGGGCGAGCTGCGCGCCCGCTACGCCGGTCGCGATCTGGGCGCGGTGGTGCTGATCTCCGACGGCGTCGACACCGGCCGGATCGGCGAAGGCCCGCTCGACGCCGCCACCCGCACCGCCGTCGAGGCGCTGGGCGCCCCGATTCACGCGGTCGGGCTGGGAGAGAAGTCGCTGCGCGATCTGTCGATCGCCGCCGTGCTGGCCGACCAGCTGGCCTTCGTGCGCACGCCCGTCACGATCGAGGCGGTCGTCCGCCAGACCGGCCTGCCCGACCGGCAAGTCGCCGTGACGCTGGAGAAGGACGGCCGGCCCCTCGCCACCCGCGGCGTGGTCCTGCGCGGCGATCGCTCGGAGGAGAAGATCTCGTTCGACTGGCTCCCCGACCACCCCGGCAACTTCGTGTTCCGCATCTCGACGCCCGTCCTCACCGGCGAGGCGCTGTCGGGCAACAATCAGCAGTCGTTCACGCTCAAGGTGATCCGCGATCGGGTCCGGATCCTGCACCTGGCCGGGCGCCCCTCCTGGGACGAGCGGTTCCTGCGCTCGATGCTGCGGCGCGATCCCAACGTCGACCTGGTGTCGTTCTTCATCCTGCGCAC
>DASYEX010000071.1:0-8272 GCA_036498765.1 Polyangia bacterium
GCTAGCCCGGAGCGAGCCGGGGGCGCGGGGGGCCAAAGTGAGCGAAGCGAGCGACTGCCCCCAGGTCTGGGGGCGAGCGGAGGGTGGCTTTGCCAGCCCGGAGCGAGCGGGGGCGCGGGGGCCAAAGGGCGCGTAGCGCCCGACGTCCCCCGAAGTTGACGACAGGCTTTGCCAGCCCGGAGCGAGCCGGGGGCGCGGGGGGCACCAAGCGAGCGTAGCGAGCGACTGCCCCCCGAATCTAAGGAAAAATGCCCCGCTCGGCGTAGGCGCGGCCGATGCGCTCGATGGCGATGGCCATGGCGGCGACTCGCCAGTCGCACTTCTTGGCGGCGGCGTACTCGCTGACGTTCAGGTACGTCCGCTTCATCCGCTTGGCCAGGCGCTCCTCGACCTCCTCGAGGTCCCAGCGTTCGGAGCGCTTGTTCTGCAGCCACTCGTAATAGCTGACGACCACGCCGCCCGAGTTGGCGAGGATGTCCGGGATGAGGGCGATCCCCTTCTCGTAGAGGATCGGCTCGGCGGCGGTCTCGGTGGGGCCGTTCGCCCCCTCGACGATCAGCTTGACGTTGAGGGCCTTGGCCTCCTCGACCCCGATCTCCAGCTCCAGCGCCGCCGGGATGAAGATGTCGGCCTGGGTGGCGAAGAACTCGCCGCGCGTGACGCTGTGGGTGCCCGAGTAGCCGACGACCGAGCCGGTCTTCTGGACGTGGTCGGCGAGCTTGAAGGGGTTTATGCCGTCGGAGTTGGCGATGTACCCCTTCCAGTCGCCGACCGCGGTCAATGTGGCGCCGGTGCGGGCCAGGATCTTCGCGGCGTTCGAGCCGACGTTGCCGTAGCCCTGGACGGTGTAGCTGGCGCCGTTCAGGTCGAAGCGGCGGTCGCGCGCCCACTCGGCGATGCAGTGGACGATCCCCTGGCCGGTGGCCGACTCGCGCCCGAGGGAGCCACCCGAGTTGAGGGTCTTGCCGGTCACCACGCGCCGGTTGGCGTTCTTGTCCGTGAAGCCGACGACGTTCATGTACGTGTCCATCATCCAGACCATGATCTGGCCGTTGGTGCCGACGTCGGGCGCGGGGATGTCGTACTCGGGGCCGATGTTGGCGCCCAGCGCGTGGGTGAACCGACGGGTGATCCGCTCGAGCTCGGCCTGCGAGTGCTGGCGGGGCATGAACTTGATGCCCCCTTTTCCGCCGCCGAAGGGGATGTCGTGCAGGGCGCACTTGTAGGTCATCCAGGAGGCCAACGCCTTGACCTCGTCGAGCGAGACCTGCTCGTGGTACCGGATGCCGCCCTTGTACGGACCGAGGATATTGCTGTGCTGGACGCGGTAGCCCTTGAACATCCTGTACTCTCCGTTATCCATACGGACCGGAAAGTTCACGATGAGCTCGTTCTTGGGCTGCGAGAGGATGTCACGCACCGCGGGGGAGATCCCGGCGACGCGCGCCGCCTTGTCGAGCTGTGCCAGCGCGACGTCGTACGGGTTCGGCTTCTCTTTTTCCGTCGCTTGGTCTGAGTCGGCCATGGTCCTCACGATAACACCTGGTTTTCAAGGATGCCCGCCTCGCGGCTGAGTGGTGGCGCTCGCGCGCTGACGCTGGAGATCGCGGCGGAGGCGCGCGCGGAGTGGGGCTTCGCGAGCGATCTCATCGCGCGGGCCTTCCGCGCGCACCGCGAGCTTTCGAGCGGCGATCGGCGACTCTGCTCGGAGACGGTGTATGGGCTCATCCGAATGGATCGGCGTCTGGGCGCGATCCTTGAGGAGCTCACCGACGGGCCCGAGCTGGCCCCGCACGCCCGCGACGAGCTCAAGCTCTTGGTCTATGAGGCCCGGAACGGCGTCCCGGTGGAGGCGCTGGCGGGCGAGAGTAAGCGCCTCTCGCGCGCGCCCATCGACCTTTCGCGCGCGGTCGGCGAGGAGGCGGGCCTCGGGTCGCGCAAGGGCCTCGAGCGCGAGGCGGTGCGGCTTTCGTACCCCACCTGGCTCTGCGAGCTTCTCGTCCAGGATCACGGCGAGGCGGAGGGGCTGGCGCTGGCCGAGGCGATGAACCGGCGCGCGCCGCTGGCCATCCGGGCCAACACCGCGCGGATCGGGCGAGAGGAGCTGGTGTCCCGGCTGGCCGACGAAAACGTCACCGCGCGGCCGACGGAGCTGGCGCCGGCGGGGCTGGTCTGCGAGACGCGCATCAACGCCTTCGCGCTGTCTTCGTTTCGCGACGGGCTGTTCGAGGTGATGGACGAGGGGAGCCAGCTCGTCGCCGAGCTGGTCGCGCCGCCGCCCGGCGGGCGGGTGGTCGACGCCTGCGCGGGCGCGGGGGGCAAGACGCTGGCGGTCGGCGCCGCGCTGGGCGGCAAGGGGCGCCTGCTGGCGCTCGACACCGACGGCAAGAAGCTGGAAGAGCTGCGCCGCCGCGCCCGCCGCGCGGGCCTGACGAACGTCGAGGCGCACCAAGTCGGGGAGGGCGGGGCGATCGCGTGGGCTCGGGCGGGATCTGCCCGACCGAGCCCTTCGCGGGGGGCACGGGACCCTCTCAGGGTCCCGAGCTCATTCGATCGCGTCCTGGTGGACGCGCCTTGCTCGGGGCTAGGGACCCTCCGGCGCAACCCCGAGGCGCGCTGGCGCCTGACCCGGGCGACGGTGGAGTCGTTCCCCGCCCGCCAGCTCGCGCTGCTGGTGACGTACGCGCCCCTGGTGGCCGTCGGCGGGCGCCTCATCTACGCGACCTGCACCGTCGCCCGCGCCGAGAACGACAAGGTCGTCGAAAGATTTCTCGCCGAGCGCGACGACTTCGTCGCCATCCCCGTCAAGGAGATCTGGGGCCGCGAGCGCGCGGAGCGCCTCGGCGACGGCATGACCCTCCGACTTTCGCCGAATCGTCACGATACCGATGGCTTCTTCGCAGCGGTCCTGCGACGGACCCGGTGATAGCCTTGGGATGATGGTGCGTCGGCGCGTGCTGGCGGCTCTGGTGAGCGCGGTGCTCAGCGCCGGGGGCGGCGTGGTCCGCGCCGCGCCGGGCGCGCCTCGGCCCTTCGTCCCTTCAGAACGCGTTCGGGCGGACTCGCTCACGGTCTACGTGCTCACGTTCGGGCCGGGCGATCATCCGTTCTTCAAGTTCGGCCACGACGCGCTCTGGATTCACGACGGCGAGGCGGGGACGGACAAGGTCTACAACTTCGGGACGTTTGCCTTCTCGCCGCGGGTGATCGTCGATTTTCTTCACGGGCGGATGACCTACTGGCTGTCGGTGTCGACGCTGCCGGTGACGCTCGCCTCGTACGAGCGCGAGAACCGCACCATCGACGTGCAGGAGCTGACGCTCGCTCCGCAGGCGAAGCGCGAGCTGCGCGCGCGCCTCGACCTCAACGCCCGCCCCGAGAACCGCGACTACAAATACGACTACTTCCTCGACAACTGCGCGACGCGGGTGCGGGACGCGATCGACGGCGCCGTCGGCGGGGCGCTGCGGGCCAGCGCGCGGGCGCCGGCGCGCCTCACGCTGCGCGGGCAGGCGCTGCGGATGACCGCCGACTACTGGCCGCTCTACGTCGCGCTGGACATCGTGCTCGGGCCCGACACCGATCGGCCCATCGACCGCTGGGCGGAGATGTTCATCCCCGAGGAGCTGGCCCGGGGCCTCGCCGCCGTGACGGTCGAGATGCCGGCCGGGCCGCGGCCGCTGGTCCGGTCGGCGCGCACGCTCTTCGCGGCGCGCCGGTCGCCGCCGCTGGAGACGCCGCCGGCGCGCGGGCGGACCTTCTTCCTCGCGGGCTGCGCCCTCGGCTTGATCTTCTTCCTGCTTGGCGGCGCCGCCGCTCGGGGAGGCCCCGCCGCGGTCGCGGCGCGCATCTTCCTGGGCCTGCTGCTCGCCCTCTGGGGGTTGGTGGCGGGGTTCGTCGGCGGCTTCCTGGTCTACGTCTGGGCGCTGACCGATCACGTCGTGGCTCACCACAACCAGAACATCCTGCTCTTCGCTCCCTGGGCGCTGGCGCTCATCCCGCTCGGGATCGGCGTCTCGCTCGGTTGGCCGCGGGCCGGCCGGGCCGCCGGAGCCGTGCTGACCACGGCGCTGGCCGCCGCCCTCGCGGCCTGCTTGCTCAAGATCGGATTCGTGCGTCACCAGGAAAACGTCAGATTGCTGGCGTTCGCGCTCCCCGTCTGGTTGGGAGCCCGCGGCGCGCTGGCGGTCACGGCGCGTCTCGGACACCGCGATCGACCCTGGAGCTGACGCGGAAGCTGACGCGGACGTCCGCTCGGACGTCCGCGAATCGGCGTGTTTTGCGGTGTTTTTGCGAAAAACCTGCTGGCCAAGGCCGCCGCGCAGGCAATATAAGTGATTCTTCGATTGCTTAGGAGGCTCACTTGATTCGCCAGTCGCTCTCCGTCGCCGCGTCTCTCCTCGCGTTCACCGTCGTGGGTTGCTCGTCGCTGTTTCCGACCGGCGGGGGCGGCGGGCCCGACACCACTCCCCCTGCGCCCACCGGCTGCGCCGCGGCGACGACCAAGCACGTGGCGCCGGGCGGCTACTACGTGGCCGGCAACACCGTCTGCACCAGCGTCGGACAGCCGCACCTGTTTCACGGTGTCGACCGCCCGTCGCTCGAGTGGTCGCCGACCGGCCAGAACATCTCGGCTGCCGATTTTCAGTTGATGGCCACCGGCTGGAACGCGAACGTCGTGCGGATCGCCCTCAACCAGGACTTCTGGCTCGCGGACTCGCCCTATGCCAACGCCGGCTATCCGGCCCTGGTGGACTCCGCGGTCAAGTGGGCCGAGCAGGCGGGGATGGACGTCATCCTGGATCTGCACTGGTCCGACGCCGGTACCCTGGGTGGCTGCAACGGCGGCTGCCAGGAGCTGATGGCGGACGCCAACTCGATCACCTTCTGGTCGCAGCTCGCCGCGGTCTACAAGAACGACGGACGCGTCCTCTTCGAGCTCTACAACGAGCCGCACGACGTTACCTGGGCGACCTGGTTGTCGGGCGGGCCGACCAGCGAGGGTTGGACGGCGGCCGGCATGCAACAGCTCTACGATGCGGTCCGCGGCGCACAGGCCGACAACCTGGTGATCGCCGGCGGGCTCCAGTACGCCTACGATCTGTCGGGCGTCCCCGACAACCGCATCAAGGGCTACAATATCCTTTACGCGACGCACCCCTATGGCGGTGCCCCCGAGAAGGCGCCCGCCCGATGGGACAGCGGGTGGGGATTTCTAACCAGGACCGATCCGGTGATCGTGACTGAATTCGGCGACGGCGCCGATTGCGGGACGGACACGGCGATCCAGACGTACGTCTCGTCGCTGATCAGCTATGCGGATCTGCACCTGGCGAGCTGGACCGCCTGGGCCTGGTTCCCAGGAGGCTGCCAGTTCCCGGCGATCATCGGCGATTGGCAAGGGACGCCCACGTCGCCCGCGGGAACGGTCGTCCAGGCCGCGCTTCTCGGCTACAGCCAGCCGGCGCCGGGCGGCAAGCGCGACGGCGGGACGACCGCAGCGGGCGGCGCTGGCGGCGCGCTTGGGGGAGGCGGCGCCGGCGGCATCCCGAGCCAAGACGGTGGGGCCGCTACGGGCGCTGCCGGTGCTGCGGGCAGAGGCAGCGCCGGCGCGGCCGGCTAGGCCCGGGAACGTCGTCGCCCTAGGCGTGTCCGTGCAGCTGGCGGCGGTGGTGCAGCCCCCAGAGGTGGTTGCTGGCCGCCGTGAACGCCGCCGAGAGGACCAAGAAGGCGCAGCCGAACGCGAAGCTCAGCCAGGTCAGCCAGCGCGTCGCGTTGGTGGCCAGGCCGAACAGCCACACCGCCAGCAGCACCATGGCGATGAGCGGCCAGGTTCCGATGCCGAACATCTCCGAGGCCGCCGCCGGGCCGAGCCCCGCCAGTGCGACGACCGCGGAAGCGCAAATGGCCCAGTTGAGCCAGCCGGTGGCGTGGTATCCGAGGCCGAACATCCAGGTCAGCGCCAGCCCGGCCCCCAGCAGCGCCGCCACGCCGATTGCCTTCTTCTTGTCCACATCTCAAACGTGGCCACTTAGGGGAGGATCCGGTAGGTCCAGGCCTTGAGGTGCCCGGTCTCGGGCACGCCGCTGAGCTCCGGGTGATCGCGGCCGGCGCCAGCCCGCGAGACGACGACCGCGGGGTGCCCCGCGTCGCTGATCGCCTCGGTGCAGATCTCTTCCCAATGCGCGCGGGTGACGCGGCCCGAGCACGAGCAGGCACAGAGCAACCCCCCCGGCCGGGTGAGGCGGGCGCCGCGCAGGATGAGCTCCTTGTAGGCGCGGGCCGCCGTGCCGAGCGCCGCCGCGCCGCCGCGCTTGGTCAGCGCGGGCGGGTCGATCACCACCACGTCGAACCGCTCGCCGTTTCCTTCCAGCGCCCGCAGCAGGTCGAACGAATTGGCGCGCTCGACCGTCAGGTTGGGCAGACCGTTGCGGCGGGCGTTGGCCGTGGCCCGCGCGACGGCGGCCTCGCTCTCGTCGACGGCGCGGACTTGTCCCCCTTTGCGCGCCAGCGCCAGGGCGAACCCGCCGTGATAGGTGAAGGCGTCGAGCGCCCGGGCGCCCGGCGGGGCCAGCGCGGCGAGCGTCGCCTGGTTGTCGGCCTGGTCGAGGAAGCCGCCCGTCTTCCCGTCCGCGAGGAGATCGGCCTCGAGGTGGTTCTCGCCCAGGCGGTAGACGACGCGCGCCTCCCGGCCGAAGAGGAGGCCCGAGAACCGGGGGAGGTCCTCGAAGTCGCGCGCCGAGCCGTCGTCCCGCGCCACCACGACGCGCGCGCCCGTGCGCGCCCGGACGATCTCGGCGATCTCGCCGCGCGCCGCGTTCATCGCCACCGAGGTGGTCTGGATGACCGCAGCGTCGGCGTAGCGGTCGACCACCAGGCCGGGGAGGCCGTCGCTCTCGGCGTGCGCCAGACGGTAGGCGTCGCGGTCGAGGCCCATCCCGGCCCGCAGCGCCAGCGCGGCGCCCAGGCGCTGGTCGACGAGCTCGGCCAGCGGGCGCGGCTCACCGTCGCGGGCCACCATCCGCAGCGCCAGCCGCGCGCGCGCCGCCCAGGTGGCCACGCCCAGCCGCTTGCCGCGGCCGTCCTCGACGGCGACCAGCGCGGGGCCGCCGTCGCCCGCGTCGCGCGCCGGGCCCCGCACCACGTCGGGGCGGAAGACCCAGGGGTGCCCGCCGCGGATCCGCGCCGCGCCGCGCGTGCTCACCACCGCGATCGCGGAATCGGCTGCCATCGGTCGGCGCGCATCATAGGCTAAAATCCCTGTCATGGCCGTCGCGTCCGTCTCCGTCTCCGCCAACGCCGCCGCCTCTCCCTCGATCTACGCCGAGCGGCGCGCGCGCCTCTGCGAGCGGCTGGGGCCGAGCGCGGCGCTGCTCCTGATGTCGCCGCCCGAGCGGCTGCGCAACGGGGACGCGCACTACAAGTACCGCCAGGACAGCGACATCCTCTACCTCACCGGGTTCGCCGAGCCCGGCGCGGCGGTGCTGCTGCGGCCGGGCCACGCCACGCCGTTCGTGCTCTTCGTCCGGCCGCGCGATCCGGCGGCCGAGACCTGGACCGGCCGCCGCGCCGGCCTCGAGGGGGCGGTGAGCGCGTTCGGGGCCGACGCCGCCTTCTCCAGCGACGAGCTCGACGAGAAGCTGGCCGACGTGGTCGCGGGCGCCGAGGAGGTCCACTACCCGTTCGGGCGTGAGCCCGAGCAGGACGCCGCGGTCGGGCGTCTGCTCGGCCGCCTGCGCGCGGGCGAGCGTCGCGGCCGGCGCGCGCCGGTTCGCCTCGTCGACGCGCGGGTCACGTTGCACGAGATGCGGCTCTTGAAGTCGCCAGGCGAGATCGCGATCCTGCGCCGGGCCGCGGAGATCACCGCCGAGGCGCACATGGCGGCGATGCTCAGCGCGCGCGAGGGGATCAGCGAGCGCGAGATCGAGGCGCTGGTCGACTACACCTTCCGCAAGAGCGGCGGCACGGGGCCCGGCTACGGCACGATCGTCGGCGCCGGGGTCAACGCCACCATCCTCCACTACGTCGAGAACGCCTCGCCGCTCGCGCGCGGCCAGCTCCTGCTCATCGACGCCGGCTGCGAGGTCGACGGGTACACCGCCGACGTGACCCGCACGTTTCCCGTCGGCGCGCGCTTCTCCGAGCCGCAGCGACGCTTCTACGAGGCGGTGCTGGAGACGCAGCAGGCGGCCATCGAGATGGTCAAGCCGGGCGCGACGCTCGACCAGATTCACGAAGCGGTCGTCGCGCGGTTGACCGGCTACCTCGTGTC
>DASYEX010000072.1:0-21388 GCA_036498765.1 Polyangia bacterium
CGGCGATCGACCGCGTGGCCAAGGACGGCGCCGAGATGGCCAGCGCCATCGAGGAGACCTCGGCGACCGCCGAGCAGATCTCCCGAACGGCGCGCAACGTCGCCGAGCAGGTCAAGGAGATCGAGACCGGCGCGACCAACAGCTCCAGCGTCCTGACCGAGCTGGCGGCGTCGATCGAGGAAGTGGCCGCCACCGCCGAGAAGAACGCCGCCGTGATCGAGGGAAGCGCCGCCGCCGTCGAGCAGCTCGCTCGCTCGGTGACGACCGTAGCGCGCTCTGCCGATCAGATCAGCCAGCTCGCCACCGGCAGCGCGGCCACCTCGACCCAGGCCGAGGGAGCGGCCCGGCGGATCGTCGAGCTGGTCTCCTCGACGCGGCGGACCGCCGACGAGGTGACCACCACCGCGCGCAGCGGCGGCGCGGTGGTGGCGCGCTCGATCGCCGGGATGACCGGTGTCCGCCAGGCGATGCAGGAGTCGTCGACGGTCATCAAGGAGATGGGCAAGCGAACGGAGGAGATTGGCGACATCGTGCAGACGATCAACATGATCGCCGACCGCACCAACCTCCTGTCGCTGAACGCCAGCATCGAGGCGGCCCGCGCCGGAGAGCACGGGCGCGGGTTCGCCGTGGTGGCCGAGGAGATCCGCGCGCTCTCCGATCGCGCGGCGGCGGCCAGCGCCGACATCGCCAAGATCGTGCGCGGCCTGCAAGGGACCGCGCGCGACGCCGTCACCGCCTCCAACGAGGGGCTCAAGGTCAGCGACGATGCCTCGCGCCTGGCGGGGGACGCCGAGAAGGCGCTGGGCTCCATCCTGCAAGGGATCGAGACCGTCGGCCGCAGCGTCGGCGACATCGACCGCGCCAGCGGCGAGCAGGCGCAGGCCGTGCAGGCGCTGGCCCAGTCCACGGCCCGGGTCAGCGACGAAAGCAAGGCGATCGCGCGCGCCGCCGCCGAGCAGGTGGCGGGCAGTCAAAGCGCCGCGCGCGCGGCGGCCGAGATGCGCCAGATGGCCAAGCAGACCAAGGACGCTACCGCCGACCAGGCCCGCGCCGTCCGCGCGGTGGTCAAGGACACCGCGCAGCTCGCCACCAGCGTGAAGAAGGTGGCCCGCGCCGCCGACGAACAGGCGACGGGAGCCGGCCAGCTGGCCAAGGCCGCCGCCCGGATGCGGACGCTGGCGCAGCAGGCGGCGGCCGCGATGGCCGAACAGACGCGCTCGCTCACCGCCGTGGCCGGGCTGACCGGCGAGGTCACCGCCTCGACGCAGCGGATCGTCGCCGGGGTCGGCGAGCAGGCCCGCGGCGCCGGAGAGGTCGCCAGCACCGTCGACTCGGTCAGGCAGGCCGCCGCGCAGAACGCCAGGGGGGTCGCGGAGCAGGCCCGCGCGCTCGGCCAGATCGAGATCGCCGCCCGGCAGGTCGCCAAGCTGGCCAGTGAGGTGACCAAGGCGACCTCGGAGCAGGAACGGGCCATGGGCGGCGTGTCGCGCGCCTGCGACGACGTCCGGCGCGTGGCCAGACAGACCGCGCGCGCCGTCTCCGAGCAGGCCGACGCCCTGACCACCCTGGCCGCTTCGGCCAGCAAGCAGGCCACCGGCATCGCCGCGATCGCTCGCGCGGCCGCCGAACAGGCCGGCAGCGGCGAGCAGATCACCCGCGCCATCGCCGACATCCGCGGCAACACCCGGGCGATCGCCACCACCCTCGGACAACAGACCAAGACCGCCGGAACGACGGCCCGTGACGTCGCCGCGGTCGCGACCGGCATCGGCCGCATCCGCGCGGCGAATGAGCGGCAGGCCGAATCGGTGGAGACGGTGACCACCGCCCTGAACGTGCTGCGGGCTCGCGGCGGGGCGGCGCCCGAAGCAAGCTCGCCAGAGCCCACATGACCGAACCCGGAAGATTCGCCTTCAGCGCCGAGGAGATCCAGCGCCTCGCGCAGATCGAGCGGCTCGGTGCCGACGGAGCGGCCGGGGTTGCGCCGCTCATCGAGCGGCTCGACGATCCGAGCTGGACCGTTCGGCGCGCCGTGATCGCGGCGCTGGCGGCGGTGGGTGAGCCGGCGATTGCCCCCCTCTGCGCGGGGCTCCGCGCGCGGCGCGACAGCGAGACCCGCATCGCCGCCACCGTCGACACGCTGTCGACCGCGACGGCGGACCCCACGCCGGCGCTGACGGCGATGGTGGACGATCCGAATCCGGCCATCGTCGCGGACGTGGCCCAGATCCTGGGGCGGCGGCGCGCCACCACGGCGCTGCCGACGCTGGTGTCGCTCAGTCACCACCCGGACGACAACGTGGCGGTGTCCGCCATCGAAGCGCTGGGGCGCGTCGGGGGACGGGTCGCGGTCGACTCTCTCGTCGAGGCGATCGGGAGCGGCAACTTCTTCCGGACCTTCCCGGCCATCGACGTCCTCGGGCGCAGCGGAGATCCGCGGGCCGTCGCCCCGCTGACCGGGCTCTTGGGCGAGCCCCAATATGCGGCCGAGGCCGCTCGGGCACTCGGGCGGACCGGCGACCGCGCCGCCGTCTCTCCGTTGCTGCGGCTGCTCGAGCGCGGCGGCCATCCCAACGTTCGGATCGTCGCCCTGGCCCTGGGCGATCTGCGGCAGCGTCACGCCGAGAGCCTCGGGAGCAGCGAGGGGATCGAGGAGGCGATCCGCGGCGGGTCGAACAGCGCCATCGCCCGGCACCTGGTCAACGCCCTCCCCGGCGCGGATCCCCCCGAACAGGTAGCGCTCTGCAAGGTGCTCGAATTTTTGGGCGACGGCTCGGCGGCGCCCGCGCTGGTCGCGCTGCTGGACGGCCCGCCCGAGGTGGTGGAGGCCGCGTCGGCCACCCTCAAACGGCTGGGGCCGGCGGTCGAGCCGCAGATCCTCGACGACATTCGAGACGGCGGAGCGCGACGCGCGCTGCTTCCCCTCGTCTCGCATCCGACCGCGTCTGGGCTGGTCGTCTCCTGCCTCTCGGACCCCGATCCCGACGTCCGCGCGGCCGCTTGCGAGGCCCTGGGACGCATGGGCGCGACGGGCACGGCGGCGGCCATCTTCCCCTTGCTCGCCGATTCCAACCCGCGGGTGGCGTTTGCCGCGGTCGGCGCCATCCAGTCGCTGGGCGGTCGCGAGACCGAGGCGCTCACGCTGTCGGCTGCTCGCTCGCCCGATTCCCGGGTCCGTCGCGCCGCCGTGCGCATCCTCGCCTACTTCGGTTTCGCCGGGTCAGTCGACGCCATGTTGGCGGCGCTGACCGACGAGGACGAGCGCGTGCGCGAGGCCGCCGTGCAGGGGCTGCCGTTCTTCGACGATCCACGCGCCCGGGACGCTCTGCTCGGCGTGGCCAAGAGCCCCCACGCCCGGATGCGCGCGGCGGCCATGCGCGCGCTCGGCCAGTGCGTCGGCGACCTCCGGGTCAGCGCCTATCTCCTGAAGGGTCTCGCCGACTCCGACCCCTGGGTCCGCTACTACGCCTGCCAGGCGCTGGGCCGGCTGGAGTTCGAGCCCGCGGCCAAGTCGCTGGCGGGCCTGCTGACCGATCCGGCCGGACAGGTGCGGGTGGCCGCCGTCGAGGCGCTCTCTTTTCTCAAGAGCGCGCGCGCCTTCGAGGCCCTCGAGGAGGCGGCGACCAGCGCGGAGGTCGACGTCCAGCGCGCCGCGCTGGTCGGGCTGGGCGTCGCCCGGCACGTCGAATCGCTGCCCATCCTGCTGGCGGCCGCGCGCGCGCCCGAGTCGGCGACCCGGATCGTGGCGCTGTCGGCGATGGCCGGCTTCAAGACACCGGAGGTCTTGCAAGCGCTGGCGGAGGCGGCCTCCGACGATGACGAGACGATCCGGACCGTGGCCGTGGGGCTCCTGGCCGCGGTGCCAGGCGCGGCGGCGACCGCCAGGCTGGCGAAGCTGCTCGGTGAGTCGGCGGCGCGGGAGCAGATCATCGCCGCGCTCTCGATCCACGTCGAGGGGCGGGTCTCGGGCCTGGCCGCCGCGCTCGAGGAGGCCGACGACGAGACCGCGAACGCGCTCGCCTCCGCGCTGGCCCGCCTGCGCCGGCCGGAGGCGACCGCGGCCCTCCTGGACGCCATGACCGGCCGCAACAGCCGCGCGCGCAAGGCGGCGGCCACCACGCTGGCCGGCCTGGGGAACCGCGAGGCGATCGCCTTGTTGAAAGTGGCCGCCATGAACGATCCCGAGCCCGAGGTCCGGAAGGTCTGTGCCCTCCTTCTCGCCCGGTGACCCGAGCCGGCCGTCGGCGCTGCCGCCGCTGTCGCTCCAGGTCTTCTCGATCCTGAGTGGGCTGGTGGCCGAGCACGCCGCCTTGCACTTCGACGTCAGCCACCTCCCCCTCTTCGCCGACAAGGTCGGGGAGCGCGCCGTCGAGGCCGGCTTCGACTCGCTGCTGGACTACTATTACTTCCTTCGCTACGACCCGGGCGGCCGCGCCGAGCTGGACGTGCTGATCGAGTCCCTGGTGGTGAACGAGACCTATCTCTTCCGCGAGCTGCCGCCGCTGGAGCTGATGGTCACCGACCTCGTCGCGCCGGCCGTCGATGCCGGCCGCCGGCCTCGCATCTGGTGCGCCGCGTGCTCCACCGGCGAGGAGCCGCACACCATCGCCATGCTGCTGGCGGCGCGCGGGCTGCTGGAACGGGTCGAGCTGGTGGCGAGCGACATCAGCGCCGCCGCGCTGGCGCGCGCCCAGTCGGGCCGTCTCGCGCGTCGATCCCTCCGCCAACCGCTCCCGCGCTTTGCCGAACGCTGGGTCGATTCGAACGAGGACGGCCTCTCGATCCGCCCGCGCCTCACGGAGGCGATCGAATGGCGTCGCATCAACCTGCTGGACGAGACGGCGATCGCCGCGCTGGGCGCCTTCGACGCCATCGTCTGCCGGAACGTCCTCATCTACTTCGCGGACGCGACCAGCGGACGGGTGGTCGAACGCCTGGCTCAGAGCTTGCGGCCCGGCGGCGCGCTCTTCGTCGGGATCTCGGAGTCGCTGTTGCGATTTGGCGGTTCGCTGGTCTGTGAGGAAAAGAACGGCGTCTTCCTGTACAAGAGGTCCCCGTGACCAGCCCGATGACACCCATCCGCGTCCTGGTGGTCGACGATTCGGCGTTCGCCCGCAAGGTCTTGCGGGAATCACTGGCGCGCAGTCCGCGCCTCCAGGTGGTCGGGGTGGCGCGGGACGGCCTCGAAGCGCTGGAGAAGATCGCCGAGCTCAAGCCCGACGTCGTCACCCTCGATCTGGTCATGCCCAACCTCGACGGCCTCGGTGTCTTGCACGCCCTGCCACCCGGAGGTCCCCGCGTCGTGGTGGTCAGCATCTCGGACGCCGAGAGCGCGCTCGGTGTCGAGGCGCTGCAAAGTGGCGCGGTCGACCTGGTGCACAAGCCGACCGCGCTCGCGACCGAGCGCCTCTACGACCTCGGCGCCGAGCTCACCGGCAAGGTCGTCGCGGCGGCCGCGGCTCACCCACGCCCGGCCGCCGGCCCCGTCGCCCCCTTGCAGATCGCCCGGCGTCAGGGCGGTGTACGCCTGCTGGTGATCGGAACATCGACCGGAGGGCCGGCGGCCCTCACCCAGCTCCTCCCCGCGTTCCCCGCCGACTTCCCGGCGGCGGTGGCGGTCGCGCTGCACATCCCGGCCGGCTACACCGAAGCGCTGGCCCGCCGTCTCGACGAGATCTGCGCCGTTCGGGTGTTCGAGGCCTTTCCGGGCGCCGAGCTGGTGCCCGGCAGCGTGGCCATCGCCCGCGGCGGCCTTCACCTCAAGATCGGGGCCGACGGCGCCTCAATCCGCGCGGCGCTGGATAGCCGTCCGGTGACCGCGCCATTCTGTCCGTCGGTCGACGTGCTGTTCGAAAGCGCGGCAGCGAGCCTGGGTCCGGCGGTCCTGGGCACCGTGCTCACCGGCATGGGCGACGACGGCGTGGAAGGCGCGGGCGCCATTCGGCGGGCTGGCGGCAGCGTCCTGACCGAGGCCGAGAGCTCCTGCGTGGTGTACGGAATGCCCCGGGCCGTGGTCGAGGCCGGCCAGTCCGACGGGGTGGCGCCGCTCGAAACGCTCGCCGCCGAGATTGGCCGTCGTCTCTGAACCGCTGCCCCAGGCCTCATCCGAGGCGGGGCGTACCAGAGCGTGGACGCTCGCCGAGGGCGGTCGCGAGCCGCCTTTGTCGGCGTCGCCGCGGTGCAGCCAGCTCGCCCGCCAGGCGCGGAGAAATATTTCGCGGAAATCGTGGCAAGTTGGGGCGTGCCTGGGCAACCCCAAGCCAAGATGAGACTGAAGGCGACGTTGTTGGCGACGCTGGGGACCTGTCTGGCGTTGCGGGAAGGCCCCGCCAGGGCAACCAACTACACGATCACGGTGGATGCGTCCAAGCAGACCGCCGGCAATCCGGCGTTCTGGGCCGCCAGCGTCGGGACCGGCACCGCCAGCCTGACGCTGCGGTCGGACCTCGAGACTCACTACAAGATCGGAGCTCGCGAGGCGGGCTTTCAGCGCGTGCGCGGGCACGGCGTCCTCAACGACGACATGGGCATCTACAAAGGACCCGGGTCGTACAGCTGGACGAGCTTCGACAAGTACCTGACCGCCATCACTTCGGCCGGGATGCGCCCCCTCATGGAGCTCGACTTCATGCCGACCGCTCTGGCCCTGAACGGCAACAGCCGCGACACTTACAAGAACGCCACCGATTACAAGAACTTCATCCAGGCGGTCGTCCAGCACTGCGTCGACAAGTACGGGATGCCCGACGTCTCCCAGTGGTACTGGGAGATCTGGAACGAGCCCGACTATCCCGGGTTCTGGAACGGAACCAACTCCAGCGAGTCGGCGTCCGCCAAGATGACCGACTACTACACGCTCTACGACGCCACGGTGAGCGCCATCACCGCCGTGATCCCCAACGCCATCGTCGGCGGGCCCTCGACGACCATCAACACCGCCATCCCCGGCTTCCTGCAACACTGCAAGAGCGCCGGCACGCGGGTGAGCTTCGTCGACTCCCACGTCTATCCGGGGGGAATGTCGGGCGGCACCTCGGCCGACGCTGCCGGGCTGGTGAACGACAACACCACGCGCGTCGGCGACATCACCAGCAACGGCTACACGACCTCGGCGGTGATGTCGTTCAACACCGAGTGGAACTCGTCGTACTCGGGTCAGGGCGGCAACGTGGGCGACAACACGACCAGCATGGACAACCACTGGAACGTCGGCTTCATCCTCAAAGGGATGAAGATGCTCAGCGACAAGGACGCGGGGAACACGCCGCCGATCACCGTCTCGTCGTACTGGGTGCTGTCCGACGTGTTCGACGAGTCGAGCGGGCCGTCCGGCTCGTACATCCTCGGCAAGTCGAATGGGAACCTCCCGTTCGGGGAGGTGTTCGGCCTCATGACCGCACAGGGGGTGCGCAAGGCCGCCTTCAACGCCTACAAGATGCTCAACGACCTCGGCCCGGTGCGGCTCCAGTCGAGCGGCGGCACGTACAACGACGGCGTCGACGCCATGGCCACCACCTCCAGCTCCGGTGACTCGCTGCAGATCCTGACCTACGATTACTACAAGACGCTCAACACCACCGGCAGCGACAGTGTAACCGTGTCGGTGAGCAACCTGCCGGCCGCCCTGTCGGGCAAGCAGGTCTTCGTCACCCAGTTCGTCGTCGACGCCACCCACAGCAACCCCTACAGCGTGTGGACCGGTCAGGGGAGCCCGTCGAGCCCGAGCGAGTCGCAGTGGCAGGCGATGAAGGCGGCGCAGCACCTGGCGCTCATGCAGCCGGTCAGCACTACGACGGTCTCGAGCTCGTACTCGACGACCTTCACCATCAACCGGCAGGCGGGAACGTTGCTGATCCTCAGCACCAAGCGGCCGGTGACGGGTCGCAACGGCCTCATGACGATCGAGGCCGAGGACTGGGACGGCCAGTCGAGCGCGACCAAGGAAGACAGCAACGACACCGACCTCGGACAATCGATCGTCGGCCAGAGCGGCAGCTCGGTCTTCTTCGACGTCGTCGACTTCAGCGACACCGGCGTGGGCGCCGTGCAGATGCGCGTCAACGCGGCCAGCGCCACCAACCTCGAATTCCACGCCGACTCGGCGACCGGCACGCTGCTGGGCAAATGCGCCGTCTCCGCGACCAGCGGTTGGGCCACCCAATCGTGCGCCCTCTCGGCGATCTCGGGGGTCCATACGCTGTACGTGGTCTTCGACGGCACGGTCCACCTCAACTGGCTCCTCTTCCAGCAGGGAACCAGCAGCACGGGAACCGGCGGCAGCGGTGGGAGTACCGGCGGCACCAGCGGCACGACGGGCGCGGGCGGATCGGGCAGCGGAGCCGGCGGCAGCGGCAGCAGTGGGAGCGGCGGCTCGGGCAGCGGCGGCTCGGGCAACGGCAGCGGGGGCGCGGCGAGCGGCGGGTCTTCGGGAAGCGGTGGTTCGCCGGGGAGCGGCGGCTCCCTGGTCAGCGGGAGCGGCGGCTCCGGGAGCGGCGGCTCGGGCGACGTCCGCGGGGCCGGCGGGAGCTCGTCGAGCGGCGGCGACTCGGGCAGCGGCGGCTCCGGAACCAGCTCGGGCGGCAACTCCGGCTCGGGCGGATCGTCCCCGGCCTCGGGCGGATCGTCCCCGGCCTCGGGCGGAGGCGGCTGCGCCTGCGACGTCGGCGAAGCGCGCGGCCCCTCGAGCGCCATGCTGATCACCGTGCTCGCCGTGGCGCCTTTCTGGATTCGGCGGCGAAGAACCCGCCGGGCTTGAGCAATGACGTTCTCCCGCGCGTCGCTGGCGGCCGTCGCCCTCGCCGTCGCCGCCTGTTCGAACAAGAGCGCGAGCGGCCCCGCGATCGTCTGCCCCACCGGACAGGCCGCCTGCGGCCCGCGGTGCGTCGACGTCACCGGCGATTCGGCGAACTGCGGCGGGTGTGGCATCCCCTGTCCCCTCGGCCAGACCTGTCAGGCCGGCGTCTGTGCCTGCGCGTCCGGCGCACCCGACTGCAATGGCACCTGCGCGTCGGCCGACGCCGGCCTCGACACCTCTTGCGCCGCCGAGACGCTTCCCCTGCTCGTGACGTCAGCCCCCGGCGCGTACTGGCAGACCGGCGGGCCGCTCACACCGCTGCCCTCGGGCGACGTCGATGTCACCGTCGACGACGCGACGACGGCCCAGACCTGGGAGGGATTCGGCGGCGCCTTCAACGAACGAGGCTGGAGCTACCTCTCGATGCTCAGCGACGCCGAGCGACAGCGCGCGCTCGCCCTGCTCTATGGCGCCGACGGAGCCCGCTTCGCCTTCGGCCGCATCCCCATCGGGGCCAGCGACTACGCGATGGACCGCTACACCGACGACGAGGTGGCGAGCGGCACCGACGAGGCGCTGGCGAGCTTCTCGATCGATCGCGATCTCATGTACCTCGTCCCGTACGTCAAGGCGGTGCTGGCGGTCAGACCGAACGTCCGCCTGTGGGCCAGCCCCTGGACGCCGCCCACCTGGATGAAGCAAGGCCCGTTCTCGGCGGGCGACCTGGTCTCGCCCTTCGACGGCGGAACGATCAAGACCGACGCCGCGACGCTGGCGGCGTTCGCGCAGTATCTGGTCCGGTTCGTCGAAGCCTACGCCCAGCAGGGGCTCACCCTCGAAGCGATCTCACCCCAGAACGAGCCGAACTACACCGGCACCTACCCGACCTGCGCCTGGTCGCCGGCGCCCTACACGACGTTCGTCGGGCAATACCTCGGGCCGGCCGTCGCCGCCGCCGGGCTGACGACGAAGATCATGCTCGGCACCTTCAACGGCGGCGGGTCCGACCGCTCGATTGTCAGCGGCGTGATGGGGGACGCGACCGCGCGCAGCTACGTCCAGGTGCTCGGCTATCAGTGGGGCATGGATACCGAGGTCGGCGGCGCCGAACGCTACGACCTACCGATCTGGCAGACGGAGCACCGCTGCGGCAACTACCCGTGGGCGACGCCGTTCGACGCAGCGATGGCGCCCAACGACCAGGCCTACGCGGTCGAGACCTGGGGGCTCATCCGCGACTGGATCCGGACGGGCGTCACCGCCTACAGCGCCTGGAACATGGTCCTCGACACCGTGGGCGTCGGCATCGACAGCACCCGCGTCTGGCCGCAGAACGCCCTGCTGACGGTCGACGTCGCGACCCGGACGCTGAACGTCACGCCGGCCTACTACGTCTTCCGCCACCTCTCCCGGTTCGTGGCCACCGGCGCCAAGGTCGTCGCGACCAGCGGCGGCGAGGCGCTGGGGTTCAAGAATCCCGACGGGAGCGTGGTGGCGGTGCTCTACAACTCGGGCGCCTCCCGGACGATCACCGCGAGGCTGGCGGGCCAGGACCTCCAGTTCGTGATGCCGGCGAACGGGTGGGCGACGGTCGTAGCGCGCTGATCCGACCTAGGGGGCCGAAGTTTCTTCGACAACTACAAAGGGGTCGCAGCAAAGAAGGGAAGAGTTGGCCGTGCCGCACCTGCGACTCATCCCCCCGCTCCGTCCAGGCGTCTCGAGTGACGACGCGTGCCTAGAGGCGTTCCGGCGGGAGCTCAGCTACATCCATCGAACGTTCCTCCGCCTCGGGACGCCGGCCGCGGAGGCGGAGGACCTGGTCCAGGAGCTGTTTCTCGTCCTCCGCCGCAACTGGGATGAATACGACCCTCAGCGCCCCTTACGGCCTTATCTCTTCGGAATCGCCTTTCGGATCGCCTCGGGGAACCGCCGCAAGCGGGCCAGGGAGATCCCCTCCGAGGTCTTCACCGTGACCGATCCGCGCCCTGGACCGGAGGAGCTGTTCGAGTCCAACGAAGCGCGTGACCTCTTGCTCGAGGCCCTCGATCAGGTGCCCCTCCCGCGGCGCGCGGTGCTGGTGATGCACGAGCTCGACTACGTTCCGGTCGCTCAGGTGGCGGCCGCGCTCTCGATCCCGATCTTCACGGTCTACTCGCGCCTTCGGAAGGGCCGCCGGGAGCTCGACAAGGCGCTTCGCCGCCTCCTGAGGAGGGTGGAGGCACCATGATCCGACGCCGGGGAGAGCGATCGATAGACGCCGACACGCTGTTCGAGCACGAGCGATCGATCGTCGAGATGTCGTCGAGCCTGCGGGCTCGGATGCTGGGCCGGGCCGAGGGTGCGCTGCGGACACGCGAATATGTCGTCCCGAAAGCGAGAGCTTTCCCGAGACCGGCCCCCTTCCCCTGGACGGCCGCGGCTGGGCTGGTGTGCCTGGCGATCGGGGCGGGTGGCGCCGCGGCCTACGAGCTGGTGGTGCGCGCGCACCAGCCCCTGCTCCCCGTCGCGCCCGCCGCGGAGACGTCGCCGACGCCTGAGACGCCGGCCGAGGAGGGTGCGGCGAGCCCGCCGATCGCGCGACCGAGCACGCCGGCGCGGCGGCGGCTCCTTCCCTCACCTGCCAGGGGCGAAGCGGGGCGGGAGGAGCTACGCCTCCTCGAGCCGGCGCGGGCCGCGGTGGAGCGGGGGGACTTTGCGTTGGCCATGTTTCCAATTGCCGAGCATGCGCGCCGCTTCAAGCTTGGCCGGCTGGCGGAGGAGCGGGAAGCGTTGCGGGTGAGAGCGCTGGTCGGCCTCGGCCGCTACGGCGAAGCGCGCCGCGCGGCCGCTGCCTTCGCGTTACACTTTCCCCGTAGTCCGTTGCTGCCGGCGGTGAGCGAGATGTCGGCCTCAGGCGGGTAGCTTTCCCTGCGCCGTCACGAACAGCTGCTGCCCGGAGCGAGGAGCAGCAGCCGGAGGCAGGCACCGGCGAGAGAGGACTGGATCTGGGTGACGATCCAGACGTTTCCGTCGGTCGTGGGTACGAGCGGCGGCCCCTGGGTAGGGTCGAAGGCGGCCGAGGTGTCGGGGCTCGCGCGCTGCACCCCGGTCACGAATGTCGGGAGCGCGACCGAGAGAACGCTCACCTGATCGGAGGCCGTCGTGACGGTGAAAAGGTTCGGCTGTTTGGCGGCCATCTCCGCGCCGAGCGGATCGGACGGAAGGTTCGGTACGTCCGCTGCCGTCACGTCGGTGGTCTGGTCGTAGAAGGTACTCACCTGAACGACCTGAAACTTCTCAGCGACGATCCAGTCGGCCCAGGAATCGAGCTCGCCGTTGGGCGGGCCCATCGCGCCGTTCGGCGCGGCATACGATCCGAGCGACGACACCACCACGACCCGGTCGACGACGCTGTTATCGATCAAGTAGGCGTCCGCGACGTCGGTCATCTGCGTGCCGACCAGCACGACCACGGGACGCCAGGGGAGGCTCAGCTTCCGCGAGAGGTCGACAATGAGCTCGCCGCCTGCCGAATTGTTCGCGGGTGTGTCGTCGACGTCGCCGCTGGTCGGACGGGTGAACGGCTTGCCTCCGCTCAGGGTGACGCTGGGGAGGCCCGGCAGGCCGCTCTCGCCGGCGGCGGTCATCAGGTCGCTCCACCCGGTCGCGTTGGCGTTCGCGTCCGGCCAGTAGCTGCTCGCGGTGAGGACGATCGCGGCCAACGGCGGGCCGCCGTTGTTTGCGAGGAGGGCCGCGTACTCGCCCATCCAATTGTCGCTCGACGCGTCGTTGTAGATGATGACCGGGTTCCGCTGGTCGACGGGCAGCAGGCCGCGCGGATGGTCCCTCCCGGCGTCCAACGTTCCCGTGCAGCTCGCCACCATCAGCGCGAGCCAGGGGAGGAGAGCTCGACGCGACCAGGGTAGAGAGGTCATCAGAAAATACGCCCCCCGAGGTCGACGCCGACCAGGGCCCCGACACGGGGGGTGGTCCAGGCGGCCGTCTCGTTCAGCGTGACCGTCCACGACGACAGCATGAGGACCGCGTCGATCCGGGCCGCCACGAAGTAGCGACGACCGAGGCCGTGTGCCGCGGCAAGCCGCGCGCCCACCTGTGAGAACAGGGCGGACGGAGACGCCGGAGAGTCGACGCCGAAGCCGCGGGCGCGCAGGAGGCCGAGCGCCGTGGTCACGCAGACGGCGAATATTTGACCCTGACCGCAGGCGGCGGCTCCTGCGGCGAACCGATCGAGCGAGACCCCACTTCCATCGGCCTCTCGTTGCTCCGAGGGTAAGGCACCGTCCAGCGCGACCTCGAGCGAAAAGCGGGCCACCCGTCCGCTCACGAAGATCCGCCCCAGCGCCGCAGGCTGGGGAAGAAGCCCGAGCGCCAGCGACGGCCCCAGCCCCAGCGAGAGCTGGAGCCGACCAGCCGGCCGAGCTCCGACCGACGGTGGCGCGGGGATCCCGCGCTCCTTGGGTGAGGCCGTAACCCGCTCGGGCGGCCGGCTTGGAATCTGCGGAGGCGGCGGGGGCTGGGGAGCCGCCGAGGCGAGCGTGTCGAGCAACTGGATCTGCACCGCCACCGAAAACGCCAGCTCGGTCGCGATCCCGTCGCAGCTCTGTCGTGGTGCCGAGAGCCGGCGATCGCCAACCCAGCGTCCGCTGGTGTCGCTCCAATGGATCACCCCGACGAAGCCCCTGTCCCGACGGGTGATCTGGACGGCGACACGACGGTCCGAGACGGCTCGGAACGGATCACGGCCGAGCTGGTGGCCGACCTTGGCCTGGAAGCCCGCTGCGTCGGGACATCCACCCGCATCGGGCGAGACCTGGTATTCGAGAGCCACCAGCGCTGGAGAGGCGGCCTCGACTGTCGCAACGAACGGCACCGAGGCCTGCGAGAGGAGAAGCAGGGTGCCGATGCGAACCATCACCAGCGCATCTAGATACTCTGGCGCCCGCCGGAGCGACAGCATTCGGTAAGCGCCGACAGACCAGAGCCGAAATCGGAAGAAATCGTGACAAGATCGGGCGCTCGGAGACAATTGGTCGCTTCGCCACGGACAGGCGGCCTCCTCGACCGACGGTGCTCGCTCGGCTGAGCGCTAGAACTGGCTGAGGAACGTCCAGACGTTCTGGTACTCCCAGCTCTTCGACTGCCCGGGATCAGTCGGATCGGGCGTGTGCGGACCGACGAAGGAGCAGAATTCGGCCGGATATCCCGCCGAGCAACCCATGAAGTTGGTGCAAACGTGACTGCCGGTCGCCTGCGTCGGCGTCGCCGCGGTGCAGCCGTCCGCCGCCGACCAGGCCTGAGCGATCGAGACCCCGCCACTGTACGGGAGCACGGTGTCGTTCGTTCCGTGGGAAGCGTAGTAGGCGACTGGGTGGCTGGAGCTGGCCTTGCAGTTGTCGGTGTTGCTGAGGTACGCGACGGAGTAGACCGCGATGGCGCGGACGCCCCACCCTTTCGTCTCGCCGCTGAGCGGCCGGTCGCAGGCCGTCTGCTCGGACATGCTGGCGCCGTAGCTCCAGCCCGTCGCAAAGATCCGGTTGGTGTCGACGCAGAAGCTCTCTTCGATCTGGCTGACCAACGCGTCGGCAAAGGCCATGTCCGACCCGCTCGGGTTGGGCCATCCGCACCCCGAGGCCTGCGTGCAGTTCGCGTTGTTCTGTTGCCCGTTGGGGGCGACGAAGATCGTGGTGTTGTTGGAGAGCGGCAGCAGGTGGTAGTAGCTGTTCCGGTACATCTCGTCGTCGTTGCCGTTGAGCTCGTGGTAGGCGATGACGAACTTGTACGGGTGGGTGTTGTCGTAGTTGGTCGGCACGTTGAGGATGTACTCGCGCGCCATGCTGCCGACCGTGATCGCGATGTGATGGCCGTTGTTGTAGCTGCTGCTGGCGATGGTCGGCGCCTTGCCGCAGCCCGCGCTCATCCCCGCGACCGCGCCGCCTGCTCCGGCTGCGCCACTGCCGCCCGTCGCCGCGCCGCCCGCGCCGGCGCGACCCGTCGCTCCCCCGCTCCCACCTGCGCCGCCGGTGCCCGCGCCCGCCGCGCCACCACGGCCCGTCGTCCCTCCGGAGGCGCCGCCCGCGCCAGAGGTGCCCGCAGCCCCGCTGCCGCCCGTGCCCGCGCCGCCCGTCCCGGTTCCGCCCGCTCCCCTTCCGCCGCTTCCGTCTCCGCCGCTCCCGGTGACACCGGAGCCGCTTCCCCCTTTCCCGGTGACACCGCCCGCCGCACTTCCGCCGGTCCCCGTGAGGCCGCCGGCGCCGCTGCCGCCGCTGCCCGTGGTCCCGCCCGTTGCACCACCCGACCCGCTGCTCGAGGTGCCGCCGGAACCGCCCGAGCTCCCGGTCGACCCTCCCGTCCCCTCGCCGGTCGAGCCGCCGCCGCAACCGGATGCGGAAAGGGCGACCGTCAGCGGCAGCGCGACGAGCACCGACACAAGCCGGTGATGACGAGAGCTCTTCGGTGACGACATGGTGCGGTTCCTTTCCTGATCCTGTTTGGGCACGGCTGCGTCGGCGTGACGCAGCCCTGTCACGGCGTGCTCACGACCTTCAACATCACGACGCCATGGCTCGGGACCGCAGCCGCCGTGTACGACCCGCTGAACGATCCGAGATCGGTGTGACTCCAGAGATCGCGAACCGCGGCGGCGCCGGTCGGAATGCCGAGCGCGCTCCACTGGACCGTGATCGACGCGCTCGCCGACCCGCGATTGAGCAGCGCCACGGCGCGCGTGTTCGTCCCCGACAGGGTCCTCGACCAGACCTGCAGATTCGTTCCGGGCGAAGCGACCAGACGACCTTGCATCCCGAGCGGATCCTGATCGACCGCGATGACCTCGGTGTTGGTGAGCGTCGCCTTCGTGGCCGCGCTCATGCTGCGCAGATCGTTCCCGGCGATGAGCGGCGCCGCCAAGATCGCCCACATGCTGAAATGGGTCTGCCCCTCCGTGTCGGACAGGCCGCTCACGCCCACCTCCATCATGTCGGGGTCGTTCCAGTGGCCGGGGCCGGCGTACGAGTACAAGTTGGCGTCCTGGTCGACGAGCCCGATCATCGACGACCAGCTGGCGTTGATGTCGAACCCGATCCGCCACATGTTGGCGATCGACACCAGGTTGATCGAGCAGGTGTTGGGCGGGCAGCCGGAGCCGTCGCCCGGGTTGATGCTGTAGAAGATCGGCCGCCCGGTCGCCTTGAGCGCGCTGCCCATCACGGCGAAGCCGCCCAACCCGGGGGCGGCGCAGTGGTCGTACTTCAGATAGTCGACCCCCCACGACGCGAAGGTCTGCGCGTCCGTCGTCTCGTGACCGCCGCTGCCGACGGCGACCGAGGGGCTGATGCCGCCGTAGAGGCCGACGCAGGTCGTGGTGTTGGGGACCTCGTAGATGCCGAGCTTGAGCCCCTTGCCGTGCACGTAGGTGGCGAGCGCCGGGATCCCCGAGGGAAACTTGGTGGTGTTCCACTGCAGCTTCCCGCTCGAATCGCGCCCGTTCATCCAGCAGTCGTCGAGGTTCACGTACTGGTAGCCGGCGGCCTGCATGCCGCTCGAGACGAAGGTGTCGGCGATCTGCTTGATGAGCGTCTCGGTCATGTTGCACTGGAAGGTGTTCCACGAGTTCCAGCCCATCGGCGGCGTCGCCCCGACGACTCCGCTCCCTCCCGCGGCGCCGCCGCTGCCACCGCCAGCGCCCGCCCCGCCGGCTGCTCCGCCCGAACCGGTCGCGCCACCCTTACCGGCGGCGCCACCCGTCCCGCTGCCGCCGCCGCCCGTCCCCGTCGCGCCACCCTTGCCGCCGGCGCCGCCCGTCCCGGTCGTCCCACCGGCACCGGTCGCGCCGCCTTTCCCCGCGGCGCCCCCTGTCCCGCTGCCGGCGGTACCGCCCGTCCCGCTGCCGCCCACACCGCCGGTCCCGGTCGCGCCGCCGGTCGCGCTGGAACCGCCGTTGCCCGTCGAACCACCGGCACCGCTCGCCGCGCCGCCGGTCCCGGTTGCGCCGCCCGAGCCTCGCTGTCCCGAAGACCCGCCGGTGCCGGAGGTGGCGCCGCCCGTGCCCGAACCGCTCGAGCCTCCGGTCCCACCGGTCCCGCCATTTCCTTCCGGCGAGCCGCAGCCGACCAAAACCAGCACGACGAGCCCAGAGCCCGCGAGAAGCGCACGGCGGAGACTCGAGCAATAGGACGACATGCACGGTACTGTCATGAGACCGTCGAGTTTGTCTCGATTTCCCCCCAGAAACGACGCAGGCGCCGGCTGCGTATAGGCCGATCGGCCTATTGGGGCGCGCGTCCGCGGCCGACCATGGTGGTGCCCGACCGACCGCCGGGTCCCCCGTGCGCGCGAAAGCAACGGTCACCGTTCGCGGGACGTAAGTATTGGCGCGGGCTCATCCGCAACCTGGCGCGAAACACACGGTGACACTGCGCGTAGCTGCCGAAGCCCGCCTCGCGCGCAGCGAGGCAGAAATTCGGGCGATCACCTTCGAGCAGAGTCCTAAACCTGTCGAGGCGAAGTTGGTTCCGGTATTCCACCAGCGAGGTCCCGGTCAGCGTCTTGAAGATTCGGCACACGCGCGAGAGGCTGGTGTCGAGGGCAGCGGCGATCTCCTTGCCGCTCATTTTCGGATCTCTGTCGAGCATCCCGAGGATGGAGGCGACGAGCCTCGCCTCGAGCGATTCGCCCGGAGCCGCCGCGTGTCGCGCGAGACGACGAGGCTCGGGATCGAGCATCGTCCCGAGCAGCGAGCAGAGGATCGCGAGGTATGCTTGCTTGACCTCGTCGACGGCATCGCCCGTCAGCGCTGCGTCGTTGAACATCATTCCGATCGATCCGTGCGTTGCCCAGATGGGCGTCTTGGCCACCCAGCCGAGTCCGGCGATCCGGCTCTGGCCCGTCCGATGCTCGACGATCGGGCAGTTTTCGAACACCGTGAAGTGCGCCCCTTCGTCCTCGGACCGCCTGAGCGCCTCCAGATCGGTTCCGCCCAGGTCGTAGAGCACATGATGCTCGTCGACGACGGTGCAGGCGAGATCCATCCCCCAGGTCCCCAACATGAGGTTGCTGTTCCGGTCGAGCACGAAGATACCGGCCCGCTTGATCCCGATCCGATCGCGCGCCAGCTCGACCGCCCGCCGGAGAACGAGGTCGGTGTCCTCCAGCGCGCGAATCTCGTCGAGCGCGCCCAGGAGAGAGTCCAGCCCTCCGCCCACCGAGCGGTGCACCATGAGGGGCGCCGGTGCTTCGTCCTCCCGCGCGGCGGGATGGCTGCGCAGGGAGTGGTCGCTTCTGGCCACAGACCCAATTGTCGCGACGAGAGCGAAGTTGTCAGAGCCCGGGATGACAGCTGCAAGCGGCGCGCCCGTCGAAGAGCGTCGTGATACGGAGGGCGGAGCAAAGAAGCGCGGGCAACTTTTCGTTGCACATCTGGCCTGGCCGGAACAGGGGGGGACAAGAATGGATCTCGGCTCGGACGAAACCCCTTTCGCATGACAATTCTGGGCCGCTCCCGAGAATATGGAACGAAGGCCGTGGTGAGCATGACTGGGCGACGGGCGAATTGGCCAAGCCTCGTGTGGCCCGACGCACCTGCGCCCAAAGTGGTGGAAGGGTCTCCGCACGGGAACCTGGCGTCCCTTTTGACGGCGCTCGATGAGGTGCGGACCCTCGACGACGCGGACGTCGTGCTCCGACGCGCGGTCGAGCTCGCCCGCGATCGCGTCGGCCTCAAGCGCGTGGGTATCTTCCTGTTTGACCCTTCGCGCAACCTGATGCTGGGGACCTGGGGCATGGATATCTCGTCCGTGGTGGTCGACGAGCACCACGTCGTCTACGAGCTCTGCGAGACCGATCGGCAAGCGCTGCGGCGCGCCGAGGGCCGGGGTGCGCCCTTCACCGTGTTCGACAACTGCCCAATCATCGAGCACCAGGGCGGCGAGACGCGAGTCGCGGGACGCGGCTGGGTGGCCAAGACGCCCATCCGATCCAAGCTCGGCGCGATCGGCATGATGTTCAACGATGCGGGCCTCACCGGTGCTCCCATCGACGAGGCCAAGCAGACCCTCGCGGCGATCCTCTGCTCGATGCTGGGGACGGTGCTGGATCCCGTGCGCGGGTGGCTCGGGCGCCGCCCGATGCAGCTCGCCGAATCACCCGCGCAATCGCTCGTCTCGGCGACCATCGAGATGCTGCACCGAGACCCAGCCATGGGCGGCAAGGAGGTCGCCGCGGCGCTCGAAGTCAGTCACTCGCGCCTCTTCCGAACGTTCAAGACACAGATGGGGATGTCGCTGGTCAACTACCGGAACCGCCTCCGCCTCGATCGATTCGCCGGTCTGGTCGATCGGGGCTGCACCAACCTTCTCGAGGCTGCGTTGGAGGCAGGGTTCGGCAGCTACGCGCAGTTCCACCGGGTCTTCCGGGCGCAGGTCCACGCGAGCCCGCGCGACTACCTGACCCCGGTGGGCGCTGCCCGCCGCACGCCGGGCACGCGCCTCAGCGTCGGTGCGACGCGCCCGGCCGAGAGTCGGCGTCGCTGATCGAAAGCGCGTGCTTAGTTTCCGACCATCCGGCGCTCCGCGAGCCACATGACGGCCCCCACCCGGCCGGAGACATCGATCTTCCGGTACGCATGCGCGACGTGATGCTGGACGGTCTTGCCGGAGATGCCGAGCACGATCCCGATCTCCTCGTTCGTCTTCCCGTCGGCGACGAGCAGCAGGACCTCCATCTCGCGGCTCGACAAGCGCGGTTTGGTCTCGCGTGTCGCCTGCGCCTTCCCGAACGCGCCCGCGTGCTCGGGCGATAGCTCGAGCGCCGCCGGCGCCGTGTGAAGGAGGTAGTGGTATCCCTTGCCGCCGCCGTGAAGGCGGGTGGCGCCGATGGGGTTGGCGCAGAACATCTCCAGCGCCTCGGTCATGTACCCCATGACGAAGTGTTCGAAGTATGGGTGCCACTCCGGCAGGTCGAGCGTCTTGAACTCGACCGAATCGCCGTTCAGCGCCGCCTCTGATCGACTGCTCGTGTCGGCGAAATAGGTCTGCCAGAAGTTTGGAAACGCGCCGACGAACCCAGGCAGGTCCTTGTGATCGAGGAAGGACTTGCATGGCCCGTCGACGAGCGCCCAGCGCGCGGACTCGCGGCCGAGCGCGAGGTGAGAGCCAACCTCGTCGCTGTAGAACCGACGGACGAGCTCGTCATGAAACGCGAGGTACTCGGGAAGCGGCACCAGGGTGTCCTGCGTGATGAGAGACCGAAAGGTGCGGTGCGACCGGGCGACATCTCTGTAGAGCTGTAACCAGGCATCCGCGCCGAAGCTCTTCGTGACGATCACCTTCCGGGTCAGGATCGTCAGTCCCCGAACTTTCATTGTCGTCCTTCCGTCGCGCCGACGAGCGGCTGGCGACCGCGATAAGCCACCATGATAGGAGAAATTCCCGCCGATCGCCGATCGCCTTACGGTTGAGACCCGAGTGGCGTGCGATCACGTCGCGCTGCGGTAGAGTCTGCCGCCGCGTGTCCCCTGGTTACTGGGAGCCGAACCGCTTGGCGGTTAGCTGCTAAAACTCGCTCGGCGCCCACCTACGACAGGCGAGCTGACGGTGGGGCAGAGGGCGTCACGAAGCGCCGCGCGGTCAGGGCAAGGTGAATTGCTTGATGAAAGGCCAACCGATGGTGGCGTTCCCGGGGGCATGGCCGGTGTTCATGGTGCAGAGGCCCACCTGAACGCCGCTCCCACAGCTCTTGTAGTACTGGCAGTTGTTGCCGTCGGTCGCCGTCGACGAGCCCGTACAGTTGTCGATCTGGGCCCATTTCTGGAACGTCCCCGCGGCTCCCAGGAAGGTCACCGGCATGCCGGGCACCAACGAAGAGGCTCCGCCCGCGTAAGGGACGACCGTGTCGTTGCTGCTTCGGAAGGAGATCTCCGCGATCGGCCGGGGCGGCGTGCAGCCCGCCTCGTTTTCCTGCAGCAGGTCGAACGAGGCGGGCGCCACCGCCGCGAAGATGTCCGCCGCGTGACACGCGACGTAGTGGGACATCCCGCCCCCCATCGAGAAGCCGACGGCGTAGACGCGCTTGGTGTCGATACAAGCTACCGCCTCGACTTGAGCCACCAGGGCCTTCGCAAAGGCCACGTCATCCACGTTGGCGACGCAACACGGACCGACGTTCCACGCCGCTCCGGACGGTCCGCTCGCTCCGTTCGGATACGCCGACACGACGCCCTCGGGATCCGTTTGTGCCTTGTAGGGCGAGCTCCCTTCTTCCTGCGAGCCTGATCCGCCGAGGGGGTGGAAGTCGACGACGAGCGGCACCGGCGTGTTCCCCTTGTAGGCCGTGGGGACGTGCAGGATGTATGTCCGGCTCGTCGAACCAACCTGAACGGTCTTGGTCATATCGCCGCTCGTGAGCGCGGGGGTCGGGCAAGTCACGGACGCGGCGCCGCCGCTGCCGGCCGAACCATGACCCGCGGTGCCGCCTCCGGCGGTGCCCCCCGAACCGGTCGCCGCGCCCCCACTGCCGCTGGCGCCACCCGACCCAGCTTTGCCGGCCGCACCACCAGCGCCGCCCCTGCCGGCGGTGCCGCCGGTTCCTGTTGTTCCG
>DASYEX010000073.1:0-11994 GCA_036498765.1 Polyangia bacterium
CCGCGATCACCCGGCGCGAACACCCGATCTACGCGACCACGGTGGTCGGCCCGCCGCCGCAAGAGGACGCGTGGCTGGGCAAGGCGACCGAGCGGCTGTTCCTGCCGCTGTTGCAGATGACGTTCCCCGAGATCATCGACATGAACCTGCCGATCGAGGGGTGCTTTCACAACCTGTGCATCGTCTCGATCCACAAGGAGTACCCGCACCACGCGCGCAAGATCTGCCACTCGCTGTGGGGCATGGGACAGATGATGTTCGCGAAGTGCATCATCGTCGTCGACGACGACGTCAACGTGCAGAATGTCGCCGAGGTCGCGTGGCGCGCGCTGAACAACATCGACGCCAAGCGCGACGTGTTCTTCGCCGAGGGGCCGATCGACGTGCTCGATCACGCCTCGCAGGCCTTCGGGTTCGGCGGCAAGCTGGGCGTCGACGCCACCCGCAAGTGGAAGGACGAGGGGTTCACCCGCGAGTGGCCCGAGGTTCTCAAGATGGATCCGGCCGTCGACGCGCGGATGGCGGCATTGCGCAAGGAGCTGGGCCTGTGAGCGCGACAGCGAATGGGGGCGCTCGCGTGGGGGCGGCCGGGTTCGGCGCGGCCGAGCCCTTCGCGGGGGGCGCGGGACCCTCTCAGGGTCCCGACAAGGAATTTGTCCAGGGGATGTTCAACCGGGTGGCGCGGCGTTACGACGCCGCCAACCGCGTCATGTCGGGCGGCATCGACGTCGTCTGGCGCAAGAAGGCCATCCGACGGCTGCTCGAGGGGCTGGGCGAGACGCCGCGAATTCTCGACCTCGGCGCGGGGACGCTGGACGGCGCGCTGGAGATCGCGCGGCGTGCGCCGGGCGCGCGGGTGGCGGCCGCCGACTTCGCGCGCGAGATGTTGCGCGCGGGCCGCGGAAAGTTGCGCGCCGGCGCCGCGATCGACACGCACGCCGCGGATGGGCACGACCTCCCCTACCGCGACGGCGCCTTCGACGGCGCCTTCTCGGCTTTCTGCGTGCGCAACCTGCGCGACCTGCCGCGCGGCCTCGGCGAGCTGCGCCGGGTCGTTCGCCCGGGTGGGCGCGTCGTGATCCTCGAGTTCCTGCGCCCAGAAAAGCCCCGCTTCTTCTTCGACCGGATCTGGAACCCGCACGTGCTGCCGCTGCTCGGCTGGGCGGTGACCGGCGACCGCGCCGCCTATCGTTACCTGCCCGATTCGATCGCCGCCTTTCGCTCGACGAGCGAGCTCGCCGCCGTCATGAACGAGGTCGGGTTCGCCTCGGTCGAGACCACGGCGCTGTTCCCGTCGGGTGTGGCCACGATGGTGGTGGCGTCGTGAAGCTGGTCGTGGCGGTTGGCGGCGCCTCGGGATCGATCTATGCCAAGCGCCTGCTCGACACGGTGGCGCCGCTGGCCACCCAGGGACAGCTCGAGGTCGGTCTGGTGTTCACCAACTCGGGGAACGAGGTGTGGAACCACGAGATCGGCGAGGTACCCACCTATCCGTTCAAGCGCTACGGGCTGCGCGATTTCCGCGCGCCGTTCGCTTCCGGATCCGCCGGCTGGGACGCCATGGTGGTCATCCCTTGCTCGACCGGCGGGCTGGCCCGCATCGCGCACGGGATCTCCGACGATCTGGTGGGCCGCGCGGCGGACGTCATGATGAAGGAGCGCCGCAAGCTGGTGCTGGTGGTGCGTGAAACCCCGCTCTCGACGGTGCATCTGGAGAACATGCTGGCCGTCACCCGCGCCGGCGCCGTCGTGCTGCCGGCGGCGCCCTCGTTCTACTCGAAGCCGGCGACGATCGAGGCGCTGCTCGACACGGTGGTCGGGCGGGTGCTCGATCAGCTCGGCCTGCCCAACGGCCTCCAGCCCCGCTGGGGCGCCGATGAAACCAAGGGAGGATCGCGATGAGCATCGAGCCGCGCGCGTTTCCGACGCCCGTCCCCGGGGGTGAGACGCTGGACGCGCTGGACCTGTTCGCGCTCGGCCGCCAGGCCTCGGCGGCGCGTGACGCCCGCCTCGGGCGTCGCGGATCGTTCGTGCGCGCCCGCCAGCTCCTGGCGAGCGGCGGCTGGCGCGGCCCGCGCGACGCCGCCGAGTCGTACGTCGACGAGGCCGACCTGGGCGCGATCGGGGGCCTCGCGGCCGCCCGCGCCGCGGGGATCGACCTCCTGGTGACGGCCGCCGACGGGTCCGCCGCGGCGCAAGCAGCGGCAGCGACCGGCCTGCGGGTCGTGCTGCGCCTCCCGTACCGACTCGGCGAGAGCGACGGCGAGCGCCTCGGGCGGCTGGCCGCCGTCGGCGCCACGGGGTTCGACGTCTGGGGCGCGCTGCCGGCCCCGGCCGGCGAGCCGTACGGTCTCGACACGCTCCGGTTCTACGCGCTCTGCCGCCTGTCGCTCCCCAACGTGCCGCACCTCTTGGCCGACGTGGGCGCGCTGGGGCCGCGGCTCGCGCAGATGGCGTTCGGGTTCGGCGCCGACGAGCTCTTCGCGCCGATCGTCTCCGAGCGCGCGCTGCGCCTGGGCGCCAACGCCCACAACCCGGCGCTCACCCGCAAGGAAGCCGCCACGCTGATCCGCGGCGCCGGCCTGGCGCCCTGCGAACGCTTCTCTGACGGCACCCTCGAGGAGGTCCCCGCGTGAGTTTTGCAGCCATTCGCGACAAGGTCCGCGCCGCAGAGGCGCTGTCGTTCGACGACGGCGTCGCGCTCTACGCCCACCCCAACCTGATGGAGCTGGGCGCCCTGGCCAACGAGGTGCGCGAGCGCCTGCACGGCGACCGCACCTACTTCAACCGGAACCTGCACATCAACGCCACCAACGTCTGCGAGGCGAGCTGCAGGTTCTGCTCGTTCGCGCGGCTCAAGGAGGGCGATCCCGCGGCCTACACCATGTCGCACGAGGAGGCCTGGGGTCGTCTGCGCGCGCGCGTGGCGGCCAACGATCCCATCACCGAGATCCACATCGTCAACGGCCTCCATCCCGGGCTGGCGTTCGACTACTACACGGAGCTCTTGGCCGGGCTCAAACGGATCCAGCCCGGCATCCACCTCAAAGCCTTCACCGCCGTCGAGATCTTCTATTTCGCCAAGAAGTTCGGGATGTCGATCGAGGCGGTGCTGCAGGCGCTGCGGGCCGCCGGCCTCGATTCGCTCCCCGGCGGCGGCGCCGAGATCTTCGCGCCGCGGGTGCGCAAGAAGATCTGCGACGACAAATCCAACGCCGACGAGTGGCTGGAGGTCCATCGCGTCGCGCACCGGATGGGGCTGCGCTCGAACTGCACCATGCTCTACGGACACATCGAGACGGCCGAAGAGCGCGTCGACCACATGCTGCGCCTGCGCGCGCTGCAAGAGGAGACCGGCGGGTTCCAGACCTTCATCCCGCTCGCCTTCCACCCCGACGGGAACGCGCTCATGAAGCTGCCCGGTCCGACCGGCGTCGAGGACCTCCGTACCTATGCGGTGGCGCGCCTGCTGCTCCACAACATCCCGCACCTCAAGGCCTACTGGATCATGCTGGGGATCAAGACGGCGCAGACGGCGCTCTGGTTCGGCGCCGACGATCTCGACGGGACCGTCCAGGAAGAGCGCATCTATCACATGGCCGGCGCGGCCACGCCGCAGATCATGCACCCCACGGAGATCGTGCGGTTGATCCAGAACGCCGGCCGCGCGCCGGTCGAGCGCGACACGCTCTACAACGTCGTTGCCGAGGGCGCCGCGCTCATCCCCGACAAGCCGTTCCGTCGCGAAGTCCGGCGCGGCCTGGAGGTCGTCTCTTGAACGGACCCAAGACGAGACAGATCCGCCTCTCCGCCGTCTCCTTTCTCAACGCCCGACCAATCACCTACGGCCTCGAGCAGGCCAGGGACGACGACCGCTTCGAGCTGTCGTTCGATCTGCCGTCGCGCTGCGCCGAGCGCCTCGCCGAAGGAGACGCCGACCTCGGCCTCATCCCGGTGGGCGCTTACGCCACCAGCGGCGACGATCTGCGCATCGTGCCGGGCGTCGCCATCGCCAGCCACGGCGCCGTGCGGACCGTGCTGCTGGTCGGCGAGGTCCCCTGGGCCGAGATGCAGGAGATCGTCCTCGACGGGGCCTCGCGCAGCTCGGCGATGCTGCTCAAGCTGCTCTGCCACGAGCGGGGCCTCACGCCCAGCTTCCGCGAGGTGGCGCACGACGAGGTGCTCGACGCCGCGCGCGGAACGACCGGCGCGTTGGTGATCGGCGACGCCGGCTTCGCTGCGGCGGACAAGTTCCCATTCGTGCAGGATCTGGGAGAAGCCTGGCACGAGCTGACCGGCCTCCCCTTCGTCTACGCCGTGTGGGCCGGGCGCGCCGGCGCGGTCGACGCCGAGGCGGTCGCAGCCCTGCGGGGCAGCCTCGAGGCCGGCCTGGGCGGGCGAGCCACGATCGCGCGCGCCCACGCGGAAGCGCACGGCGGCGCCCCGGCGACCTACGAGGCGTACCTCTCGCAGAACATCCGCTACCGCCTCGGCTCCGAGGAGCTGTCGGGTATGGCGGCGTTCTTCGCCCGCGCGCGCGCGGCCGGCCTCATCGAGGGGGCCCCGCGCGTACGCCTCTATGAAGGGAGCGCCTCGGCCCAGCGGAGCGCCGGCCGGGGCGAGCGCTCGGTGGACGCGCTGCTCGCCGACGCTGCCGCGGGCGGGCGCCTCTCGCCCGAAGACGCCTCGCGCCTCTACGCCGAGGCTCCGGTGCTGGAGCTGGGCGCCGCGGCCGACGCGCGCCGGCGGATGCTCCACCCCGACGACGTCGTCACCTACATCATCGACCGCAACGTCAACTACACCAACGTCTGCGTCACCCGCTGCAAGTTCTGCAATTTCTACCGGCCCCCCACCAATAAAACCGACGGCTACGTGCTGTCGCGCGAGGAGCTGGGCAAGAAATTCCAGGAGACGGTCGACCTGGGGGGCGTGCAGATCCTGCTGCAGGGCGGCCTCAACCCCAACCTGCCGATCACCTGGTACGAGGATCTCTTCCGCTGGATGAAGGCCAACTTTCCGCTGGCCATCCACGGCCTTTCGCCCGAAGAGATCCGCTACATCGCCGAGATCGAAGGGATGTCGATCCGCGCGGTCATCGAGCGGCTCATCGCAGCGGGACTCGACTCGATCCCCGGCGGCGGCGCCGAGATCCTGGACGACGAGATCCGCCAGGCGATTTCGCCGCTCAAGTGCACGACCGACACCTGGATGAAGGTGATGGAGGAGGCGCACGCCCTCGGCCTGCGCACCACCGCCACCATGGTGTTCGGGTTCGGCGAGACACCGCGCCACATCATCAACCATCTCGAGCGGCTGCGGGCGCTGCAGGACCAGACCGCCGGGTTCACTGCCTTCATCTGCTGGCCGTTCCAGGCCGAGGGGACGCGGCTCAAGCTGCACGACGACACGACCGCCATGCGCTACCTGCGCATCTTCGCGCTCGCCCGCCTCTACCTCGACAACTTCCCGGGGCTGCAAGTCTCCTGGCCGACGATGGGCCCAGAGGTCGGACAGGTGGGGCTGCGCTTTGGCGGGAACGACTTCGGGTCGGCGATGATCGAGGAGAACGTGGTGTCGCAAGCGGGCGCCATCTTCAAGCTCTCGGCCGGCGACATCGAACGTTACATCCGCGCGGCCGGGTTCGAGCCGCGCCGCCGAAACATGCGCTACGAGCGGCTGGCCGCCGCCTGAGCAATCGGGCGATGCGGATCGTCAGCGCCCGCTCGGTCGTCCCCGTCGATCGCCCGCCGATCGCCGAAGGGGCGGTCGCGCTGGACGACGACGGCACGGTGCGCATGGTCGGCCCGCGCGCGATCGTCCGCGCCGAGCACGCCGCGGCCCCCGAAGAGCGCGCCGAGGGTGTGCTGGTTCCCGGCCTGGTCAACGCCCACTGCCACCTCGAGCTGTCGGCGCTGGCCGACGCCGTCCCGGGCGGGGGCGGATTCATCGCCTGGGCGCAGCGGTTCCTCAAGACCAACGCCGAGACGCCGCGCGAACGCCGGCGAGCGGCCGCCCGCGAAGCGGCGGCCGCCGCGGTCCGCCTCGGCACCGCGGCGATCGGCGACGTCGGCAACACGCTGGACGCCGCGCCGGCCCTCGGCGGGGCGCGCCTTCACGGCGTCCTCTTCCACGAGCTGGTCGGGTCCCGGGAGGCGAAGACCGGCGACGCGTTGGGCGATGCCGCCCGCGAACGCGCCGAGCTGGAGTCCGAGGCGGGGTGGCCGGCCGACCTCGGCTACGTGCGCGCGCCGCACGCCCCCTACTCCGTCGGGCCGGAGCTGGCGCGGCGGATCTTCGCCGCCGCCCGCGCCGAGGATCGCGCCACCTCGATCCACCTCGCCGAGGACGAGGAGGAGCTCAAGCTGCTCCGCGACGGCACCGGCGCCTGGCCGGCGATGCTGGAGGCCATGGGGATCGACGCGGCGACCCGCGCGCCCGGCAAGACGCCGGTCGCCTACCTGGCGTCGCTGGGCGCGTTCGACGGCGGCCCGCCGCCGCTGCTCGTGCACATGGTCCACGCCGTCGACGAGGACCGTCGCCTGGCGCGCGAGGCGGGCGCGACCGTCGTGCTCTGCCCCCGCTCGAACCTTCACATCGGCGGCCTCCTCGCCGACGTCCCCGCGCTGCTCGCCGACGGCGTCGCGCTCGCGCTCGGGACCGACAGCCTGGCCTCGACGCCCGATCTCTCGCTCTGGGGCGAGATGGCCACGCTGGCCGGCCACTTCCCGTCGGTGCCGGCGGCGCGCTGGCTGGAGGCCGCGACCCTGGGCGGTGCCCGGGCCATCGGCCTTCCCGCTCACGGAACCCTCGCACCCGGAAAGCGCCCGGGCATCCTCGACGTGCTCGTCGACGACCTTGCCGCGCCCATCGAGTCGCTGGTCCGGGACGCGAGCCCGACGCTGCGCTGGGTGGCGCGCGCATGACCACCGCCGCTGCCCCCGATGAGACCCGCGCCGGCACGCTCGCCCAAATCACCAAGTTCGGGCGGATGATCAAGTTCGAGCACACGCTGTTCGCGCTGCCGTTCGCGCTGGCCGCTGCGGCCATCGCAGCGCGCGGCCACGGCCTCTCGATCGCGCGCATCGCGGGCATCGTGGTCGCCATGGCGGGCGCCCGCACGGCGGCGATGGGCTTCAACCGGATCGTCGACCGCCACATCGACGCCAAGAACCCGCGGACCGCCCAGCGCGAGATCCCAGCCGGGGCCATCTCCCTGCGCGCGGCCTGGGCGATGACGCTGGTGGCCGCCGCCGTGTTCGTGGGCGCCGCCGCGGCGCTCGGCCCGCTCTGCCTGGCGCTGTCGCCGGTGGCCCTCTTCTTTCTCTTCGGCTACTCGTTCACCAAGCGGTTCACCGCCCTCTGCCACCTCTTCCTCGGTCTGGCCATCGCTTCGGGCCCGGCCGGCGCCTGGATCGCGGTGCGCGGCGACTTCGGGTGGGGGCCGGGCCTCCTCATGATCGCGGTCGGCGCCTGGATCGCCGGCTTCGACATCCTCTATGCGCTCGCCGACCGCGACTTCGACCGGACCGCCGGCCTGCACTCCATCCCCGCCCTGTTCGGCGTCACCGGCGCGCTGGTCCTCTCCGCGCTCCTCCACGCGGTGACCGCCGGCGCGCTGCTGGCGCTCACCTTCGTCGCCCACCTCGGCACCCCGTACCTGGTCGGCGTCGCCGTGGTGATCGCGCTGCTCGCCTACGAGCACGCCATCGTCCGTCCGAGCGATCTCTCGCGCCTCGGCGTCGCCTTCTTCAACCTGAACGGCTACGTCTCGGTCGCTTTCTTCGTCGCCACGCTCGTCGACACACTGGCCCGCTGATCGAAGCGGTCCAGCGGCGGTCAGCGCTTCGGGGTCCAGCCGGCGATCGGCGTGCCGCTCGATGGCTGGCCGTTCGAAGGCGGCGGCGCCTCGGCGGTACGCTCCATCACCTTGGGGGGCGGCGCCGGGCGCGGATGGTGGACGTCGAAGGCGGGCTTCTGCTTGGGATCGCAGTTCGGCCCGAAGCCGTTGGCGTTGAACTGGTAAGCGATGCGGCCGCTGGCCCCGGCGGCGATGGCTTCGATCTCCACCTCGTGCTCGCCGGCCCGCGACGGCGAGCAGTACGACAGCAGATAGAACCGCCGCGAGGCCGCCTCGATGCGCGCGCCGATCTCGTCGAACCCCTTCTTGACGTCGCCCGGGTTCTGCGAGGCGAACGTCCCCGAGCGGCCGATGCGCGAGAGCTGGCTGCGGTCGACCTCTTGTCCGGCGCCGATCACGTAGGTCTCGAATCCGGCGCTGTCGAGCGCGCGGTCGACGTCCTCGGGGCTGGCGCGGTGGGCGCGGTCGGTGCCGTCGGTGAAGACCACCAGCGTGCCGAACCGCAGCGGCACCGGCGCCCGATCCATCTGCTGGGTCAGGAGGCGGACTCCCTCGATGACGGCGCCGTTGAGGTTGGTCGAGGGATCGCGCGGCCGCTTCATCGCCAGTGAGGTGACGCCGCCGCGGACGTTGCCGCCGAAGGGGACGACCGGGGTCAGGTGCGGGCTGCCGTCGAAGCTGTAGACCGCCACCTTCTGGTAAGGTCCGACGCGCTCGCCGAACGAGGACGCCGCCTCGATGAGGGTCGGCATGTCACCCGAGTCGACCACGCTGCCGCTCATGTCGACCAGCAGGAGCGTGTAGTGGATCGCCGCCACCTCGGGCTGCAGGATGGTCTGCTTGCTTTCCAGGATCGAGACCGGTTGCTTATCCTCGTAGATTCGGAAATCCTGGGGCGTCAGGTTCGCGACGGGCTGGTTGTTGTGGGTGTCGACCGTGAAATAGACGGCGACATTCGACGGCTTGCGGACCGAGGCGTCGACCATCTGCAGCTTGAGCCCACACCCGGCCGCCAGGACCGCGGAAAAGACCGCCGGGGAAAGCACGACCAGACTCCAAACTCTTGCAAGACGCATCCGACCCGCATACCACGAAATCAAAAAAGGAATTAAGCTTCCGTGGCGCACTGCCGACGGAGAAGATCGCGCCAATTCTCGGAACTATTGACCTGCGCCTGAGGACTCCAGCATCCATGAAGCGATCGAATGCATTTGTGAGCGCGCTGGGTATCGGGCTGGTGTTGGGCCTCACCCTGGGCGCCGCCAACGCCGCTCCGCTGCCGGCTGACAAGCTCCCCGAGCAGCCGATGGCCCTGCCGCCACCGGGTCCCGAGGCCACCTACCTGGCGGCCCTGCACGCGCACATCCACCGCCGCTGGTCGGACAACTTCCTGCGCCTCATCGGCGAGAAGCTCGAGCTCAACAACCCGCTCAATGTCCCCGATCGCACGGCTGAGGCCGAGGTCGTGATCTCGCCGGACGGTCAGCTCCTCTCGGCCAAGATCAGCAGGTCGTCCGGGTTTCCGGGGTTCGACGACGCCATCATCGAGATCCTGCGCGACGCGGTCCCCTACCCCAAGCCGCCCTCCCAAGTCCGCTCGGACGACGACAACCTGCGCGTCCGCTGGGTCTTCGCCCGCGATCAGCGGCGCTGCTCCGGCGTGACCGTCATCCGCACTTACGACCCCGTCGAGCTCGCCCTCCCCAAGCTCTTGCATCAGGGGCGGCGCGACGAGGCCCTCAAGCGCGTCGCCCTGGCCCGTGGCAGTGGCGCGCACGTGGCGCCCCAGCTGACGCTGCTGGCGCTCGACTGGATCAAGGCCGCCCTCCACGAGCCCTACGCCACGGTGGCGATCGCGCGAACGCTGGGCGCGCGCGGCGACGCCGACGCCATCAAGTGGCTGAAGGCGGCGGTCCGGCGGCCCGATTCGGCGGCCGAGGCGGGCGCCGCGCTCGCCGCGCTCAAAATCCCGGTCTGCCCGCTGGTCAAGGATGCCTTCGACAGCCAGAACTGGGCCGACCACCAGCCGGCCGCGCAGGCGCTGGCCACCGCCGGCGAGGCCGCCTGCGTGCCCGGGCTAGCCGCGCTGCTCGGCAACACCAAGGCGCACCCGGACGCGCGCGCGGCGGCCGCGGTGGCGCTGGGAAACGTCGAAGACCCGGCGGCCAAGAAGGCGCTCGGCGAGGCGGCCAAGGACCCGAATCCGATCGTTCACGGCGCGGCGATGCTGGCGCAGATCCGGCCGGGCGCCGGGCGGCGGGCGGTGATCGCGATGGAGGTCTATCTCCGCGATCCGGCGCCTGCGCTGCGGGCAGCGGCCGCGGCGGGCGTGGTCCGCGCCGGGGGCGACACCAACCTCGCCGACCTCTACGTGCTCTTCAAGGAGAACGACGCGCGGCCGGCGCTGGCCTCGCTGCGCGAGCTCCGCAACCTGCACACCGAGGAGTCGACCAAGCTGGTGGCCCGGCTGGTGCATCGGCCGCAGCTCGAGGTCGCCAAGCTGGCGGCCGACATCTTGTTCGAACGCCAGGCGCGCGACAGCTACGGCACGCTCAAGAGCTTCCTCGAGCCCAGCGCGCCGGCGCCGATGCGCAGCCGCGCGCTGGTGATCGCCGACGACGCCACGCTGCGATCGCTGGCCGCCGATCCGAACCTGGGGATCTGGGTCTACCGCGCGCGCCTCTTGCGGGGCGAGCCGGACCTGGCGGCCGATTGGTTCGTCACCTACGGCACCAAGCAGCCGCCCGCGGCGCAGGCAGAGGCGATGAACGAGTGGATCGCCTACGCGCCGCCGCCGGCGGCCGTCACGGCGGCCCAGACGCCGGCCGCGCTGACCGCCCCGGCCGTTCCGCCTCGTCCCTGAGCGGCCTCCGGTCCTAGGGCGTTACTTGCGTGGGCGGAAGCGCCGATTTTTCGGCCAGCGTGCGGCCGTTCGAGGCGATCACCTTCTTGAACCAGTCGAACGAGTCCTTGGGCACGCGCTTCTGGTTCTGGTAGTCGACGTAGACCAGGCCGAAGCGCTGCTTGTACCCGTCGGCCCACTCGAAGTTGTCGAGCAGCGACCAGGCGTAGTAGCCGGTCACCGGGATGCCGTCCTTGACGGCGCGCCCGAGCTCATCGAGGTAGCGGTGCATGAAGTCGATCCGCTGCGGGTCGTGCACCTTGCCGTCCAGGAAGACCTGATCGCGCGTGGCCAGGCCGTTCTCGGTGATCGCCATCGGCAGCTTGTAGCGATCGTAGAAGTAGCGCGGCCCCCAGTACATGCAGGCGGGCGTGATCGGCTGCCAGTCTGACCCCGCGCGCGGAAAGCCGGGAGGCAGCGGCACCTGCTCGGGCTTGCCACCCGCGCCGGCCCGGTAGGTGTCGGCCTTGTAGATGTTGAGCCCGAGGTAGTCGAGCGGCTGCTTCATCTCGTCGAGGTCGGACGGCTTGAACTTGGGCATGTCGGCGCCGAAGGTCTTGACCCCGTCCTCCGGGTACTTGCCCAGCAGGACCGGGTCCATCCACCAGGCGTTGTTCCACTCGCTGCGGTTGCCCACCGCGAACATGGCGGCGCGCGCCGCCTCGACGTCCTCGGGCTTGTCGCTGGCGGGCTGGGTGACCTGCGCCGAGACGACGTAGCCGACCTTGGTCCCCTTGGCGTCCTTGGCGCGCGCGCGCAGCACCTGCACCGCCTTGGCGTGCGCCCGCATCGCGTTGTGCGCGGCGGTCAGGTAGCCGGTGGCGTTGAGCTTGTCGCCGGGCGCATTGACCCCGTCGAGATGCCCCAGGCCGATGAAGCACTGGGGCTCGTTCATGGTGGCCCAAATCTTGATGCGGTCGGAGAACTTGTCGGCGAGCAGGCTGGTGTACTCGGCGAACCAGTCGGCCGAGTCGCGGTTCAACCAGCCGCCCTTCTTGTAGAGGGCCTGTGGATAGTCCCAGTGGAACACGGTACAGAGCGGCTCGATCCCGTGCTTGCCGAGCTCGTCGAGGAGGCGGCTGTAGAAGTCGAGACCCTTCGGATTGGAGGCGCCGATCCCGGCCGGCAGCACGCGCGGCCAGGAGATGCTGAAGCGATACCCCTTCACGCCCAGCGACTTCATCAGCGCGACGTCGTCCTTGTAGCGGTGGTAGTGGTCGCAGGCGACGTC
>DASYEX010000074.1:0-12359 GCA_036498765.1 Polyangia bacterium
CAGCTTCTGCTCGAGCGCCGCCAGATCGCCGGCCGCGATGTTCGACTTCCCGCTCCCCCCCTCCGCCCGGACCAGCCCGGCCAGCGCCGAGGCCGTCCCCGAGGTGAAGGCCACGTCGTCGAACCCCATCGCCCGCACGCGCGAGATCACCGGATCGAGCATGGTCCGCACCCGCTCGTTCAAGATGGCGCGCTCGCGCGCCGTCGGCGGGTCAGAGCAGGGGCAGCTCTCGGTCAAGCGGATGACGCCCAGCTTGAGCGAGGACGAGAAGTAGAGCTCCTGCGCGTCGGCCAATACGATTTCGAGCGAACCGCCGCCGAGGTCGAACAGCGCGACCCGCCGCTTGCCGAGGTCGAGCGAGCCGCGCGCGCCGAGGTAGATGAGGCGCGCCTCCTCGTCGCCGCGGATGACCTGGATGTCGATCCCCGACTCGTCGCGCGCCGCGCGCACGAACTCGCCGCCGTTCTGCGCTTCACGCACGGCGCTGGTCGCCACCGCCACCAGCGCATCGACCTTGTGGCGGTCGGCGATTCGGCGCAGCGCCCGCAGCGCATCCAGCCCCCGGCGAAACACCTCGGGCGCGATCACCCCCTTGTGCAAGGTCGAGTCGCCGAGCCGAACCATCTCCTTGGCCCGGTCGAGCACGTGGATCCGGCCGCCTGTCTCGACGTCGGCGACGATGAGATGGAACGAGTTGGAGCCCACGTCGAGCGCGGCGATACGCATCCCTCTTCACGATAGACCTTTGTGCGCGGCCCCGCAGCAACAACCCGGTGAACGGCCTGTGTCTATTTGCGGGACCCGGCCATCCGTGATGTCGTCTCGAGCAAGGAGCCAGCATGAAAATCGCCCTGGTGCCGCTGGTCGGCCTCTTGGTTGGTCTCTCGACACCCGCCGTCGCGCGCACCCCAGGGGGAGGACCGGCGCCGACCGAACGGCCCGGCGTCGATCTCGCGCTCCGGGCCGGATACGCCTTCCCCTTCGGGGACGTCGACGGCGACATGGGAGATCAGCTCAGCAGCTTCTTCTCCGGGGCAGTCCCCCTGGTCATCGAGGCCGGCTATCGGTTCAACTCGGCGGTGACGGCCGGGCTGCTCTTTCAATACGCGTTCGCCCAGGTCAAGGACGCCACCGGATGCGGCAACCGCGGAGCGAGCTGCTCCGGATCGATCATTCGGCTGGGAATCGAGGGGCTCTACCACTTCCAGCTCGGCTCGCCGTTCGTCCCCTGGGTCGGCCTCGGGACCGGCTACGAGTGGATGAACGTGGACCTCTCGGGCCCGGGGGACAGCGGCTCGCTCGGGGCGCACGGATTCGAGTTCCTCAACCTGCAGGCCGGCGGTGACGACTACCTGGCGCCGCGGTTCGCGCTCGGGCCCTTCATCAGCTTGTCCTTCGGGCGCTACGAGACCGCGACCAGCAGCGGCATCCCGCTCGTGCCGAGCTCGGCGGACATTGCCAACACCGCCGTCCACGAATGGCTGCAGATCGGCGTCCGCGGCGTGTTCAACCTCTAGGCGCGGCCGTCGCGCGCGCGCTCAGTCGCCTTGCAGGCCCGCTTCGCGGGCGGCTCAGTCGCCTTGCAGGCCCGCTTCGCGGGCCTTTTCGAGGCGCTTGCGCTCGTTGTGATCGAGGAAGCGCTTGCGCAGGCGCAGGGCGACCGGGGTGACCTCGACCAGCTCGTCGGGGTTGATGAACTCGAGCGCCGCCTCCAGCGAAAAAGGCCGCGGGGTGGTGAGAAACAGCTTCTCGTCGGCGGCGGTGGTGCGGATGTTCGTCAGCTTCTTGGCCTTCGAGGGGTTCACGACCAGGTCGTTGTCGCGCGAATGCAGCCCGATGATCTGGCCCCCGTAGACCTTGATCCCCGGTCCCAGAAACAGCTGCCCGCGTTCCTGGAGATAGAAGAGCCCGTAGGTGTTGGTCTCACCGTTGTCCTGCGAGATGAGCACGCCGTTCGGCCGTGAGCGGATCGCCCCGGCGAACGGGCCATAGTTCTTGAAGGTGTGGTTCAGGATCCCGGTGCCGCGCGTGTCGGTCAGGAACTGCGAGCGATAGCCGATGAGACCGCGCGCCGGACAGAGGTACTCGAGGCGCATTCGCCCGTCGCCCGCCGGCCCCATCTCCTGCATGCGGCCGCCGCGGCGCCCGAGCTCTTCGATCACGGCGCCCGAGTAGGCCTCGTCGAGGTCGATGACCACTTCTTCGTAGGGCTCGAGCTTCTCGCCGCCCTCGCCGGTCTTGAAGATGACCTGCGGCTGCGAAACCATCAGCTCGTAGCCCTCGCGGCGCATCGTCTCGATGAGCACCGAGAGGTGCAGCTCGCCGCGGCCGAGCACGTCGAAGGTGTCGGGCGAAGGCGTCTCCTCGACGCGCAGGGCGACGTTCGACTTGATCTCCTTGAACAGCCGATCGCGCAGGTTGCGGGAGGTGACGAACTTTCCCTCCTGACCGGCGAAGGGCCCGTTGTTGGACATGAACTGCATCTTCACCGTCGGCTCTTCGATCTCGAGCAGCGGCAAGATGATGGGGCGCGCGATCTCGGTGATCGTCTCGCCGACGGTGAGGTCGGCCATGCCGGTGACGGCGCAGATGTCGCCCGCGGCCGCCTCGGCCAGCTCGAACCGCTTGAGCGACTGGTAGCCGAGCAGCTTGGCGACGCGGAACTCCTCCCGCGACCCGTTGCGGTGCGCGCACAGCACGCGGTCGCCCGGCTTGATCCGCCCCGACTCGATGCGGCCGATCGCCACGTAGCCGAGGTAGTCGTCATAGTCCAGCGTCGTCACGTGCATGGCCAGCGGCGCGTCGACCGCGGCCGCGGGCGGCGGCACGACCTCGACCACCATGTCGAGCAGCGGGCCCAGATCCTTGCGGTCATCCTTGAGATCGCGCACCGCCCACCCCTCGCGCCCCGAGGCGTAGACGATGGGGAAGTCGAGCTGGGCGTCGGTGGCGCCCAGCGCGCAAAACAGATCGAAGGTGGCGTCGACGGCCCCTTCCGGATCGCAGCCCGGCCGGTCGATCTTGTTCACCACCAGAATGGGCCGCAGCCCCAGCGCCAGCGCCTTGCGGGTGACGAAGCGGGTCTGGGGCATCGGCCCCTCGAAGGCATCGACCAGCAGGCAGACGCAGTCGACCATCTTGAGCACGCGCTCGACCTCGCCGCCGAAGTCGGCGTGGCCGGGCGTGTCGACGATGTTGATGCGGATCCCCTTCCAGGTGATCGCCGTGAACTTCGAGAGGATGGTGATGCCGCGCTCGCGCTCGAGGTCGTTCGAGTCCATCGCGCAGTCGGCCATCACCTCGCCCGCGCGGAATTGCCCCGCCTGTCGCAGGAAGCCATCGACCAAGGTGGTCTTGCCGTGGTCGACGTGGGCGATGATGGCGATGTTGCGGACGTCGCTGCGGACGGGCTTGTCTGCTGACGCGGCTGCGCCCTCGGCCAAGATGGGTGGTGCGGGTGGTGCTGAGGCGGTCATTTGGGCCGCAAGGTGTACTCGGCCCGGCGCCCGGGCGCAAGTCGGCCGGGGGTTGCAACCCGGACGCGGGGAGGCTGATGATGCCTCCCGTGCATCCTGCGGTGGCGGCGCTTCCGTTGACCGAGAAGGGGCTGGTCCTCGGGGCGTTGCTCGTCCGGATGTCGCCGGAGACATTTTTAACGCGCTTCGCCGGAGCGGCCGGCGCGCGCGGGCGAAGCGCGCTGGAAGCCCTGGCGGCGGAGACCCGCTCGGCCCGAGCGGCCACCCTGGCCGAGCTGATCGCGCTGGTGCGCGCCCCGGTTCCGCCGGGCCTCGAGCGTGTCCACCCGGGCTGGTTGCGCGAACGGCTCGCGCCCGAGCCCTCGCCGGTGATTCGCCTGGTCGTCGCCGGGCTGCCGGCCGAGGTGCGGCGGGTGGCCGAGGAGATCTTGCGCGAGCGCGCCGGAGAGCCCATCGGGGGCGAGGAGTCGCTTGCCGGCCGCGCCGCCGGCGCCGCCGAGCTGGGCCGCCACGTCTTCGCCGGCCTGGTCCCGCTCTCCCCGCCCGGCGCCCCGTCCGGACCCGTCGCGACGCCCCTCGTTTCTTTGCCGTTCGCCACCGTCAGCGAGGCCATCGAGCGGCGGGGCGCGGAGACGCTGGGGATCTCGCTGCGGGGGGCGCCCGCAGCGGTGGTGGCGCGGGCCGCGGCGAGCGTCGGTGACGGACTTGCCCGCGTGCTGATGGACGCCGCTGCACGCCCGGGCGCGCTCGAGGAACGAGACGCCGCGCGCCGGATGGTCGAGCGGGTGGCGGCGGAGAAACCGACCGATCTGGCCGCGAATCTGGGTGCGCGTGCCCTCGCGTTGGCGCTGATGCCCGAAGGACGCGACGCGGCCCAGGCGGTGGCGCAACGGCTGGCGCCGGCGCTCGGCCGCCGCCTGCTGGCGTTCTTCGACGAGGCGGGCTTCGACCAGGCGTCCGCGGCCGAGGCGGGGAGCTAGCCCGTGGGACGCATCATCAAGGGGTTCGGCCACGTCGTCTCCAAGCCGGTGCTCGACGCGCGCGCCGAGGCGGCGGAGCTGCTGGCGCGCGCCCGCGCGGAGGCCGAGGCGCTGTGCGCGGACGCACACGCGGCCCGCGAGACGGCGCGGCGCGAGGGGCTCGAGACCGGGCGCGCTGAGGGGATGGCCGAAGCCGCCGTGGCCCTCGCCGTCGCGCGCACCGAGGCCGCCCGGCTCACCGAGGCGGCGGCGCCGGCCGCCATCGCGCTGGCCAGCAAGATGGCCGAGAAGATCGTCGGCCGCGCCGTGGCGCTGGCGCCCGAGACGATGGCGGACATCGCGGCCGAGGCGCTGGGCGCCTGCCGGCCAGGCGCGGGCGCGGTGCGGGTGCGCGTTCATCCCGACGACCTCGCGGCCGTCGAGGCGCGGCGACAGGCGCTGGCGGCGCGCGCACCCGCCGCCACGTTGGAGATCGTCGCCGACGAGGCGGTCGGGCGCTCGGGGTGCGTGATAGAGACGCCCCAGGGGCGTGTCGACGCGCGCCTCGAAACGCAGCTCGCCGCGCTCGAGCGGGCGCTCACCGGCGGAGGTCGCCATGCCTGAAAGATCATCGACGCCGGCGCTCGATCTGGGTCAGGCGCTGGCGCGGCTCGAGAGCGCGGCCCCGCGCCGCGAATCGGGACGCGTCACGGAGGTGACCGGCCTGGTCGTGCGGGCCACCGTCCCCGGCGTCCGCGTCGGCGAGATCGTCACCTTCGAGGGGTCGGGCCTGGAGGCCGAGGTCGTCGGCTTCCGCGGCCACGAGGCGGTCCTCATGCCGCTCGGCGAGGCGGTGGGGATCGGCCCCGATTCGATGGTCAACGCCACCGGTCGTCCGCTGTCGATCGGCGTCTCCGACGGCGTCCTCGGCCGCGTGCTGGACGGCCTGGGCCGGCCGCTCGACGGCGGCGGGCCCATCGCCGGCGCCACCGCCTGGGCCGTCGATCGCCCGGCCCCCGATCCGCTGGCCCGCCGGCGCGTCAACCGCCCGCTGGCGCTGGGCGTCCGCGCGCTCGACGCGCTCCTCACCGTCGGGGAAGGGCAGCGCGTGGGCCTCTTCGCCGGCTCCGGCGTCGGCAAGTCCACGCTGATGGGACAGATCGCGCGGCAGACCGAGGCCGAGGTGAACGTCATCGCGCTCGTGGGCGAGCGCGGCCGCGAGGTGGTCGACTTCCTCGAGGAGTCGTTGGGTGAGGAGGGCCGCAAACGTTCGGTGGTGGTGTGCGCCACCAGCGACAGCCCCAGCCTGGTGCGGCTCAAGTCGGCCTTCGTCGCGACCGCCATCGCCGAGTACTTCCGCGAGCAAGGGCGCCGCGTGCTCTTCATGCTCGACTCGGTGACGCGGGTGGCGCGCGCGCAGCGCGAGGTCGGCCTGGCCGCCGGCGAGCCCCCCGCGCGGCAAGGCTACCCACCCAGCGTCTTCGCGCTCCTGCCGCGCTTGCTCGAACGGACGGGCAACGACGCGCGCGGCTCGATCACCGCGCTTTACACCGTCCTGGTCGCGGGCGGGGACATGGAGGAACCAATCGCCGACGAGGTCAGGGGCATCCTGGACGGGCATGTCATTCTCTCGCGCGAGATCGCCGCGCGCAACCAGTGGCCCGCCGTCGACGTGCTCCCCTCGCTGTCGCGGCTCATGAGCGCGGTGGCGGATCCCGAGCACCGCCGAGCAGCCGGGCGCCTGCGCGAGCTCATGGCCGCCTACGAGCGCCAGCGCGATCTCATCCTGCTCGGCGCCTACCAGCGCGGCGCCGATCCGGTCACCGACGAGGCGGTCGCGCGCATGGACGCCATCACCGCGTTCCTGCGCCAGCGCACCGACGAGGCCGCGCCGTTCGCCGAGACGCGGGCGCGGCTGCTGGCCCTGGTCTCGTGAGGTAGAACAGGAACGAAGGAGAGAAACCGATGAGCGCCGAAGCCGACTGCCTCTTCTGCAAGATCGTCCGGGGCGACATCAAGTCGACCATCACCTACCGCGACGACCGCGCCGTCGCCTTCAAGGACATCGGCCCCAAGGCACCGCTGCACGAGCTGGTGATCCCCACCCAGCACATCGCTTCGCTGGCCGACGCCACGCCCGCCCACGTCGAGCTCTTCGGCCACCTGATGGTGGTGGCCGCGAAGAGGGCCAAGGAGAGCGGCCTCGCCGACAACGGCTTCCGCGTGGTGATGAACGCGGGCGCCGACGCGGGGCAGTCGGTACATCACGTGCACCTGCACGTCCTGGCCGGGCGGCCGCTCGCCTGGCCACCCGGCTGAGCTTCACATACAATCGCCCCGCGGAGGTCCAATGAACGCTGGGCGGATTGGGATTGGGTTGATTGTGGTCGTTGTCACCGCCGTTGCGAGCGGCTGCGGCGGGGGAAAGGCGGCGGGGACGCAGGATGGACCCTGCTACGGAAACGACACCTGCAACAGCGGGCTGGCCTGCCTATCGAAGCTGTGCGTGAACCCGAATGGATCCGGCGGTGCGGGCGGAGCGGTGGGCGCCGCGGGCGCCGGCGGAGCGGTGGGCGTCGCGGGCACCGCCGGAGCGGTGGGCGTCGCGGGCGCCGGCGGGGGGGCGGGTGCTGGCGGGACGGCGGGCGCCGGCGGAATCCAAGGAACCGGTGGTGGCACCGCGGGGGCCGGCGCCTGCAGCGGCCTCTCCGTCCCGGCCCAGTCCTGCCTGAGCACCGCCTTCACGAAGAAGATCAACAACAAGATCGACATCCTGTTCATGATCGACAACTCGTCGTCGATGCTCGGGATGCAGCAGAAGCTCTACGATCAGCTGCCGACGTTCATGAACGTCCTCGAGAGCGCCCCGACGCGGCCCGACCTGCACATCGCGGTCGTCTCGTCGGACCTGGGCGCGCCAGGCGACGCGACCAACTCACTCGCCTGCACCACCAAGGGCGACCAGGGCCAGTTCCAGGTCATGCCGCGCGGCACCTGCACGGACACGACGCTGCAGAACGGCGCCGCGTTCATCGCCGACGACGGGGACGGGAACAAGAACTACACCTCCCCCAACATCGCCACCGTGCTTCAGTGCATCGCGCTTCTCGGAGAAAAGGGGTGTGGCTTCGAGCATCAATTGGCCTCGATCGACCGCGCGCTCGGCGCCGACGGGTCCGATCCGCCCAGCACCAACTCGGACTTCCTCCGATCGGACGCCTACCTCGGCATCGTCATCCTGACCAACGAGGACGATTGCTCGGCGCCGTCCAACACCGAGCTCTACTCGTTGACGACGGGCGGCTCCAATCAGCAGAACATCAGCAACGCGCTCGGCCCGATCGCCAACTACCGATGCAACGAGTACGGCCACCTCTGCATGAATACCAGCGGCAATCTGATCATGCCGCCGCTCGGCTCGCCGACCCGCGCGACCACGCTCGATCTGACGGCCTGCATCTCGAACGACACCAGCACCGGCCTGCTGTCGCCGGTGCTGGACTACTTGCGCGACATCCGGGCGCTCAAGCCCGATCCGGACAACCAGATCTTGGTCGCCGCCATCGCGGGCCCCGCGTCGCCCTATACGGTCACCTGGATGCCCGAGCAGAACGGGCAGAACACGCAGCCGGGCGAGCTCTGGCCGCAGATCGAGCACTCTTGCGGCCCCGCCGGCGGCTACGACGTCAACCCCGAGGCGACGATGAACCCCACCGACGGCACCTTCGCCGACCCGGGCGTCCGCATCACGCAGTTCGTGACCTCGTTCCCGGACAGCGTGCTCGCGTCCGTCTGCGATCTCAGCTACGCGAGCTCGATGACGGCCACCGCGACGAAGATCGGCCAGCTCATCATCCCGCCTTGCATCACGCAGACAATCCAGAACGACGCGAACGGTAACCCTATCTGCTCGATCATCGAGCACGTCGGGAACAACGACGTCGTCCAGAGCGCCGCGATCCCCAACTGCGCCACCAGCGGGAACGTGGCGCCGTGTTGGACGCTGGTGAGCGGGACCGCGCACTGCGCCGGAAGGTCGCTGACGATCAACGACACGCCGCAGAATGACGCGGCACAGAGCGCGTACTTCACGATGAACTGCTCGGTGTGCGTCCCGAATGCCGGGCAACGGGGCTGCCCCTGATCCCCTCGCGCCGTGGTAGCGTCGCGCGGTCGTGCGTGAGCCCCTGCTAGACGCGGCGCGCGGCGCGCTGATCTTGGCTGTCGCGCTGGCGAGCGCGTGCGGCTCGAGCGCCGCCGCGAAGGACGCCTCGGCCGACCGTTCGGCGGTTCAACTCACCGGCGCAGCGGGACTCGGCGATGCGGGGCTCGCCGATCGCAGCGGCGGACAAGGCGGCGCGGCCGGGGTGGGACGAGACGCCGGCGCGGCGGCCGGCTCGGGCGGCGCCGGTGGCGCGCCGATCGTGCCCGACCGCGTGCTGGCCGACGCCGGGGCTCCCATCGGCGGGATGTCGCTCGACACCTTCGACCGGGAGATCGACTTCGGGTTCGAGCCCTATCACGACACCGCCCAGACGAACCTCGCCGATCCCGCCGTCATCGACGCGGGGACCGCGCCGCTGCTCGCGTTCGATCCCGACGAAGGGAGCCCCAGCCCCGGGTCGATGGAGATCACTGTTCCCTTTTCCGGCGCCAACCAGTACGTCGAGGTTCAGTCCTACGTGTTCGTCGTGCCCCAGGACTGGTCGGGCCACACGCTCCACGCGCGCCTCAAGGTCGACGGCGGCTCGACCTTCCGGGGCTACGCGCAGCTCTACGTCAACACGGGCGTCAGCTACCTGGCCGGCGCCACCGCGATAAACCTGGCACCGGGCGCCGACTGGCAAGAGATCGCGATGTCCGTCGATCACCCGATGACCGTGGCCGACGTCGAGCGTTACAGCGCCAAGCAGGTCGTACTCTACGGCCTGCAGCTCAACACCGGCGCGTCGGGCGCCGGGGCCGGCCCCGCCACCTTCCACGTCGACAGCTTCTCGCTCGATTAGTTCGGGACCCTGGGAGGGTCCCGCGCCCCCCGCCATGAGGTCGGTCGGGCAGAGCCCGCCCGCCCTCGACGCGACTTAGTTCGGGACCCTGGGAGGGTCCCGCGATCCGGTCCCCTCAGTCGAGCGAGACCGGTCCCCTCAGTCGAGCAAGATTAGATCGCGTGAGGGCGAGACGGCTCCGCCGGCTCGACCTCTTCGCGGGGGGCGCGGGACCCTCCCAGGGTCCCGACTAGTATCGTACGTCGACCAGGGTCTTCTTGCGCAGCTCGGCGAGGTAGATCTTCGTCTGCCGCTCCATGTCCTTCTGGCGGAGCTGCATGCGGATGTCGTCCTTCACCTCGTCGAAGGGCTTGGGGTCCTTGGTCTTTCGGTCGACCAGTTTGATGACGTGGAAGCCGCGATCGACGCGGATCGGGCCGCGCACCTCGCCGACCTTCATCGCGAAGACCAGCTCCTCGATCGCCTTGGGCAGCATGTCCTTGCCGAAGTAACCGAGATCGCCGCCGTCGTTGCGCGTCGCCGCGTCGTCCGAGGTTTCGCGCGCCAGCTTGGCGAAGTCCTCGCCCGCCTGCGCGCGCTCGAGGATCTTCTGCGCCTGCGCTTGCTTGTCGGCGACGGTGGCCGTGTCGGCGCCGTCGGGGATGGCCACGAACACGTGCGCCGCGCGCACCTGGACGTTGCTGCCGTCCTTCATGTGGCGGTCGTAGTACGAGCGCACCTCGTCGTCCGAGATGTTGACCCGCGAGCCGACCGCGATGTTGAGCACCCGATAGCGCAGCAGCTGGCGCCGCAGGTCGGCCCGATAGGCGGCCATGGTCATCCCCTGCGTGCGCAGCGCCTCGCGGAGCTGATCGTCGGTGAGGCTGTTCTGTTTCTTGATCTCCTCGATCGACGCGTCGACCTGCTCGCTGGAGATGCTCAGCTTCAGCTCGTTCGCCTGCTGCAAGATCAGCTCGTCGTCGATCAGGCGCTCCAGCACCTCGTGCCGCAGCGCCGTCGCCCGAGCCGCCCGCTTGTCGGGGTCGGTGATGTGGTTGACGTCGACCATCAGCGGTCCCACGCGATCTTCCACCTCGCTGGCCAGCACCAGCGAATCGCCGACCACGGCGGCGACGCGCTCGACCACGCGCGCGCGCGCGGCCACCGGGGTCAGCAGGAGAGCGGCCAGCGCCAGAATGAAGCTACGACGCAAGAGTGTCCTCACGGGTGGGTTGGAGCCAGCGGCCTGCTGGCGGGTTGCATCCCGACGGCCCGCGGCGCGGGCGTGCCGGGCGGCGGTGATCCCAGCGGTGCGCCCACCGGCGAGATCGCGCCCGGCAGGCCTTCCGGTCCGCCCGGACGTCCCGCCCCCGACTCGACCACCACCTTGGCCAGGTTGTCGTCGTTGATGGTGATGTTGCTCTTCTTCTTGAGGTCGTCGACGAAGGTGTCCATCGCCTTCGAGCGCAGGTCGCGGAACAGTCGCTGCTGGATCTGCCGCTTCACCTCGGTCAATGTCCGGTTGAAGCCCGGGCGCTTCTGCGTGAGGCGAATGATGGCCCACCCCTTGTCGGTCTTCACCGGCGGCGCCACGTCCCCCGCGTCCTTGAGCTTGAAGGCGGCCTCGACGATCGGCTTGGGGACGGTCGCCGAGTCCTCGGTGAAGAACGACAGGTCGCCGGCGCGCGGCTTCGACTCCTCGTCCTCCGAATACTTGGTCACCAGATCCCGGAACCCCTTCTGATCGGCGCCCGTCGCCGCCTTGGGGAGCGCGCGCGCCTCGGCGTAAACGCGGTCGGCCTTGGCCTTGTCTTTCACCACGATCTGGCTCACCCGCACCTCGTCCTTCTGATGAAACTCCGCGGGGTGCTCGTTGTAGTACTTCTCCACGTCGGCGTCGGGGACGTCCTCCACCTTCAGCTTGGACTCGAAGTCCTTCTGCATCAGCTTGGAGATCATCTGCTGCTTCATGACCCGCTGGACGTCCGGATCCTTGTCATAGCCGCGCCGGGCCGCCTCGGCGGCCATCACCTCGAACTTGACCAGCCCGTCGACGAACTCCTTCTTCTTGTCGGCGCTGGTGTAGCGCGCACGGACGAACGGCGATTGCTTGTTGATCCGCTCCTGCACGTCCTCGACGGTGATGACCGCGTCGTCGACCTTGGCCACGACCTGCGACGGGTCGACGTTGCGGGCCTCACCGCTGCCGCCTCCGCCATGTTTGCAGGCGGCGGGGAACGCAAGGGCGAGCGCCGTGAGGGCGTAAGTGAGGGTCTTCGAGCGGAGGGTCGTCGTGGCCATCCGCGAGAGATTACACGCCCCGGGCGCTAGATCCAGCGCGTCGGACCCGGACCCATGACCCCAAGCATGTGGTGAGCCATGTGCGCGCGGACGTAAATGTGAAAAATCCAGTTCACCGCCGTCAGCACCGCCGCTGAGGTGAAGAGGCCCCCCAGGGTCTCGATCTCGAACGAGCCGAGCAGCTTGTCCGTGAGCCACAGCAGAACCGTGTTGACGATGAAGGTGCTGAACAAGAGCACCAACCCCAGCGTCAGAATTCCCGGGACGATCAAGAGGACCCGGAGGAGACCGCCCAGGAAGAAGTTGAGGATCGAGAACACGACCGCCACGACGAGGGCCGACCCCAAGCTCTTCACCTTGACGGAGGGCACGATGCGCGCCAGCAGGAGCACGGTCGCCATCAACGCTGCCAGGTGCAGGAGGATGTACATCCGCGAAGCGTACCCCGAAAACCGGAGCCCGGCCGTCAAGCAGCAGTCAATGCCACGAGCTGCGTCAATCGCGCCCGCGCCGCCGCCATGCGATCGCGTTTTTCGGCCTCGTCAAACGCGTAAGCGAGCCGCATGTCCGGCGTCAGCTTGAAGCGGCTCGCCTTGGCCTGCACCAGCTTCAGCACCTTGCCGGGGTCGAGCGGCGTG
>DASYEX010000075.1:0-6354 GCA_036498765.1 Polyangia bacterium
CACGTTCCGTGGTTTCACCGCGACAAGCACGCAGGAAGAGGGGGGCAGTCACGAGCATACTTTAGCCGAGTCGCGCGCCGGCCGCCCCGCTAGAACTGGCCGAGGAATGCGGCGATGGCGCCGGCGGCGAAGCTGGGGATGGTGTGACCTTCGCCGTCGACGGGGCACCAGACGACCGGGTAGCCGCTGTCACAGCCGTCGTAGGACGTGCAGGGCGAGGGGTCGACGGCGGTGGCGGTGGTGCCGCAGTGGTTGTCGGCCAAAAACTGATCGCGCGCCGTCTCGTCGCCCGAGATGTCGACCGTCGTGTCGGCGGTGCCGTGGGTGATCCAGGCGGCGATGTCGTGGCTCTTGCAGGTAGACCCGCGCCCCGTGCTGAAGAGCGACCCCGACATCACGGCCACGGCGCGGAAGACGTCGGGCATCTGGCAGCCGATGGCGTCGGACATGATGCCGCCGTAGCTCATGCCGGTCGCCATGATGCGGGTCGTGTCGACGCAGAGGTTCGACGCCAACCAGCTCAGCATGGCGTTCAAGAAGGCGATGTCGCCGCCGTTGGTGTTGGGCCAGCCGGTCGTCGTCGCGTCGCCCGGCGTGCTCTCCAGCCCCTGGCCCGCGACGTAGATCGCCTCGGGAAGCTTCGGCTGGACGCCATAGTAACCGCCGCTGTATCCGGTCCCGGCCAGCGTCGCCGCCGACCCGCCCGCGTAGTGCCAGGCGAAGATCGTGCGATACGGCTTGCTCGCGTCGTAGTCGCTGGGGATCGAGACGTAAAACTGCCGCGCGGTGACCGTGCCCTTACTGTCGGTCACATTGAGCATCTGCGGGTTCGACGGCCCCAGGGCCGGCGGCGTCGCGCCGCATCCGCTGGTCATCGCGCCGCTTCCCCCGGTGGCTGTCGCGCCGCCCGTGGCGGTAGCGCCGGCGGATCCCGTCGTTCCGCCCGTCGACACCTTGCCGCCGGTGCCCGTCACAGTCGCGCCACCACTCCCGGTCACGCCGCCACTTGCCGAGTTGCCGCCGGTTCCGGGCTGCGCGCCGCCGCTTCCGCTCGACGAAGTTCCGCCGGTTCCGGACGACGAGCCCCCGTTACTGTTTCCGCAGCTGCCCGTGGCGAGCGACAGGGAACCAACGACGACCAATGGAACGAGCACCCGACTACCGCGCATGGGCTCCTCCTTTTCGGCGATCCGGAAGCGCCAGTTTGGGGGCGCCCCGTCAGGGTGTCAATCGACGGTCAGTTTGCCTTCTGGTACACGCGGACGTAGTCGACCTGGTACGTGATGGGGAAGGTCGTGCCGCTCGGGTCGCCGCCGTTGGCGCCGATGGCGAGGTTGACCAGGACGTAGAATTTCTTCGTCGCGTACGGGTTGGGGTTGGTCGAGTTGGCGGTCGAGACGCTGTAGGTGTTCACCATCTTGTCGTCGAGGTAGAGGTTGATGGTCGTGGCGTCCCACTCCATCGCCCAGACGTGGAAGTTGTCGGCCCAGGTGCTCCCCAGCGAGGCGGGCGACTGGTTGGTGCTGTCCCAGGTGCAGTTGCTGCCGTTCGGCGTGCAGACGTTGGCCAGCACCTTGTTGGCGTAGTACTCCATGATGTCGACCTCGCCCGACTGCGGCCAGCCGGTGCCGTCGCCGAGGATCCAGAACGCCGGCCAGCTCCCCTGGCGGATGTCGATCTTGGCGCGCATCTCGAAGCGTCCGAACTGGAACGAGTGCTTGCCCGAGGTCGTCATCGAGGTCGAGGTGTAGTCGTAATACTGGCGGCTCTTCTTCCAGTCGCTGCTTCCGGCCACGTAGTTGGGGTTCAGAATGTGGACCTGCTGCGCGGCGATGGTGAGGAGGCCGCCCGACACCGTCGCGTTGTCGGGCTGGTACCACTGCAGCTCCTGGTTGCGGACGAAGCCCTTTTCGTAACCCCAGTTCGAGGGGTCGGGGGCGCCGCTGCCGTTGAACTCGTCGGACCAGGCGAGGTTCCAAGTGCCGCCCGGCGTGGTGATCTGCTGCGGCGGGCCGCCGGCCGCGCCCGAGGCGCCGGCGGCGCTGCCGCCCGCACCGCCGGACGCAGACGCGCCTCCGGCGCCGCCCGTCGCGGTCGCACCGCCCGCGCCACCCTTGGCGCCGCCTCCGCCGTTGGTGCCGCCCTTGGCGCCTCCGGCGCCGCCCGTCGCAGGGAGACCACCGGCACCGCCGGCCGCGGATGCGCCGCCGGCACCGCCCTTGGGGGCGCTTCCCCCCAGGCCACCCGTCGCGGTCGCACCGCCCGCGCCACCCTTGGCGCCGCCTCCGCCGTTGGTGCCGCCGGAGGCGCTGCTGCCTCCGCTTCCGCCGGTCGCATTGTTGCCGCCGGTGGCGCTGTTGCCGCCGGTGGCATTGTTGCCGCCGGTGCCGGTGTCACCGCCGGCGCCGGTCGGCATTGGATCGCAACACTTCGAGCCGGAGTCACAGCCAGCGAGTCCGAAAGCCAGCGGTGCGGTGACGAGCAGCGAGACGAGGACGCGGGGGACGCGCATTGGAGCCTCCTCGGAGAGAAAGTAGTTTCAGTGTCGGTCGAGATCCTGTCAATCGATCGGTCAGTCCGGGCGCGACCGGCCGAGGCGCTCAGTGGGCAGAGACGCTCACCGTGCCGGAATCACCGCAGGGCGCGCAATCCCAGAGTCCCTGGACGCAGGCGGCGCACCCGCTGCCGCAGTCGTAGCCGTTCGGCCAGGGACCGCAGGGGAGGGCGGTCGACCAGCCACTCGCCGGGCAGCTCACGGCCGGGACCAGGGGGGCGGCGCAGCTGTAGCTGGCGCCGGTTGACCCTTCGCCGCAGGTGGCGGCGGTGGCCTCCGAGGTGTCGGTCTCGCCACAGGTGTGGACGCAGGCGGTGAAGGAGGTGCCGCAGACGCCAGCGTCCGGCTGGGGCGCGCAGCACTGCGGACTGCCGAAGCTGCTGCACGACACATCGAGGACACTGAGAAGGAGGGCGAATTCGAACAAAGGGAGCAGAGACGACCGAAGCATCGGAACCCTCGTCGAAAGTTAGACCTCGACCTTGAACCCGATCCGTCGTGTCGTCAACGCACAGGGGCCGGGTCAGGCGCCCGGGTAGCGGCCGACCTCGACGTAGCGGCGCGCGGCCGCGTCCCAGGCGAACTGCGCGGCGCCGCCGACCCGATCCTTCTGGACGTCGATGACCACGTATTCGACGGGGTACGACGGCTCGCCGTCCATCACCGCCGCGGCCTGGTCGGTGTCGCTGAAGTAGGCGCCGACGTCGACGTGCGAGTGGTAGATGATCTTGGCCGGCGCGTCGCCGCGCAGGCTCTTGCCCAGCTTGAACAGATCGCTCGCGCCCAGGTTGTAGGCGGTGCGGGCGTCGCGCGCGTGCGTGACCGGATTCTGGGCGTGCAGGTCGTTCTGGATGTTGGCGCAGGCGGCCGCGCGGTCGGCGGCCGCGGTCCCCTGGGGGCCGAACACGATGCCGCAGCACTCGTTCGGGTAGTCGCGGCGCGCGTGGGCGTACATCGCCTCCAGCGCCTCGGGGGAGAGCGTGGGGTGGGGCGCGGGCATCTCGGCGGGGGCGGTCACGGCGCGGGCGTCTCCGATCTTGGCGGTTTGGCGACGACCGGCGCTTCGAAGTAGCGCTCGGCGCGGTCCGGGAACAGCGTCACGATGACGCCCTTCTTGCCGGCTGCCACCAGCTTCTTGGCGATGCGCAGGCCGCCCGCCAGCGAGGCGCCCGACGAGTGGCCGACCAGCAGCCCCTCTTCCTTGGCCAGCCGCTCGGAGACGTCCCAGGCCTCGTCGGTCGGCATCGGGATGACGCCGTCGAGCTCTTCGGGTTGGTAGATGCCGGGGACGATCGAGCTCTCCATGTGCTTGAGCCCCTCGAGGCCGTGGAGCGCGTCGTCGGGCTCGACCGCCCAGACGTGGATGTCGCGGCGATATTCTTTCAAGCGCCGCCCCGTCCCCATCACGGTGCCGGTGGTGCCGATGCCGGTCACGAAGTGGGTGATGCGCCCCTCGGTCTGCTCCCAGATTTCGCGGCCGGTGGTGTTGTAGTGGCCGAGGGGGTTCGACTGGTTCGAGTACTGGTCGGGATAGAAGTAGCGGTCGGGGTTCTGGTCGACCAGCTGCCGGCACAGGCGAATCGCCCCGTCGGAGCCCTCCATCGGATCGGAGAAGATCAGCGTCGTGCCGAAGGCTTCGCTGATCTTGCGCCGCGCCCACGAGACGTTGCCCGGCATCACCAGCGTGACCGAAAACCCCATCGCGCCGCCGATCAACGAATAGGCGACGCCGGTGTTGCCGCTGGTCGAGTCGATGATCGTCTGCCCGGGCTTGAGCGCGCCGGTGCGGATGGCGTCGCGGATCATCTGGTAGGCGGCGCGGTCTTTCACGGACCCGCCGGGGTTGAAGAACTCGCACTTGGCCCACAGCTCGACGCCGGGCGTGTCGCGCTCGAACTTGTGCAGGCGCACGATGGGCGTGTCGCCGATGAGGTCGGTGATCCGCTCGGCGACGCGCAGCCGCGCGCGCTTGACGACGTCCAGCGGCTCGCTGGGTTTTTGATCCTGGCTCACGCCGCGCCGATCTCCTGCGCCACCGGCGCGCCGCCGTCGAGCGGCAGCCGCAGGTGGCGGACGCGGCCGATGTCGCCGCCGACACGGGCCAGGCGGATGAGCGCCTCGGCGGCGGCCAGCGTGCCCGCCACGACGTCGGCCGCGCCGGGGGCGGCGGGCGCGGCAGCCTGGGCCGGGACGTCGAGCGACGTCTCGGGCGCCGGCGCGCGCCGCGGGAACGAGATCAGGTCGACCTGTCCGGGCGTGGCGCGCGCGACCACCACCGGCAGGCCCAGCCGCTTGGCCGCCCCCAGCATCGCGTCGTCGTCGAAGCCGATCCGGACGACGAGGTCGACGCCCGCCAGCGCCGAGAGCCAGGCGCCGCCGTCCGCGGGCGCGACCTCGCGCGCGCTCACCTGGCCGACGCCGCCCGCGCGAAGATAGACGGCCGCCGTCTCCGCGGCTGCGTCCGGCCCGACGACGAGCACGCGCGCGGCGCAGATCCGGGTCTGCCCCTCCGGACCAACCTCGGGCAGCGCGATCTGTCGCGTGTAGCGCGCGACGGCGGCGACGTCCATGTCCAACGGTCGAGCGGCCGCCGTGACTAGCGCGCGCCGCCCGCGATGGCCGGGACGATCGAGATCTCGTCGGTGTCCTTGACGGCCGTATCGAGGTTCTTGAGGAAGCGGATGTCCTCGTCGTTGGCGAAGATGTTGACGAAGCGGCGGACCTGACCACTGTCGTCGCAGATCCGCTCCTTGATACCCGGGTACTGGGTCTCGAGACTGGCGATCAGCGCGCCGACCGTGCCGCCGGTCGCGGTGACCTCTTCCTTCCCCTGCGTCAGCTTGCGAAGTGGCGTCGGAATGCGAATGGTAGCCATCGGTCCTCTCCTTTAGGTCCAGGTCGCGTGTGGATCATCGCGTGCGAGAGGGCGAGCTTAGCTCGACCGCTCCCATCGCGGGAAGGCATGGAAACCCTTTCAGGGTTTCCATAGTGCATCGAAGTCACCCAGGCGCGGGCCGATCAGCGCCGGCTCGGCCAGCTTGCCGACCAGCGGGTCCTGCGTCTTCATCCCGTTGCCGGTGACGCAGATGACGACCGGGCCGTCGTCCTGCCCGATCTGCCCGCCCTGGACCAGCTTGATGGCGGCGCCCAGCGTGGCGCCACCGGCCGTCTCGGTGAAGATCCCCTCGGTCTCGGCCAGCATGCGCATGGCGGCCACGACCTCGTCATCGTTGGGCTTGGCGGCCCATCCGCCGGAGCCGATGATGGTCTGGCGCGCGTAGAAGCCGTCGGCGGGGTTGCCGATGGCCAGCGACTTGACGATGCCGGTCGGCTTCTTGACCGGCTTCACGAAGTCGCGGTTCTCGAGCACCATGTCGATGATCGGCGCGCACCCTTCGGACTGGGCGCCGTGGATGCGCGGCTTGCGCGCGGGCGCGGCGACGAGGCCCAGCTTCTCGAGCTCGCCGAAGGCCTTGCCGACCTTGGTGACCAGCGAGCCGCCGGCCATCGGCACCACGATGTGCGCCGGCAGCCGCCAGCCGAGCTGCTCGGCGATCTCGTAGGCGTAGCTCTTCGACCCCTCGGCGTAGAACGGGCGGAGGTTGACGTTGACGAAGCCCCAGCCGTACTTGCCGGCGATCTCCGAGCAGAGACGGTTGACGTCGTCGTAGGTCCCCTTGACGCCGACGACGCGCGCGCCGTAGATGCTGGTCCCCAGGATCTTGGCCGGTTCGAGATCGAACGGGATCAGGACGACGGCCGGCAGTCCCGCCGCCGCCGCCTGCGCGGCCGTCGCGTTG
>DASYEX010000076.1:0-25584 GCA_036498765.1 Polyangia bacterium
TGTTTAAAAAGGTCCTCATAGCGAACCGCGGCGAGATCGCGCTGCGGGTCATCCGTGCCTGTCGCGAGATGGGTATCCGCTCGGTGGCCGTCCACTCGACGGCCGACACGGACGCGCTGCATGTCCGCTTCGCGGACGAGAAGGTCTGCATCGGCCCGCCGCCGGCCCGTTCCAGCTACCTCAACATCCCGGCGATCATCAGCGCCGCCGAGGTGTCGCGGGCCGACGCGGTCCACCCGGGCTACGGCTTCCTGGCCGAGAATGCGCACTTCGCCGAGGTGGTGAAGAAGTGCGGCCTGCACTGGATCGGTCCGCAGCCCGAGGTGATGCGCCTCATGGGCGACAAGGTCTCGGCGCGCGCGGCGATGGAGAAGGCCGGCGTGCCGATCCTGCCCGGGACCGGCGTCATCGAGGCCGATCGAGAGGCCGAGGAGGCGGTCGAGCGCATTGGGCTGCCGGTCATCATCAAGGCCTCGGCGGGCGGCGGCGGCCGCGGCATGAAGGTGGTCGAGAACAAGGCGCGGCTCTCCGCGCAGCTGGCGGCGGCGCGCAGCGAGGCGCAGGCCGGCTTCGGAAATCCAAACGTGTATTTGGAACGCTACGTTGGGCGTCCTAGGCACGTCGAGGTGCAGGTGCTGAGCGACGGCAAACGGGCCGTCGCCCTCGGCGAGCGCGAGTGCTCGATCCAGCGCCGCCACCAGAAGCTGGTCGAGGAGGCCCCTAGCGTCGCGCTCGACGACGAGCGCCGGGGCAAGCTTCTGGGGATCGCGCGCAAGGCGACCGAGAGCATCGGGTACGAGACGGTGGGGACGCTGGAGTTCCTGCTCGACGAGGACAAGCGCTACTACTTCATGGAGATGAACACGCGCATCCAGGTCGAGCACACCGTCACCGAGGAGGTGTTCGGCGTCGATCTGGTGCGCGAGCAGATGAAGCTGGCGGCCGGCGACCCGCTCAAGCTGCCGCAGGACATCCGGCCGCGCGGCCACGCCATCGAGTTCCGGATCAACGCCGAGGATCCCGTGACCTTCGCGCCTTCGCCGGGGCGCATCACGGCGCTCAACCTGCCGGGCGGGCTGGGGGTCCGGGTCGACACCCACATCTACAACCAGTATCTGGTTCCCCCGTTCTACGATTCGCTGCTGGCCAAGCTGATCGTCCGGGCCGAGAACCGGCCGGCCGCGCTGGCCCGGATGCGGCGGGCCATCTCCGAGTTCGTGGTCGAGGGGTGCAAGACGAACCTCGACTTTTTCCGGCGCTTATTGGCCAATTCGGACTACGTAGCCGGCAAGATGGATACCCACCTCGTCGAACGGATGTAAACGAGCGATATAATACTCGTCGTCCGGTGCTGACGAAGAAAGACAAGTATCTCGCTGCGGCACAGAAGTTCTTGGAGCGGGGGCAAGACACCCGTGCCCTCGAAGAGTTCGCCCGTGTCGTTCACGAGGATCCGGCCGACACCCGCACCTGGCTGAAGATGGCCGAGATCCACGTGCGCCACGGCGGGCTGGCCGAGGCGCGCGACATCTACCTGCGCACGGCGGAGATCTACATCTCGCAGGGGTTCCTGCCCAAGGCGGTCACCGTCTATCGCAGCATCCTCAAGCTGACGCCCGGGCTGCCCCACGTGCGGATCCAACTCTCGGAGGCGTACCGGCGCCTGGGGATGGTGGCGGACGCGCTGCAAGAGCTGGAGCTGGCGGTCTCCGAGCTGCAACACGGAAGCCGCCCGGCGGACGCGCTGCCGGCGCTGCGCAAGATGGTGGAGCTTCACCCGGAGAACGTCGTCTCGCGCATCCGGCTGGCCGAAGCCGCCTCCCAAGCGGGGCGCACCGACGAGGCGGTCGATGAGTTCCGCCGGGCCTGCGACCAGCTGAGGCAGGAGGGGCGCGCCGACGAGTTCGTGCGCGTGGCCGAGCGCCTGCTGTTTCACCGGCCGGACGACTTCGCCGTGGCGCGCGCGCTGGCCGCCGTCTACATCGCGCGCAAGAACCCCCGCCTGGCGCTGGCCAAGCTGCAGGGGGCGCTCAAGGCGGCGCCGCGCGACCCCGAGAACGTGGCGCTCTTTGCGGAGGCGCTGGCGCCCCTCGATCTGCGCAAGGCGATCTCCGTGTGGCGGGAGCTGGCCGAAGATCACGCCGAGGCCCACCGCGAGGAGGCGCGCGATGCCGCCATCCGCGCGGCGCTGGCGCTCGATCCCACCGACGGGGAGACCCGAGAGCTGGCCGCGCGCTGGGGAATTTCGGCGGGACGCGGGGACGGCAAGAGGGTCCCGGCGGGGCTGCAACCCACCCCGGGCTGGCAGAGCCGCCCGGGGGCCCCGGATTGGCCGGAGACCGGCGCCGGCCCCGCGCTCGGCGCGGCGGCGGCGCGCGCCCGCCAGCCGCCTGCGCGGCCCGCCACGGGGACGATCGAGTCGGTGGTGACCAGCGTCCAGGTGGTCCCCCCCGAGTTCGCGCCGCAAGATCGGTCGGAGCTGCGGTCGGAGATGCGCTCCGGGATGCGCTCGGGGCTCTCGCGCCCCGGGACGTCGGGGCTCACGCCGGCGCTCGGCGACGTCGCGCGCATCCTGTCGGAGGCGGAGGTGTTCGTGAAGTACGGCCTGACCGAGCGGGCCGTCGATCACCTGCGCCGGATCTTCACGCTGGAGCCTCAGCACCGTGAGGCGCGCGAGAAGCTGGCCGCGGCGCTGGTCCAGATCGGCCGCAAGCGCGAGGCGGCCGTCGAGCTGGCGACGCTGGCGGCGCAGCTCAAGGCCGCCGGCGACGGAGACGCGGCGGCGGTGGCCGAACGGGCGCTGGCCGTCGATCCCGGCTGCACCGAGGCGGCGCGGCTGCTCGGGCGTCGCACCGCCACGCCGGCGCCCCCGCCGCCGCCCACCAGCGACGACCTGACCACGGAGCTCGAGCAGCTCGATTTCTTCGCCCAGCAGTCGCTGCACACCGAGGCGCGCGCGGTGCTGGTCGATCTCGAGCAGCGGTTTCCGGGGCACCCGCTCCTGGCCGAACGTCGCCGCGCGTACGGGGTCTTGGCGGGGCCGGGGGCCATTCCGGGCGCGGCGCCGCCGGCCGCGGCCAGTGGCCCGGTGGCCAAGCTCTCGCCCTCGGAGGCCGCCGATCCGTCGACCCACGGAGATCTGGGGATCGCCTACAAGCAGATGGGGCTGCACGACGCGGCGATTCAGGAGTTCAAGAAGCTGGCCACGGACAAGTCGCGGGCGGTGTTCGCTTACACGATGATCGGCGAGTGCGTGGAGGCCAAGGGGGAGCTGGGGGAGGCGGTGAAGCGTTACAAGGAGGCGCTCAACCTTCCGCAGGCGACCCCGCAGGAGTCGATCGAGCTCTACTACCTGCTGGGCGCGGTGTTCGAGCAGCTGGGCGACGTGCGCGAGGCGCTCTACTTCTTCGAGAACGTCGGCAAGCGCGATCCGGGCTTCCGGGACGTCAAGCGGCGGATCGTGGCGCTCAAGACGCCGAGCACCGCGAGGAGCTGAGATGGAGCCGCTGGGCGATCGCGCACGAGCTTACTTCCTCGACCTGCAGGACCGGATCACGGCGGCGATCGAGAAGCTCGACGGGGCCGGCCGGTTCCACGAGGACGCCTGGGAGCGCCCGGGCGGCGGCGGCGGCCGCACCCGCGTGCTGGCGGGCGGCGCCCTGTTCGAGAAGGCCGGCGTCGGGTTCTCCGACGTACACGGAACGCTGCGCCCCGAGATGGCCAAGGCGCTTCCCGGCGAGGGGCTCGAATTCCGCGCGGCCGGGATGTCGCTCATCTTCCACCCCCGGAGCCCACGCGTGCCGACGGTGCACGCCAACATCCGACACATCCAGCGCGGCGCGCGGTCCTGGTTCGGCGGCGGCACCGATCTGACGCCGTACTACGTCGTGCCCGAGGACGTGGCCTCGTTTCACCGCACGCTGCGCGACGCCTGCGCCAAGCACGACCCCGGCTTCTACCGGCGGTTCAAGCGCTGGTGCGACGACTATTTCTTCCTGCCCCACCGGAACGAGCCGCGCGGCGTGGGCGGGATCTTCTTCGACTACCTGGGCGCGGGGGCCGAGGCGACGGCGGGACAGCCGGCGCCCGATTCTTCCTCGGCGCGCGAGGCCGACGCGGAGGCGATGTTCGCCTTCGTGTGCGACGTCGGCGAGGCCGTTCTGGCCGGCTACCTGCCTGTCGCAGAGAGGCGCCGGAACGACCCCTGGGGCGAGCGCGAGCGAAACTGGCAACTCCTGCGGCGCGGGCGCTACGTCGAGTTCAACCTGCTCTACGACCGCGGCACGGTGTTCGGCCTGCGCACCGACGGGCGCGTCGAGTCGATCCTCATGTCGCTGCCGCCCGAGGTGCGCTGGGCCTACGGCCACGCGCCCGAGCCCGGCAGCCCCGAGGCCGAATCGCTGGCCGCCATCTGCTCCCGCCGCGACTGGGCCCAAGTCTAGACCAGTCTAGCGGCTGGATCGCGTGGGGGAGTGCCGGCTTCGCCGGCCCCGGGGTCCCTGGGCGGGCCCGCCCGCCTGGGGTGGCGTCGAGCCCGTCGCGGAAGGTTCGGAACCCTTTGAGGGTTCCGAGGTAGACGGCACCTTGAACGCGTCGCGGAAGCGCCCGACGTCGAGGGTGAGCTGGCCCAGCAGCATGTCCAGCATCGTCTCGCCCAGGCGGCAGATCTCGCCCAGGCGGGTCACGCGCTCGACCACGAAGTCGGCTTCGGCCTTGGCCCGTCGCTGGCCCCCCGCCCCGCCGTGCGCCGCCTGGGACGCCCGTGCCGCCTTCTCGGCGCGCCCCACCACCTCGACGGCGGCGCCGATCTCCCGCCGCTCGCGCTCGTTGAGCACGCCGGAGATCATCTTCCAGAAGTCGGTCTCCGCCTGGTAGTGCTCGCGCCGCTGGCCGCGCACCCAGACCTTGTGGACGACGCCCCAGCGCCCCAGGGCCGCCAGCGTCATCGAGGCGCTGCCTGCCGAGATCCCCAGCCGGTCCTGCAGCTCGCTCTGCGCGAGCGGCTCCCGTGACAGGTAGAGCAGCCCGAAGGCTCGCCCCATCGTCCGCGTGAACCCCCAGAACTCGGCGATCCGGCCGCAGGCGTCGATGGCCAGATCGCGCGCCGTCGTCAGATCGTCGTCGTCGGCCATTTGGTAATCGACACGAGGTCGGCCGATCGCGCGGGCGTAGCCGAGCTTTGCTCGGCAGAGCCCATCGCGGGGGAGCGCGAGGACTCTTCGAGGGTCCTCGCAGCCAATTGCCCGCAGGCGGCGTCGATGTCGTCGCCGCGGGGCGAACGGATGTAGACGGCGACGCCGGCCGCGCGGAGGCGCTCCTGGAAGGTCCGGATCCGCTCCGCCGACGGGCGCGCGAACTCCGGGCCGTCGAACCCGTTCCAGGGAATGAGGTTCAGCTTGGCCGGGATCCCGCGCAGGAGGCCCGGCAGGCGGTCGGCGTCGGCGTCGGCGTCGTTGACCCCGGCCAGCATGACGTACTCGAACGTGATCCGCCGCCCGTGCGACAGCGGCCAGCGCCGCGCCGCCTCCAGCAGCGCCGCGATCGGCCAGCGCTTGTTGATCGGCATGATTCGATCGCGGACCTCGTCGGTGGTCGCGTTGAGCGAGATCGCCAGGTTGGGCGCGGACGTCTCCCCGGCGCGGTAGAGCGCCGCCAGCTTCTCCACGCCGGAGACCAGACCGGCGGTCGAGACCGTGATCCGCCGGGGTGAAAATCCGGCGCCCCAGGGGTGCTCGAGCAGCTCGAGCGCGCGCGTGAGGTTGTCGAAGTTGTGCAGCGGCTCGCCCATTCCCATGAAGACCAGGTTGGTGGGCCGGCGCCCCGCCAGCGCGGCGGCCCGGTAGATCTGCTCGACGATCTCGTCGGCGCCGAGGTGGCGCCCGAACCCCAGCGTCGCCGTGGCGCAGAACCGGCAGTCGATCGCGCAGCCGACCTGAGAGGAGACGCAGAGGGTCAGACGGTTGCGCTCGGCGTCCTCATCGGGGATGAGCACCGACTCGATGGCCCGGTCGTCGTGTGTCTTCCAGCGCAGCTTGCGGGTGCCGTCGCGCGCGGTCTGGAGGACGTCGAGGGTCAGGGGGCGCAAGGGGTGCGCGGCCCCCAGCGCCTCGCGCAGTGCCCCGGGGACGTTCACCATTTGGTCGAGGCTGTCGACCGCCTGCCCGTGCAACCAGCGGAAGAGCTGCTCGGCCCGGTAGCCGGGGGCCCCCGCGGCAGCCGCCCAGGCGCCCAGCTCGGCCGGGCCGAGGGCCCGCAGCGGCGCGCCCGCCGCGGGCGCGGGCTCAGTCGTGGGAACGGGCGCGGCGGTCATGACCGCCGAGGATAACGCCCGCGGCGGCAGGCTGCCAGCCACCAGGGGGTTCGGGAGCGCGGGGGCTATCGCCGCCGCCGCCGCCCGACCACCAAGCCAAGGCCGAGCAGCAGGCCCAGCCAGGAGGCCTGGCCGCCGTTCCCCTCGCCGCCGACGGCGCAGCCACAGCCCTGATCCCCGCCCCCACGCTGGCCGACGCTGGTGGTGACCGACGAGCAGCCATTGAGCGCGCAGGCCGCCGTCCCATCGGGGTTGACCTGGCAGGCCCAGCAGGGTCCGGGGCAGTTCATGGTGGCGCAGGGGTCGGCGATGCACGCCATGTTCGGATCGGTGACGGCCGTGGTCGAGACGCAGGCCTCGCCGGCAGGGCACTGGATGGCCTGGCAGTGGTCCGCCGCGCAGGCGGACGTCGCCGGGTCGCAGAACTGCCCCGGCGGGCAGTAGACCTGGGCGCAGGGGTCAGGCTTGCACAGGCCCGCCACACAGTGCTGGTTGGCGGGGCACATCGTCGAGTCGCAGAGGTCGACGCAATTGCCGTTCGAGCAGTACTGGGTGCTGCCGCAGGTGATCCCCTTGCAGGGATCGTCCTGGCACTGGCCGTCGAGGCAGAGCTGGCCGTTCTTGCACGCGAAGCCGGGGTCGTAGCAGTTCACGCACTGACCGAGGACACAGCTTTGGTGCGGGCCGGTGCAGGTCACTCCGGCGCAGTCGGAGACACAGGCGCCGCTCGACTCGTCGCAGAACTGGCCGGTGTCGCAGGTGACCCCCTGGCAGCGCTGGGGGATGCAGTAGTTGTTCGCGCACTTGTAGCCGAGCGGGCAGGGGAACTCACCCGTCGAGCACTGCAGCGTGCACGCGCCGTCCTTGCAGGCGTAGCCGTTGGGGCAGTTGCCGGTCATGTCCGGCTTGCCGTCGCAGTTGTTGTCCTTGCCGTTGCAGACCTCGCCCGGCGTCGGCAGCACGCAGCCGACACAGACGAAGCCGAGCGAGCCCATGCATTGCAGGTGGCCGGCCTGACAGATGCCGACGCCCACCTGGTCCGGGGCCAGGCCCGGGCAGAGGCAGGGCTGCCCGGTCTGCGTGAACGTCCCGTTGTCGATGATGCCGTCGCAGTTGTTGTCGATGCCGTCACAGACCTCGGGTTGCGGCGTGCTGGTGACGTTGCACTGCAGCTTGCCGTCCTTGCAGACGATCGTCCCGGACTGGCAGGCGCCGAGCCCGTTGCCGCACGCCTCGCCGACCCCAGGGAGCGAGCTGCCGCCCGGCGGGTTGTCGATCTGCCCGTCGCAGTTGTCGTCGAGGCCGTTGCAGATCTCCTGCTGCGGCGTCCCGGCCGGCGCGTTGCACACCGTGTCGGTGCCGGCGGCGTTGCAGACGAGGAGGCCGTCGCGGTTGCAGGCGCCGATCGCGCCGTTGTTGCACTTGGCGCCGACCTTACCGGTCGGCCAGGGCGCGTCGTCGATGATGCCGTCGCAGTCGTTGTCGAGGCCGTCGCAGATCTCTTTAGGGACGGCGCAGCCGCAGGGCCCGCCGCAAGCGTTGGGCGGCAGCCCCTCGTCGACAGTCCCGTTGCAGTTGTCGTCGATGCAGTTGCAGGTCTCGATCTGGCAGTGGCGGGGCGTTCCGCCGTTCTGCCCGATCACGTTGTCCGGGTCGTTCTTATCGTTGGGGTTGATGACGAAGCTGCCGCAGGCCGCGATGTTGTTTCCCGGGGTGCACTGGCTGCACTGGTTCGAGACGCCTTCGTCGATGAGGTTGTTGCAGTTGTCGTCCTTGCCGTTGCAGGTCTCGGCCGGCGGGACGTTCGAGGCGATGATGCCGACCAGCGCCGACCTCACCGCCGCGGTGTTGGTGAGCGTGACGAAGATGGCTTGCCCCGTGCCGCCGGCGGCGGCGATGCGGTTGGCGGTCGCCTTCTCGGTGGTGGTGAGGCCGTTGTCGGTCAGGATGTAGGTCTGGATGCCCTTGGGGATGACCGCCGAATGGTTCCCCTGGCAGGCGGTCACCTCGGGCGCGAACGTGCCGTAGGTCCCGGTCACCGCCGCGCAGGTGGTCAGGTTCAGCTTGGTGCCGGCTTGCGTGTCGCAGGTCTCGGCGCCGTCGGTGGCGAGGATGACGATGTTCGAGCGGCAGTCCCGCTTGGTGGGGTCGTCGAACGGGTAGACGTAGTTTTCGAAGTAGAGGCGCGCGTAGAACAGCGAGCGTCCGAGCGGCGTGTTGTTGTTGGGCGGGATGCGCAGCTCGGGGTCGGTGTAGTTGTTCGGGTCCGTGCTCTCCGTCTGGTCGATCCAGGTGTAGATGGTGCTGATGTTCGCACCCAGCGGATCGAAGTCGGCGGTGCCGGCCGGCTTGAGCCCCGTCGCGGCCCGCGTGACCGGGACCATCAGCGACTGGCCGATGCCCATGTCGAACCAGTTCCCGTAGGTGGTCTGCGAGTTCGGGTTGTCGTTCTGGGTCGTCATCCGGCAGCCGAGGGTATTGTTGCCGCCGAGGGTGACGCCCGTGCCGGCATTGCTCCAGAACGAGTTGGGGCAGTTGTCAGCCTGTCCCTTCACGAAGGTCTGCGGAAAGCGCATGAGGCCGAAGTTGGCCTCGTCGGTGCCGACCTCGGCCAGCGCGTCCCGGATCGCGTGCTTCATGTTGTAGACGCGGCTTCCCTGCCCATTCGCGTTGTTGTTGCAGAGCGGGGAGCCGTCGTTCGCCTGGTTGTAGAGCATCGATCCAGACGTATCGAGGAGGATGAGGACGTTCGGGCGCAGCGACTGCGCGTGCGCGACCCCGGAGGCTCCGAGTGGGAGGGCCAGCGTGCTCCCCAGCAGGAGCGCGAGCTTCAGTCTGGTCGCTCTCATGTTTTGCGTCCTGGTCATGGCGGCAACTGTCCCGGCAAGCAGCAGCGGAATCCGACCGAGGGGAGACGAACGTCGATCCCCTTGGTGCTCGTCCCGCCGTCGGCTCCCACGATGGTGGCGTACGGCGCGGCGATCGAGGCGTCGCACTGCAATCCGGGCGCGGTCGTCACGGCCGGCGACTTGGTGTTGTCGGCGAAGCTGTCGATGTCGTAGGCGCCGCCGCGCAGCTCGAACAGGCAGGGCGGCGTCGAGCAGGCGGGGTTGCTGGGCGGGTTCTTGGTGGTCAGATCGGTGAGCGTCCACTCCTTGACGTTGCCGCTCATGTCGAAGAGCTTGAGGCTCGGGGTGGTGGAGATCACCGAGACGCAGCTGGCGGCCTGGCCCGTCGGGATCGGCGCCGGCGTCGTCGTCGTGTTCCCGATCGCCGCCTCGTAGTCGTTTCCGTTGCAGTCGGCCTTCACGTAGTTGGCGCCGTACGGGAAGATCGTCTTCCCCGTCCCCTCGCAGGCGGCCTGCCAGTCGGAGGCGGTGCAGAGGCGCCAGTTGGGGCCCAGCAGCTCGCAGGCGTGCTCGGCCTCGCCCATGGTCACGTTGGTCCAGGGCATCTTGCCGGGGACGGTGCAGCCGCGGCGGGTCGAATCGAATCCCGGGCTGGTCGCCGTCGCGTCGTACCGGCTCGCCTCGTAGGCGTACATGGTGACGTTCGTGGACTGGATGTAGACCAGCGCGTCGTCGGTCGTCCGGTTCGACGCCGAGTCGAGCTCGTCGACCAGGCCGTCGCAGTCGTTGTCGATGCCGTCGCAGATCTCCGTGCCCGGCGGCTTCATCGATCCCATGCAGCGATGGTCGCCGGCCTGGGTGTTGTCGCAGACCCAGGTGCCGGTGCCGGCGCAGGGGCCCGAGCCGAAGATGCAGGCCTTGCCGATCTGGAACGGCTCGTCGGTGACGCCGTTGCAGTCGTTGTCGAGCCCGTCGCAGCCGAACTTGGTGTCCTCGATCGCCTCGTAGGTCGCCGGGTAGTTGCAGACCCAGCCGTTTTGATTCGCGCAGGTCGGCGTGGTACCCGCGCAGACGCCCTTGGTGAGGCAGGTGACCGTCGGGGGCCCTGGGTTGTCGTCGACGGTCCCGTTGCAGTCGTTGTCGAGGCCGTCGCAGATCTCGACGCCGCCGTTGGTCTTGAAGCACGGGGTCTCGCAGCCCGGGACGTTCGGGTCGCGGTCGTAGAAGTTCGCCAGGCAGGCGCCCTGCTCGCACACCCCGTTGTCGCACTTGGCTTGAGCGAACGGGAAGTCGCACTGGCGGCCGCAGCCGCCGCAGTTGTCGATGTCGGTCAGGAAGACGAAACCGTCGTCGACGATCCCGTTGCAGTCGTTGTCGAGGCCGTCGCAGATCTCGATGCCACCGTTGGTCTTGACGCACTCGCAGCCATTTTCGGGGTTGCCGTCGGCGTCGTAGAAGCCCGGCTGGCAGGTCACCTTGCAGGCGCCGGCCACGCACGAGGGCGTCGCGTTCACCGTGCTGCACTGGTGGAAGCAAGTCCCGCAGTTCGACGGGTCGACCTGCAGATCGGGCGAGTTCATGTTGCAGGCCGGGGCGCCGCCCGCGCCGCCGGTGCCGCCGCTCATGCCGCCGCTGCCGCCAAAGCCGCCCTCGTGTCCGCCGGTGCCGCCCGTCCCGAATCGGAGATCTGGGTTCGAGACGACCATGTCACGGTGGGGGCGCGCGTCGATGACGCCCGCGTCTCCTCCGGCGATCGAGAGGAACTGATAGAGGTGGTCCCTGCAGCCCGTCGTCGCCATCGAGACGACCACGAGACAGAGACCAGTTTTCAGCAAGCTAACCGACCGCCCCAGACTCATCGTGTTGCTCGCCCACTATAACTGAATAGGGGGTAAGCATAAACACTTTCGGGTGAAAACTGCGCGGGATCACGAGCGGCTGAGGCGAGGCACGTCGCGCCCCCTCTCGTTGCCTGGGACCCGCTGCCGGGGGACCCATTGCCCGGGACCCGCTGCCCGGGCCCCGCGGTTCACCCCTAGGCCAGGTCCTGGCCGGCGAAGAAAAAGCCCAGCTCGCCACGCGCCGTGTCGGGGCCGTCGCTGCCATGGACGGCGTTCCGCTCGATGTTTGTGCCGTACTTCTGCCGGATCGTCCCCACCGGCGCCTTCTGAGAGTCGGTCGGGCCCATCACCTCGCGGTAGCGGGCGATGGCGTTCTCGCCCTCGATCGCCATGACCACGGCCGGGCCGGAGGTCATGAAGCGGACCAGGTCGCCATAAAACGGCCGCTCCTTGTGGACGGCGTAGAAGGCGCGCGCCTGCGGCTCGGCGAGGTGGACGAGGCGCAGCCCCACGATCCGCAGGCCGGCCTTCTCGACCATCTCGATGACGCCGCCGATCGCGTTCTTGGCGACGGCGTCGGGTTTCACGATCCCAAACGTACGTTCGATGGACATGACTCTCCTGCTTACTTGACGAAACTGGCGACGGTCTTGCCGAGCTCGGCCGGTGTCGCGGCGATGGCGATGTTGGCCTCGCGGAGGGCGGCGATCTTCTCGGCCGCCGTCCCCTTGCCGCCGCTGATGATGGCGCCCGCGTGCCCCATGCGCTTGCCGGGCGGCGCGGTCTGGCCGGCGATGAAGGCGGCCACGGGCTTCTTCATGTTGGCCTTCACGAAGCGGGCGGCGTCCTCTTCGGAGGTCCCGCCGATCTCGCCGATCATGAGCACCGCCTCGGTCTGCGGGTCACCCTCGAACATCGCCAGGCAGTCGACGAAGTCGATCCCCTTGACCGGGTCGCCGCCGATGCCGATGGCCGTCGACTGGCCGAGACCGAGCGCCGTCAACTGATGCGCGGCCTCGTAGGTCAAGGTGCCCGAGCGCGACACGACGCCGACCTTGCCCGGCTTGTGGATGTAGCCGGGCATGATCCCGATCTTGCACGCACCCGGCGTGATGACGCCCGGGCAGTTCGGGCCGATGAGCGTGGCCTTCGGGTACGCCGAGAGCGCGCGCTTGGCCTTCACCATGTCCAGCGTCGGGATCCCCTCGGTGATGCAGACGATGACCGCGATGCCGGCCTGCGCGGCCTCGAGGATCGCATCGGCCGCGCCGGGCGGCGGGACGTAGATGACGGTGGCGTTGGCGCCCGTCTTCTTGACCGCGTCGGCCACGGTGTCGAACACCGCAAACCCTTCGTGGTTGAGCCCGCCCTTGCCGGGCGTGACACCGCCGACGACGTTGGTGCCGTACTCGCGCATCTGCTTGGCGTGGAACGTCCCGGCCGATCCGGTGATCCCCTGGACGATGAGCTTGGTTTCTTTTCCGACGAGGACCGACATGGCTACTTGCTCCCCTTGGCCAGGGCGACGACCTTCTTGGCGCCGTCGGCCATGTCGCCGGCGGTGGTCACCGCCAGCCCCGATTCGGCGAGCATCTTCTTGCCGAGATCGACGTTGGTCCCCTCGAGCCGCACGACCAGCGGCACCTTGAGGCCGACCTGCTTGACGGCGGCGATGACGCCGGCGGCGATGGTGTCGCACTTCATGATGCCGCCGAAGATGTTGACGAAGATGCCGCGCACGCCCGGGTCGGCGGTGATGATCTTGAAGGCCGCAGTCACCCGCTCCTCGGTGGCGCTGCCGCCCACGTCGAGGAAGTTCGCCGGCTGGCCGCCGAAGTGCTTGATGGTGTCCATGGTGGCCATGGCCAGCCCGGCGCCGTTGACCATGCAGCCGATGTTGCCGTCCAGCTTGATGAACGAGAGATCGTGCCGCTTGGCCTCGGTCTCGGCGGGGTCCTCCTCGTCGAGATCGCGCAAAACCTCCAGATCCTTCTGGCGGTAGAGGGCGTTGTCGTCGAAGGTGACCTTGGCGTCGAGCGCGAACACCTTCCCGTCGGTGAGCACCACCAGGGGGTTCACCTCGACCATTGTTGCGTCGGTGCCGATGAACGCCGTGTAGAGGAGCAGGATCAGCTCCGCCGCGTTCTTGGCGGCCGCGCCGTGCAGGCCGAGGCCATAGGCCAGGTTCCGCGCCTGGTAGGCCGCCAGTCCGACCGCCGGGTCGACGACCTCCTTGATGATCTTCTCCGGGTGCGAGGCGGCGACCTCCTCGATCTCCATCCCGCCTTCCGAAGACGCCATCACCACCACGCGCCCGTAGCCGCGGTCGACGACCAGGCCGAGGTAGAGCTCGCGCGCGATGTCGACCGCCTGCTCGATGAGCAGCCGCTTGACGACCTTGCCGCCCGGCCCGGTCTGGTGCGTGACCAGGTTCATGCCGAGGATCTTCTGCGCCGTCTCGCGCGCCGCAGCCGCGCCCTTGACCACCTTGACACCGCCGCCCTTGCCACGCCCACCGGCGTGGATCTGCGCCTTGACGACCACGAACTCGTTGTCGGTCTCGGCGATCAGCGACTTGGCGGCCGCTTCGGCCTCGTCGATGCTGAACACCGGCCGACCCTTGGGGATCGGCACGCCGTACTTCTTGAGGATCTCCTTGGCCTGATACTCGTGGATCTTCACGGGCGCCTTTACAGCTTGCGCGAGGCTTCGAGGACCTCGCGGACCGCGCCGGCCGACTTGTCGAGCATCGCCTTCTCCTCGGCGGAGAGCTCGATGTTGACGATCTTCTCGACGCCACCGGCGCCGAGCACGATCGGCACGCCCAGGTAGAGATCTTTGTGTCCGTACTCGCCGTCGAGGAACGCCGCGCAGGCGAGGAGCCGCTTCTGGTCCTTGAGGTAGGCCGTGGCCATGGCGATGGCCGACGAGGCCGGCGCCGCGAAGGCGCTGGTCCCCATCAGCTTCACGATCTCGCCACCGCCGCTGCGCGTGCGCTCGACAATGGCCGCCAGCTTGTCGGCGGCGACGAGCTGCTTCACCGGGATGCCGTTGATGGTGCAGTTGCTGATGACCGGCACCATCGTGTCGCCGTGGCCCCCGAGCACCAGGGCCCGGACGTCCTTGACCGACACGCCGGCCTCTTGGGCCAGGAAAAGCTGGAAGCGGCCCGAGTCGAGGATCCCCGCCATGCCGACCACCTTCTTGGCCGCGAAGCCGGTCACGCGCTTGAGCTCGTAGACCATGACGTCGAGCGGGTTCGACACCACGATCACGAAGGCGTCGGGGCAGTGCTTCTTCAGGTTCTCGCCGACGTTGCGGATGATCTTCAGGTTTACCGACAGAAGATCGTCGCGCGACATGCCCGGCTTGCGCGGCACGCCGGCGGTGATGATGACGACGTCCGCGCCGGCGCAGTCGGCCCAGTTCGAGCTGCCGGTGATCTTGGCGTCGTGCCCCAGCACGGCGCCGTTCTGCTCGAGGTCCAGCGCCTTCCCCTTGGCCACGCCTTCCTTCTCGGGGATGTCGAACAGCACGACGTCGCCGAGCTCGTTGCGGGCCGCCAGCGAGGCCAGCTCGCCGCCGATGTTGCCTGCGCCGATGAGCGCGATCTTCTTCCGACCTGACATGGTTTGGACTCCTTGCGTGGTGCGCGCCTGAAAGCCGGCGGGAGCTTAGCTCGCCCGCGCCGACACAGGGCCAAATTTCGGGGCTAAATTTCCGGCTACATGTTTCTGATGATGGCGTCGCCGAAGGCGGAGCAGCTGACCTCGGTCGCGCCCTCCATGAGGCGCGCGAAGTCGTAGGTGACCGTCTTCTGCGCGATGGTCTTCTCCAGCGCGGCGATGGTGCGGCCGGCGGCGCCCGTCCACCCGAGGTGCTCGAGCAGCATCACCCCCGAGAGGATGACCGATCCGGGGTTCACCTTATCCAGGTTGGCGTACTTGGGCGCCGTGCCGTGCGTCGCCTCGAAGACGGCGTGGCCGGAGACGTAGTTGATATTCCCGCCGGGGGCGATCCCGATCCCGCCCACCTGCGCGGCCAGCGCGTCCGACAGGTAGTCGCCGTTCAGGTTCAGCGTGGCGATGACGTCGAACTCGTCGGGGCGGGTCAGGACCTGTTGCAGCGTGATGTCGGCGATGGAGTCCTTGACCAGCACCTGGCCCGCCGGCGGCTTGCCGCCGCAGTCGTCCCAGCCGACGGCCTTGCCCGCGAACTCTTTCTTGGTGAGCGCGTAGCCCCAGTCGCGGAAGGCCCCCTCGGTGAACTTCATGATGTTCCCCTTGTGGACCAGCGTGACGCTCTTGCGCTTGTGGTGGATGGCGTACTCGATCGCGGCGCGAATGAGCCGCTCGGAGCCTTCGCGTGAGACCGTCTTGATGCCGATCCCCGACGTCGCCGGGAAGCGGATCTTCTTCACGCCCATCTCGTTCTGCAGGAAGGCGATCATCTTCTTCGCCTCGGCCGACTCGGCCTGCCACTCGATCCCCGCGTAGATGTCCTCGGTGTTCTCGCGGAAGATCACCATCTCGACCTTCTCCGGCGCCTTGACCGGCGACGGTACGCCCTTGAAGTAACGCACCGGCCGCAGGCAGACGTAGAGGTCGAGCATCTGGCGGATGGCGACGTTGAGAGACCGGATGCCGCCGCCCACCGGCGTGGTCAGCGGCCCCTTGATGCCGACGAAGTAGGTCTTGAACGCCTCCAGCGTCTCGTCGGGCAGCCAGCTGTCGAACAGGTTCTTGGCCTTCTCGCCCGCGTAGACCTCGGCCCAGCCGATCTTCTTCTTCCCCGCGAACTCCTTGGCGACCGCCGCGTCGAGCACCCGCACGCTGGCGCGCCAGATGTCGGGCCCGGTCCCGTCGCCCTCGATGAACGGAATGATCGGGTGATCGGGGACCTCGAGGCGCCCGTCCTGGTGGACGGTGATGGGATCTGAACCGGACGGAATGACTGGCTTCGCGCTGGGCATGGCGCTGGTGATTACGTCCGACCGGAGGCCGCCAGCGCAAGAGAAAAATTGAGCTATTGTGGAGGCGTGGGTCATCCCGCGAGCTACGAGGATTTGCTGCGACTGCCGGACAACGTCGTAGGCGAAATCCTCGATGGCGAGCTCCACGCAAGTCCCCGGCCGCGCGTGCGCCATGCGCTCGCGGCCTCCAGCTTGACCGACGAGCTTCTCAGTCCGTTCCAGAAAGGGCGGGGCGGGCCGGGCGGTTGGTGGATCTTGGCCGAGCCAGAGCTCCACCTCGGACACGACGTTCTGGTGCCGGACCTGGGAGGTTGGCTTCGAGAGCGCCTGCCGGTCCTTCCTGACGAAGCCGCGCTGACGCTGGCGCCCGACTGGGTCTGCGAGGTGATTTCGCCCGCCGCCAGTCGCATCGACAGGGTCAAGAAGCTGCCGATCTACGCGCGTGAGAACGTCTCGCACGCCTGGATCGTCGATCCGGCGCTGCGCACGCTGGAGGTGTTCCGGCGAGAGGGCGCGGGATGGTTCCTCGTCTCGACCGCCAGCGATGGCGACCGCGTCCGCGCCCAACCCTTCAACGCCATCGAGATCGATCGCCTCGCCCTGTGGGGCGAGGCGCGTTGACCGCTACGCCGCCGTGAGCAGATCGAGCAGCGGCGCGTCCGGCGACGCCGGGTTGACCCGCAGCTCGCGCGACTTCGGATCGACCAGCAGATCGAGCTCCTCCAGCGGAATCTGCCCGATGAGGGGCGTCGTTCCGGCCGCCTCGACGAGGGCGTTGATGACGGTGTCACGGCCGAGAATGGTGATACGGATCCCGCTGACCCAGGGGACCTCGGCAACACGGCCGTCCGCGTAACGTACTTTGCGGTAACCGGCTGGCAGAAGACCGAGCGCCGCGACGGCGTCCGCGGGCAGCACCATCATGGTGGCGCCTGTGTCGACCAGCGCTTCAATCTCGGTCGAGCGGACCTGGTCGGCCGGAATATGGCCGCGGTTGACGTTCTCCTCGTCGTAGCTGTTCGTGAGTTTGATTTTCTGCATGACTCTCCCCATGCGGTGTTCATCGGCGTGCCCGTCCGCGCAGTTGCGCGAAAGAGGATAGCATCGCGGCAGCCCAGTCGAGCGCGGTCGAACCCTCCGCCGGTTGACGCTTGGCTCGGACGCCGATCGACGGGCGGAGCGGGCTATTGAACCGCGCCCGGAACATGAGTGCCGTCCGCGCGGCGCCAGAGGGCCACGAATTCCTTATCGTAGCTCCAGACCCGGTGGGAGGCATCCATCGCCGACAGGACGACGAGCTGGGCGTCGGCCAAGGCCGGTTCGTGTTCTTCATACTGGTCCATCCAGTCGAAGATCGCTTCCCACGCATCCGCGTGGGTTTCGAGGATCGCGACCCGAAGCTGCTGCAGGTAAGAACGCAGCCTCAGACGCAGGTGACCCTGGGGGAGAAGGTAAAAACTCTCCGAGAGCACCGGGACCGTCGATCCGAAGGGTCCACGGCCAAGGCGCTTCAGATCGCGGATTGCCCGGGCGTGAAGGTCGTCTTCGTCATCGGCCAGCGCGACGAGCACGTTGGCATCCACCAGGATCAGGCCCGTCTCCGAATTTTGCCCCGAATGAACTCCGCCACCTCTCGTCGGTTGGTGGTGTCGATCCGGCGGCGCTTTTTCGCTCGTGGTGGAGTGGGGTACGTCCCCTCAATCTCTGCCACGAGCGCGTCGACATCGAGCGGCTCGGTCTTGGGCGCCCGTCGTGCCTCCGCGCGAATCGCCCCCCGGACGAGGTCGGAAATCGAGACACCCCGTTCTTTCAGCTCTTGGACCAGACGGCTGTCCTTGTCGTCCAGGCGCACGTTCAGCAAGCGCATGTGACACTTATTGTAAAGACATGATGTCTTTACGTCAAGCCCGGCCGTTGCTCAGCGGATTTTCGTGCCGGTCGGGACTTCGCGGTCGAGGGCGGAGAGGCCCAGGACATCGGCGTCGCCAGCGGCGAGGATCATTCCCTGCGAGAGAACGCCGCGGATCTTCCGGGGCGCGAGGTTCGCGAAGTAGATGACCGTCCGGCCGATCATTGCTTCGGGCGTGTAGGTCGGCGCGATTCCAGAGACGACGGTGCGCGGCTCGTCGGTGCCGATGTCGAGCGTCAGCTTGAGCAGCTTGTCCGCCTTCGGCACGCGCTCGGCGGACAGCACCTTCGCCGCGCGCAGCTCGATCTTGGCGAAGTCGTCGATCGAGACGTCGGCCGGCGGCGCGCTGGCCGCGGCGGGCGCCGTCGTCGCAGCGGCTGCGGGCGCGGCCTCGGCGGGGACCCACTGGGCGATCAGCGCTGCCTGGCGCTCCGGCTCGATGCGCGGGAAGACCGGCTGCGGCTCGGCGAGCGTCCCGCCCGGCCAGCGCCATTCGGTCGGCCAGCTTCCCTCGTACCTTTCGCATCCGAGCTGTCGAAGAATCTCGCGAGACGCTTCAGGCATCGCTGGAGCCACCATCATTGCGGCCCACCGGAGGGACTCGCAGCATGCGAGGAGGACGTTATCGAGTGAGGACGAATCGGTCTCCTTGGCCAGGACCCAAGGCTTTGACGAGTCAATCAGAAGATTGGCCTTCCGAACCAGGTGCCAAGTCCCATTGAGGGCGGTTGAAGGCTGAAACTGCTCCCACGGCGCTTCAATCGCCTGAATCTCGCCGGAAGACGGCCCGTCGCTGGTCGCCGCCTTCGAATCGGGCTTTGTCAGCGCATCGAGTCGGCCGTACCGGTGCACCATCGACAGCGTGCGGTTCAATAGATTCCCGAGGTCGTTGCCCAGATCGGACTGGTAGCGCTGGAAGAGCGTCTCGTAGGTGAAATCGCCGTCGCCGCCGAAGGTGTACTCACGCAGCACGAAGTAGCGCAGCGGATCGACGCCCATCTCGGCGGCGATCGCCATGGGGTCGACGCGCGTGGCGGGCATCGACTTGGAGATCTTCTGGCCCTTCACGGTGAGGTAGCCGTGGCAGAAGATCTGTTTGGGCGGCGGCAGGCCCGCGCTCATCAGCAGCGCCGGCCAGTAGACGGCGTGGAAGCGGAGGATGTCCTTGGCGATGAGGTGGTGCGCGCCGGCCCAGAAGGCGCCTTTGCCTTCGCCGCGCGCGACGGCGTCGGGGCCGCCCAGCACCGTCAGGTAGTTGGTGAGGGCGTCGATCCAGACGTACATCGTCTGCTTGGGATCGCCGGGGACGGGGATCCCCCACTTGACCGTCGAGCGTGAGATCGAGAGGTCGCGCAGGCCGCCCTTGACGAACGAGCGGACCTCGTTGAGGCGCGACTCGGGTCGGACGGGGTTGGTGTCATACCAGGCGAGCAGCTTGTCGGCGTAGGCCGACAGCCGGAAGAAGTAGTTTTTCTCCTTCACCTTTTCCACCGGCGTGAGGTGGATCTTGCAGAGCTTGCGGTCGCCGTCGGCGACGACGTCGTCCTCGCTCTTCGCCTCCTCGCAGCCGACGCAGTACATGCCGTCATACTCGGCTTCGAAGAGATCGGGCCTGCCGTCGGGCCCCTTCTTGGTGGCGAGGCGTGCCCACATCTCGGTGGCGGCGGCCTTGTGGCGGGGCGACGTGGTGCGGATGAAGTCGTCGTTCGAGATCCCGATGGCCTTCCAAGTCTCCTGGAACTTGGCGGCTATCTCGTCGCAGTAGGCCTGCGGTTGCATCGACCGTTCGCGCGCGATGCGCTCGATCTTCTGGCCGTGCTCGTCGAGGCCGGTCAGGAAGAAGACGCTCCCTTTCGGATCCTCGCCCCGCGACTTGGCGCGCGCGCGCTGGTAACGCGCGAACGCGTCGGCGACCACGGTCGTGTAGAAGGTGCCGAGGTGGGGGAGGGCGTTGACGTAATAGATCGGTGTCGTGATGTAGAAGCGGGACATGCTCCTCTAGCGCTCGGTGGATGGTGGTGGTGGCGGCGGGTTGGGCGCCGGTTGCAGCTCGTCGGCGGTGAAGGTCTTGGGCGGCGCGCCGTCGAAGTAGACGCGGACGCGGCCGCGCAGGACGTCGAGATCGCCGACGCGGCCGATGCCCTCGGGGGTCCCGACGCGCTTGCCGATCTTGGGAAGTTTCTCGGCCGCCTCGAGGTAGGTGGCGTCCTCGTAGACCAGGCAGCATTTGAGGCGCCCGCACTGACCGGACACCTTGGTGGGCGCCATCGCCAGGTTCTGGTGCTTGGCCATCTTGATCGAGACCGGCGCGAACTTGGGCAGGAAGGTCGAGCAGCAGAGCTCGCGCCCGCAGGAGCCGATGCCGCCGACCATCTTGGCCTCGTCGCGCACGCCGACCTGCCGCAGCTCGATGCGCGTGTGGTAGCGCGCCGCCAGGTCGCGGACCAGGTCGCGGAAGTCGATGCGCGTCTCGGAGGCGAAATAGAACAGCGCCTTGCCGCCGCGCTGGAACTCGACGCGGAAGATCTTGATCCCCAGCTTCTGCGCCGCGGCCCGCTCGCGCGCGAAGGACTTGGCCTCGGCGGCGCGCTCGGCGGCCATGCGCAGGCGGTCGAGATCGCGCTCGTCGGCGCGCCGCAGGATGCGGGGGAGGGCCGCCGCCCCCTTGGGCCGCAGGCCCGAGGCCACCGCCACCGTTCCGACGTCGGTGTCGCGCCCGTCGTCGACGACGACGCGGTCGCCGGGGCGCAGCTCGAGCTCGCCCGCGTCGCAGGCGAGCACGCGGCCGCGCGGGTCGAGCTTCACGCCGGCGACGTTGACCGGCGGGCCGGGCGGTGGTGCCGGCGCGCTCACGCGCGGACCTCCTGGTGCTTGAGGGCGATGAGCAGCCGCTCGAGCGCCAGCGTGGGGTTGACGTTGACCTGCAGGGCCAGCTGGACGTCGACGATGGCGGTCACCGCGCGCCCTAGCCGGTCGATCCCCAGACCGGCGAGCGCTTGTGGATCGCCGGCGCGCGCCAGCGTGGCGAGCTCCGGCGCGCCGGCCGCTACCGCGACGGCGTCACGGTAAAGACCCCCGAGCAACGCCACCAGGCGCGGCAGGTCCGCCTTCCCTTCCTTTTCACCGGTCAGGGCCAGGGCGGTGTCGAACAGCTGGCCGGCTCCGCGGGTGGCGACCGCCGTGCGCAGGGTGGTGAGCGCCTCCTCGAGCCCGGCCTCGGCCCCCTCGGCCGCCGCCGCTTCCAGGAGCCGGGCCGCCGAGCCGTCGGCCAGCGCCGCGGCGATCTCCGCGCGCGCCTCGGGAATGCCGCGCGCACGGGCGATCGCCCCCAGCGCCGCCGCACCGAGGGCCCGGAAGCGGATTCGCTGGGCCCGGGACCGGACGGTGGGCAGCAGGCGCTCGGGCGCCGCCGTGCAAAGGACCAGGTGGTTCCCGGCCAGAGGCTCTTCGAGCGTCTTGAGCAGGCCGTTGGCCGAGTTGGGGTTCAGCGCGTCGGCGTCATCGACGATGATCACCCGCGCCGGCGCCTCGTGAGGCCGCGTGCGCGCCAGCGCCAGGATCGCGCGGACATCCTCGATGACGATCTGGCCCCCGGGTCCCGAGGGGCCGAACGTCGGCACGTCGGGGTGCAGGCCGCTCTCGATGCGGCGGCAGACCTCGCAGGCGCCGCACCCGACGCCCGGGGCCTTCGGGCAGTCGAGCGCCATCGCCAGCCCGAGCGCCGTGCTCCGCTTCCCCACGCCGGGCGGCCCCTCGAAGACGTAGGCGTGCGCCACCCGGCCGCCGGCGAGCGCGCGCTCGAGCGCCGCGCGCGCCAGTTGTTGACCGATGAGATCGCCGAGCCGCACCGACGAAACCTAACACAGGCGCTCCGCCGGTCCTGCCGGTGTTGCCTGCGGCGGAGGTCGACAGGCCCTGGCGGGAACGGTAACCTTGACGACGTCATGGGAATTCTCGGCAGGCTCTCCACGCTGGTGAAGTCGAACCTCAACGACGCCATCAACTCCATGCAGGACCCCGGCAAGGAGATCGACCAGATGGTCCGGGACATGGAGGACTACGCGCGACAGGCGCGGGCCGAGGTGGGGCGCAGCATCGCCGACGAGCGCCTGCTCGAGCGCCGGGCGCAGACGATCGAAGGCGAGATCGCCGACTGGCAGAAGAAGGCCGAGCTGGCCGTGCGGGCCGGCGACGACGCCTTGGCCAAGGAGGCGCTCGCCCGCAAGGGAGAGAAGGAGGCGGAGCGCGACGAGGCCAAGAAGTCGCTCCAGGAGGCGGGCGTCTACGCCGATCAGTTGACCGCCGCGCTCAAGGCGCTCGAGGTTCGCCTCAAGGACGTCAAGCTCCGCCAGGGGACGCTCAAGGCCAAGGCGCGCGCCAATCGCGACGGCACGATGGGCGCCAAGACCTCGGCGTTCAACGACTTCGAGCGGATGTCGAGCCGCGTCGACGCCACCGAGGCGGAGGCGAGCCTGGACGAGGAGCTCGGCGCCCGAAAGACCGCCACCATCGCCGTCGACCGGCGGCTCGAGCAGATGGCCAACGACGCCGTGGTCGATGACGCCTTGGCCGAGCTGAAACGCAAGCTGGGCAAGTGAAGCGGCGGCCGCCGCTGTGGTAGGCTCGGCGCGACATGGCCAATCGGCAGTCTCGGCCCGCCGGTCCGCAATCTAACGCCCGCCACGAGACCGCGCGCGTGGTGCTGCACAAGAGCTCGGTGCCGGGTTGGTTCTGGGGGCTGCTCGGCTTTTTGAGCGTCGTGGCCATCGGCTCGACGGGGCTGCTGCTCGCCGCCAAGACCGGCGTCCTGGGCGTTCACTCCTTGTCCGCCGCCTCGACGGTCGCGGTGGCGCCCGCGGCGGCGAGCGCGCCACCCGTGCCCGCGGCGGCCGCTGCCGAACCCTCCGGACCCACGGCGGAGCCCTCCGAACCCTCCGGTCCGAAGATCGTCCCGATGGAAGCGCCCGCGCCGCCCGCGCCGACCCCGGTGGCCGCGCCCAGGGCGAAGGTCGCCTCGCATCCCGTCAAGCTGGCGCACTCTCCGGCGGTTGCCGCACACCCGGCCGCTCCCGCGACTGCCGCGGCCGACAAGCCGGCCGCCGCCGACAAGCCGGCCGCCGCGCCCGACGATGCGCCCGCCGCCAAGAAGCCCGCTGCCGAGGCGGCGCCCCCCGACGACGGCCGGGTGCACATCCATCACGCCACCGCGTCCGACTCGGACGACGACGACGACGACAACTAGCCGGAAGCTCAGGGCTGCGGGGCTGCGGGGCCTGGCAAGCGCCCGCTGTCGTCGCCCGCTGCGCGCTCGAGCGCGGCGAGGCGGCGGGCCGTCACCAGCAGCAGAATCGCCAGAACCGCCAGCAGCAGGAGCGCGACCGCCAGCGCCCCGACCAGCAGCGGCCGCGTCCCCGGCGTAACCCGCAGCGGCCCGAGCGGTGCCAGCGCCGCCGCGGCGACTTCGCCCGGATCGGCGGCGGCGGTGATCACCACGCCGACGGCGGTGGCGTCGAGCCCGGCCACGCTGCCGGCCACCAGCTTCTGCACGTCGGCCACCGCGAGGGGGGCGGCGCCCGGGCGGGCCTTGAGCAAGACCGCGGCGCGCGCCGCGCTCCTCGGCTTGGCGTCGACCGCCAGCGGGTCGGTCTCTTCGAGCACCAGGTGGACGCGGGCGCTCACCACGCCGTCGACGGTCTCCAGCGTCCGCTCGATCTCGCCCGCGGTCGCGTCGAGATAGCGGGCCCGCTCCTCCGACGGCGTGGGGATCAGGCTCGGCTGGCCGTAGGTTTCGGCGAAGCCGCGCCGCTTCTCGCGGGGCAATCCGAGCGCGCGCAGCAGCTCCAGCGCGCGGGTGCCGTCGCCGTGCGCGACGCGGATCGTGTAGCCGGCCCCGCCGCCGGATGTGCCCTCGTCGGCGACCTTCTCGGCGCCGATCCCGGCGCGCTCCAGCGCCGCCGTCGCGTCATTGGCCGCGTGTTCGTCGATTCCATGCAGGATGTTCGTCGAGCAGCCGGCGGCCGCCAGCAGCGCGGCCAGCGCCCACGCCGCCCCGATGGCCCACCCCTTGCCCAGCCGTTTCATGGCGGCGTCATAACACGAAACGGCATCGAGTCGGCCGCTCAGACCTGCGTCCCCATCGTCTGTTTGATGGCGCCGACCAGCCGATCGGCGACCCGGGAGACCACCTCGACGGTCTGCGCGTAGCGCGCCACCGTCGCCTGCATCGCCAGCAGCTGCGCGGGCGTGAACGTCTTCCCGCGCGCGGCCGCCTCGAGCAGCGCATCGACCTGTTTCTCGGCGCCGAGAGCGCGCGCGAACACCGCCCGCACAGGGCCCGCCGGCGGTCCCGGCACCACCGGGTGCGCCGGGACCGCGGCGGGCTTGCCTGCGGCGACGGTCGGCGGGGCGGGTGCGGCGGCCGTCCCCTCGACCAGCACGGACGAGAACGCCTTGCCGCCCGCGGCCGTTCGCGGGACGGCCGGCGGGGAGTCGGCCGGGCGGGCAGGGGACGCGGGACCGATGCGCATGCCGGGTCATCGGCCGTGCCCGGCGCCGGGTTGCGTCCTAGGTGGTGTCTTCCATCGCCGCGCGGAGCAGATCGACGGCGCGCGCGTGCAGGCGGCAGGCCCAGGACTTCGACAGCCCCAGCTCGGCGCCCGCCTCCTCCAGGTTTTTGTCGGCGAAGTAATAGAGCTCCATCAGGCGCCGCTCCTTGTCGGGCAGCGCGGTCACGGCTTCGCGCACCCGGCGCGACATCCGCCGGCTCTCGACGGCGACGTCGGGGGCGGGCAGGCTCTCATCCGGGACCGAGGAGGCCGCCTCGAGCGAAGTGATGTGGACGGTGGCGATCCCCGACAAGATCTCGTTCACCTCGGCGAGCCTGGCGTCCGCGTCGCCTGGTTTCTGTCCCGCGCCCGCGGCCCCGGCCTGGGCGTCCGCCGCCCCCTCGCGGTCCGCGCGGTTGCGCAAGTATTCGTTGGCTCGCTCCTCGGCGCGGTAGCGGGCGTGGTCGGCGCGCGAGTACCACCCCATGGCCCGCAGCCCGTCGTACATCGCGCCGCGGATCCGGTAGTAGGCGAAGGTCGTGAACGCCACGCCATGGCGGGCGTCGAATCGCTCGGCCGCCTCCACCAGCCCCTTCGAGCCGTACCCGACCAGATCGTCGAGCTCGATCGAAGCGTTCAGTGTCTTCTTCACCTTACGCGCGATCGCCTGCACCAACGAGAGGTGCTGCTCGACGAGCCGATTGACGTCCGACGCCGCCATCCCGGGCGACTAGACCAAGGGTTGCGCGGTGACGTCAAGCACCATAGTCTTCGCCGCTCGATGCGCAGGTATGTCGAAGCATCCGCAGCTCATGAGAACGTCGCCCGCACCCAGCGCCTGCTCGAGCGGATCGTCCCCGACGCAAGGCTGCACGCGCGGTTCGTCAACACCTTGGCCCGCCTCGAATATGTCGGCGTCCGCAAGATCCTGAAGAGCCGGCGCTCCGAGCGGCTCGATCTCGACGGGATCCAGCACATCCTCGACGAGGCGGTGCACGCGCTGCGCCTCAAGAAGGCGGCGGCGGCGCTGGGGGGCGCCACCGGTGTCGACGTGGGAACGTTCGCCGCCAGCGCCACGCTGGCCGGCGACGCCGCCGAGAACTACCTGCAAGCGCTCGATCACCGGGCCGAGGAGGCGCTCGGCGATCTGCCGGAGGG
>DASYEX010000077.1:0-15544 GCA_036498765.1 Polyangia bacterium
GAGCAGCAGCAGCGCCGCGCGCCCGGCGCCCCAGGCCGTAGAGAGGTGCGCGCCCGGCCGGGTGAGGCGGTCCATCCCCGGCCAGGCCAGCGCGATCGCTGCCAGGACACCGCAGGTGAGGGCCGCTCCCGCGAGCAGCCGACCCAGGCGCCGGCGGACGCGCTCGGGGTCTTGCGGACGCTCGCCGCGCGCGATCCGCGAGAGCGCGAGGCCCGCGACCATGCTGGCCAGGAGAGCGAAGAACCAGGAATAGCGGCAGGCGCAGCGGAACAGGCGAAACCCGGGAACCAGCAGGTAGGCCAGATAGAACGGCGGCAGGTAGCGACCCGCCGCCAGCGCGAAGAAGCCGAGCGCCAGCCCCGCCAGCGCCACCTCGCCGCGGATGCGCCAGCTCCACGCCAGCGCGAACAGCGCGAGCGGCGCGATGCCCAGGTAGCAGGTCATCTCGTGGAAGTTGTAGGCGCCGAAGTGGGTGCCGGCGAGATCGTTGCCGTAGAGATCCGGCGCTAGAAGCCGGAGCCAGTCCCAGGGGTTCCACGAGAACGTCCCGGCGAAGGCCAGGCCTTCGCCGGCGCCGCGCGCGCTGGCGAAGACGTGGGCGATCACCGGCCCGTAGAAACCGGCCAGCAGGCCCGCGAAGAGGATCAGGCCGGCGGCCAGCTGCAGCCCGCGCGCGGCCAGCCGGCGGGCGCGCCCCTGGCGCGGGCCTGTGGCCAGGGCTCGAACCACGACGAACGCGGCGACGAACAGCCAGGTCATGTAGGCCACCTGCGGATGCCCGCCCAGGGCGCCCCAGGCGTCGAGCGCGCCGATCGCCAGCGCGTCCGTCAGCCGACCGTCGACGGCGAGCCGGTCCGCGAAGAGCGCCGCCCAGGGGATGAGCGCCATCGAGGCGAACATCCAGGGGTGATGAAAGCGGACGATGTAGACGCCGCCCCAGACGAACGACAGCACCGCCAGGGCCGCCCCCGCCGTTCCGGTCCCGAACCGCCGGGCCAGCGCCCATGCGCCGCCGGTGGCGATGAGGAGGTAGACGCCGAGGTAGAGGACCAGCCCCAGCCGGTCGGAGAGCCCGGCGCGGCGTGCGAAGGCGCGCACCGGCTCGTAGGCCGCCGTCTGGGGATCGGAGGCCAACCCCATTCCCAGGAATTCGTGGGGATTCCAGCCGCGGAGCCCGGTCGTCCGCAAGAGCTGCTCGCGGGGGAAGTACTGCGCCGCCAGATCCTCTTGATAGAAAGTCTCGCCGCGCACGATCGGCCGCCACAGGACGACGACGGGGAGCGCCATCAACGCCGCCAACGTCAGCCCCGCCCGACCCCTGCGCGCCAGCACCCGGATGACCTAGCGCCGGCTGGGCCGGGCGTCCAGGCCGCGCTTGCTTCGTCAAAGGCTGATTCTAGGTTGTAAGGATGCAGACCGAGACAGCTGGCGCCCGCGTAGCGGAGCCGCGCGGCGCTTCTTCCGGCGCTTCTTCCGGCGCTTCTTGCGAGGCTTCTTGCGACGCGGCGGAGCGCAACGACGGAGCCTCCATCGAGTTCCAGCCGGAGTCGGGCGCGCTTGGACCGTGCGAGGCGATCGACGAAGCCGAACGCGACCGCGACCCGCGCGAAGACCTTTGAGGCATCTCTGAGCGGCCGCCGCGCGACGTCGGGAGAACGTTGGGACGATCCCGCGATCCGTCCGGGGGTAGAGTAGCCGTGCATCCATGATCCTGAGCCACCCGCCAGGTCCGGGCCAAGCCGTGTGGATCGATCTGGTCCAGCCGAGCGGCGAGGAGATCGAAAGCGTGCGGCGCTCGACCGGCCTGCGCGTCCCGACCGAGGCGCAGGTGAGCGAGATCGAATCGACCAGCCGGCTGGCGTTCGAGACGGACGCGTTCTACCTGTCCGCGCCGCTGGTGGCCGCCCTCCCCGAGGGGGAGCTGCGCGTGACGCCGGTGGGCTTCGTCCTCGGGCCCAAGGTCCTGGTCACGGTCCGGTTCGGAGCCCTCGGCTCGTTCGACGCCGCGCACGAGGAGGCGGCCGCCCACCCGCCGGCGGACGCTGCCGAGGCGGTGCTGCGGATCTTCGAGATCGTCGTCGACCGCGCGGCCGACGCCTTCGAGCACTCCGGTGCCGCCTGCGATGGACTGGCGCGCGCCGTCTTCCGCGAGGGCCGCGGCCGGGCCAAGCGATCCGTGAAGTTGTCCGCGGCGCTGCGCCGGATCGGCGAGGCGGCCGAGAAGATCTCGCGCATCCGCGACGAGCTCCTCGGCCTCGGGCGCCTGGCCGCCTATCTGTTGGAGAGCGGAATCCCCGGGGCGCCCGTGCTGAGCGCGGCGCGGCTCAAGGCAATTCGCGCCGACATTTCCTCGCTGACCGACTACGAGGCACACCTCTCGAGCAAGGTGCAGTTTCTGCTCGACGCCACGCTCGGCTTCATCAACATCGAGCAGAACGAGATCGTGAAGACGCTGACCATCGCTTCGGTCGCGGGGATCCCGCCGGTGCTGGTGGCCGGCATCTACGGGATGAATTTCCGCGTCATGCCGGAGCTGCGCTGGACGCTCGGCTATCCATTCGCCCTCGCGCTCATCTTGATGAGCGCCCTCGTGCCACTCTGGTGGTTCAAGCGGCGGGGCTGGATGTAGCGGTCAGCCCCGGTCCGCGTCAGTCTGCTGCGAATCGCACGTCGAGAGGCTCGGGAACCCCAGGGCTCCCGAGCTTTCGGAGAGGTCTCGGACCACGAGACGCCCGCGCCTCGAGGACTCAGTGACAAATGGTCGAAATACTGGAGGTCGCGTCGTTGAAGATGGGGAGGGATGCGGCGTTCGTGCCCGAGCCGATCCCGACGCTGTTCCCCCCCTCGTTGACGTTTTCCCACAAGATGACCATGGTGCTCAGTTGTCCACAGAACTCGAACGGCCCTCCCAGCACGGACGATATCGAGTCGTTGGCGATGCCCATCGTGTCGGGGGTCGAGTAGGTCTTTCCGTAGTGCAAGACCATGCAGTCTTCGCCGTAGTTGGCGTCGCGGAAGACCGCGAATTCTCCTATCTGCAGGTCATTGCAGGTGATCGAGCGGGAATTCACCTCCACGCGCAGCGACGAGGCGACGTTGGACCAGCCGTAGACGCTGATGTCGGGGTAGTTGCCCGGACCGCCGAAGTAGAAGTGATTTCCGCCGTAGATGCCGTCGACGAACAACCGGGCACGGACGCCGGAGCCGACTTTCAACGACTTCAGGGAGTCGTTCGCCAAGCCGAACGATCCCGGTTGCGCGCTGGTGTTGGCATACGGAAAGAGCCCGACGTAAAGGCCGGAGCACCGTCCCCCATAGTTGATCGCGTCGTAGATGAAGACTTCATTGCTCGCCGGCCCGGCACCGCACGGGTGCCAGATCTCCAGTTGATCGGTGACCTGTGCGCTGGCTGACAGGGAAATCGCCGTCGATATCGTGAACGCAAGTGCAAGGAGATAGCGTCGCATTTCTGGATCCTCTCGCAAGGGTGCTTTGCCCCGAGATCGGTCGGAGCTACCGCCTGCTAGACGAACTCGGCATCGGCTTTGGTTGAAGTTTTCGGATGGCTCGACCCGCCCCATTCTTCAAGCGTCGTTCCAGCGTTCGAAGTCGCTGCCGGGAGATGTTGAGCTCTTGACACACACGCGCCTGCGTGAGCCCCTCGACAATTCGCAACGCAAAGACGGCGGCCAAGTCAGTGGGAAGGCGGGCGAGGTAGGAGTCGAGCGCGGTCAATTCCTTGTGGTCGATGAGGTCCATGGCCGCCTCCTCCGCGAAATCATCGGGGAGAAGCGGGACCAGCAGGTGCCGCCTCCGATGTCGGAGCAGGTCGAGCGCGGTATTCCTGGCCATTGCGGAGACGTAAGGGCCGAAACGTTTCACCGCAGGGAACGTGCCCGCCCGCTGACTCTCAATGAGCTTTAGAAAGACGGCCTGAACGACGTCGTCGCCGTCGTCCGACATGGCTGCGGATGACGTTCGAATCAGCCCGGAAACGCGGCGCCGCAGATCGCGAAGTGTCGTTCGATAAGCAGCCGATATGTCGGTTGAGTGAACCGTTGCTGCAACAAACTGATATTTGCAATAGGAAGACAGTGCGCACCCCCCCCCGACCGACTTCCGCGGGACAATGAAGAGGTGCACGAACCCGTCACGTTCGTCCGCAAAAATTTACAGGGGTACGTTCGCGCGTTGGGCCGCTCACGCTTCCGGGGAGCGGTAGCTGGCCGCGGTCAGGCCTGCGGCCCGCGGCCGCGGGGTTCAGCGATAGCGCGCGGCGGGGGCGGTCGAGCGGGCGTTGCCCAGCGCCGCCTGCTGCGCCTCGGCGAGCTTCTGCAGCGGAGAGGTGTCCTCCATGCCGGGCACGCACACGACCTCGCCGAGACGCAAGCCGGCCAGCGACGCGCGCGCCACGTCGTCGGCGCTCATCCGGGGGACCTTGCTCAGATCCATCTTCTGCATGTCGTGGAACTCGGTGGCGACGACGCCTGGCAACAACACCTGCGCGCGGACGCCGGTGCCGGCCAGCTCGGCGGCCAGGATCTGGGTGAAGGTGAGGAGAAACGCCTTGGCCCCGGCGTAGACCGCCCGCGCCGGGAGGAAGCTCTCCGTCACCGTGCCGGACAGCGCCAGCAGCGAGGCGACGTTGATGATGCCGCCGCCTTTGCGGGCCACCATCCCCGGCAGCGCGGCGCGGCTCACCTGCACGACGGCGCGCACGTGCACCGACAGCAGGTCGTCGGCGACCTTTGGATCGAGCTCGACGAAGCGCCGGTAGCCCCCGAACCCGGCGTTGTTGACCAGCAGCTCGAGCGGGGCCGCCGCCGCTCGCGCGGCGACCGCCTCGACGCCGGCGGGCGTGGCGAGATCGGCCACCAGCACCTCGACCTTCGCCTGGTGCGCCTCGGAGAGGCGCTGGGCGAGCGCCTCCAGCCGCTCGCGCCGCCGGGCGACGACGATCAGATCATGGCCCGCCTGGGCGAGCTCGACGGCGAACGACTGTCCGATGCCCGCGGAGGCGCCGGTGACGAGAGCGAGGGGTCGCGACATGGCCGAAGGTTACGGCGGCAGGCCTTCGCGCACCACCTTTCCCGCGAGCGCCGGACTAATGTAGATAGCCAAGCCGATGCCGCCTGCTGACGAAAGACGGCCGAGCGCGCAGGTCGGTGGCGCTCCCGCGCGCGCGGAAGCCGATTGGGACGCGGGCTGCTGGATCCTGCTGACCGCCATCGTCGCGCTCTTCGTCCTCCGCCTGCCGCTCATCGGCGTGCGGGTCTTCGACAACGACGAGCTCGAGCACGCCCACGCCGCCTGGAACGTGTCGCAGGGGCTGGTCCCCTACCGCGACTTCTTCGAGCACCACACCCCCTGGTACCACTTCGCGCTCGCTCCCTTCTTTCACTGGTTTGCAGTCGACCAGTCGTTGGAGGCCGCCCGGCACTTTCTGATCTTCGGTCGGTTCCTGTCGCTCGCGCTCACCGCGCTCTCGGTGGTCCTCGTCTTTCTCGTCGCCCGCCTCGGCGGCAGCCGCCGCGTAGGCCTCTGGACCGGGCTTTTCCTGGCGGGGCAGCCGGTGGTGATGCAGAAGACGCTCGAGATCCGGCCCGACGTGCTGGCGCTTCCGTTCTTCATCGGCGCGCTCTGGTTTCTGCTGCGCGGGATGCGCTCCGACGATGCTTCGCGGTCCCGACGGCTTCGCTGGTTCCTGGGCGGCGGACTCTGCCTCGGGGCGGCCATCATGTGCACGCAGAAGATGCTGTTCGTTCTCCCGGGCGCGCTGGTGGGCCTCGGGATCTGGGTTCTGCGGGGGAGGCGAACAAGAACGCGGGCCTCGCGGGTGGCGGCGGCGCTCGTCCTTCTCCTGGGCGTCGCCGGGCCGGTGCTGGTCACCTGGATGGGATTCGCTCTCCGTGGTGCGGGCGTTCAATTCATCTACGACAACTTTCTTCTCAACGCGCGGGTCCGCTTGGGCTCGAACCGGGCTCTGCCGCTCATCCTCAAGACCAGCTGGCCGATTCTGCTGCTCTGCCTCCTCGGCGCCTGGTCCGCGCTGGTTGCTCGCCATCGGGCCGAGCGGCGCGACGACGGCGACCTGCTGCTCATCTGCATCCTGGGCGGGTTCGTCGCGGGGATTCCCATCGTGCGCGTGGCGTACGAGCAGTACTACCTGCCGGCCATGACCATCGTCTGTCTGTTTGCGGCGCGCGGCCTCGGCTCGTTGCTCGCCCGAAGCGGCCATCGCGCCCGCGTTTGGGCGGTCATGGGCGCGGCCGTGGCCCTCTCGATCTGGCCGGTGATCGATCTGCGGCGGTCGCTCGGCATTCGCAACGACCTCCAGCTTGCGCGGTTGCGGTTCGTCTACGCGCACACCGGCCCCGCCGATCGCGTGCTGGACGGGTGGCTGGGGACCAACGTGTTCCGTCCGGCGCCCCACTACTACTTCTTCATGCACAGCGAGCTCGCCGCCATGCTGACCGAGAGCGAGAAGAACGCCTACCTGGACGCGGTCACCGGCGACAATGACCGGCCGGCGCTCATCGCGCTGGACGCCGAGCTGGTCGCGCTCGGTCCCCGCTTCCTGCGGTTCGTGCACGACAACTACGTGCACGCCGAGGGCGTGTTTTACCTGCCGCGCGTCAATTGAGCGGGCGGCAGAGGTTCGCACCGCCGAGCTCGGTCTCGTCGAGCGCGAGGATGACGCCGGGTGTTTCGAAGCGCTGCCGGTCTTCGGGAAGCTCGAACCGGGCATAGCGATCGATCTGCGTCGCCCGTCGCACGTCGTCTCGCCGGAGCGGAACCCAGCAACCGCGGCCGGCGCGCACGATGCGCTCGCCGACGTCGCGCCGGACCCACAGCTTCGTCCCCGAGGCGAACGCGGGCGCATAGCGGTCGTGGAAGCTCGGCGCCTCGTACAGCTTTCCGACCGCCGGCCACTCCCAGTGCGCCTCGATCAGATCGGGTGACTCGGTCTCGACGACGCTGCCGATCGCGGCCGGCCCCCGGTGAGCGAGCGTCCGGTTCGAGAGAAAAGCGAGGTCCACGATCCGAAACTCGTCACAGCAGAGCGCGAGGCCCCCGACGTCGGAGGTGAGCAGGACCGGATGCGGGAGGTCGGCGGCCGCGGCGAAGCGCCGAAACACCTGGCCCGACTCGGCGAAGCTGCGCGGGGTGACGTCGAAGGTGCCGTTGCGGGCGACGGCCAGCCAGTCGTGCGGAAACTGTGCGCGCGACGTCCAGACCGCCCAGACCAGCGAGCCGGCGGCGAGCGCCGCGCGCAACGGCCTATATCTTCCGGTCGACGCCCAGTTGGAGAAGAGCAGCGACAGCAGCAGGAGCGTCGGCGGAAACGCGAAGTACGGCATCCTTCCGGGGTAGCCCCAGTGCCTTCCGGTCACGACGCCCATCACGACCGCGCCCAAAATCGGCGCGACGAGAACCGTCAGAGCCTGCCGGCGGGACCGCAGCGCCCGCGCCAGGCCGAAGTCGGACAGCACGGCGATCCCCAGCGCGAGGAGCGGCAGCTTGAAGAAGCGCAGCAGCTCCTTGCCGCCCGCCCAGCGATCGCCGAGGCTGAACGCCGCGTACGGAGGCCAGCGCTTCGCCCAGAACGTGTTCGGCAGGATGTCGGAGAAGAGCGCCAAACGGAAAGCCGAGAGGACCGCGACGGTGGCGAGGGCCGAGATGACGATGGCCCGAAAGGCGCGCCGTCCGGGGACGAAGGAGACGGCGACGGCGAAGAGCCCGACGTAAAGGACCGCCTCGAAGCGCGTCGTGATGGCGAGGACCACGCCGCCCGAGAGCAAAGAGAGCCGCGGCTCGGGTGAGAGCAGCTCGTTGATCACCAGGAGGCCGGCGGCGGCGAGCAGGCCCATCTCCATCCCGTTGGCCGCTTCGGAGAACGAGCAGCCCCAGGCCGCGAACCCGACCACCGTCAGCGTCGAGAACAGCCGGTCGAGTCGGAGGAGCGCGCAGCTCCGGGCCAGGAGCACGGTGGAGGCGCCGATGCTGGCGACGGAGAGCAGCTGGGAGATCAGGATCGCCGCGCGGAAGGAGGGCCGGCCGAGCGCCGCCAACGCGTTGAGCAGGAACCAGGAGATCGACGAGAAGCCCTCGACGACTTCGGAACCGGGGGTGAGCGCGATCCGGCCGTGGCGCGCGAAGGTCCTGGCGAAGGCGAGGGTGATGGCCCCGTCGTCCCAGCCGTTGTCTCCGACGAGAACGCAAACCCAGAGCAAGGCCGCGCATTGCAGGAGCACGACGACCGTGACGAGCGTGCGGGACACCGTGGCCGGCAGGTTATCGCAGCCAGTTTTCGCGCGCACGCGACAGAGTACACTCCCGCCGTGAACGAGCCCCAGCTGCCGGTGTCCGCCGCGCCGTCACTCCCCAAGACGCGCTGTCTGCTCGACCTTCTCGACGGTCTCTCCGAGGTTCAGCTCATCGGTTTGACGGCGGCCGCGCTGTTCGCGCTCTGCGCCTGGCCCCTGCTGCTGGTCCCCTTGCCGCCGTTTCAGGACCTGCCCAACCACGCGGCCACGGCCCACATCATCGCGCACCCGGACCTCTACCCGGAGTTCATCTTCAACGGCCTCTTCAAGTCGAACGCGCTCCTCACGCTCTGGTTCTTCGTGTTCGGGCGCTTCGGCCTCTTCGGCGCCGCCCGCGGCTTCGTGGCGCTGGTGGTGGCGACGACTGCGCTCGCCATCCCCGTCTTCGTCCGTCGCTTCGCCGGCCGCCGCGCCGTTCCCGTCGCGGCGCTCTGCGGTTGGCCGCTGGTCCACAGCTTCTCGGTCTCCATGGGGTTCCTGAATTTCTCGATCGGCTTCGCGCTGTCGCTGCTCCTCGCCGTGGCGGTCGATCGCCAGCGTGAGCGGCCGACGGTTCGCGGCGGCCTCGGGCTGGCGGTGTTCTCGGTGGCGGCCTGGTACGCCCATCCGTTCCCGCTCGGCGTGGTCGGTATCCTGGTCGCCGCCCACGTCGTCTCACGCCCGACGGCGCGCGCGCGAATCGCGGCGGCGGTCACGCTGCTCTTGCCGCTGGTCCCCGCCGGCATCCTGTCGGTGATCACCGCGCAGCACCACCTCGTCAAGGCCGAGCACTCGACGGCGGCCCACGCCTCCGCCTTCTATCTCAACCCCTGGGAGCTCATCGAGCACGTCTGGCTCGACGTCTCCGGCGCGCTCACCTGGTGGGGAGCGGGAACGATCCTCCCGGCGGTCCTGTTGCCTGTGCTCGCCTGGCGGCGGCGGCGTCTGGAGATTCCGTTCTTCTCCTGGTGGGCGGTGGTCGGGCTGTTCGCCGTCTACCTGGCGCTGCCCACCATGGCCAGCAATTGGAACTACCTCAACACCCGGATGGTCCCCTTTCTGTGGGCGGCCTTTCTCCTGCGGGTCCCCCCGCGGTTGCCGCGCGTCTGGACGATCGGCCTCGGGCTGGCGGCCCTCTCCTTCTCGATCGCGTTGGGGGTCGACTACGTGAGGTTGGACCGTGACCGGGCCGCGTTCACGGCGGGGATCGACGCCGTTCCGGAGCGCGCGACCTTGCTTCCGCTCGAGTTCAAACGCACCAAGACCGGGAAGTTCACCTCCAGCCTGACGCACGCCTGGGCCTACTACACCATCGCCAAGAACACCTCCGCGCCGCTGGTGTTCGGCGTCGAGCGCTCCTACCCGATCACCTACCGCGAGTTTCCGCCGGGCGATCTCATCCCCCCGGCGCTCGACCGTTTCGCGGAGAGCAACGGCACCCCGGCCGACGTCTGCAGGCGGCTCAAGCACCCGAAGAATTCCCCTGCCTGCCCGATGGTCCTGCGCGAGATCTGGAAAGCGTTCTGGGTGGAGGCCGAGCCGCGCTTCAGCCACCTCCTCACCTGGGCCATGCCGGCCGAGGCGCGGGCGTTGATCCCCCCCAGCTACCATCGCGTGTTCGCGTCGGGCGACCTGGAGATCTACGCGCGCGCAGCCGCCGGCAACTGACGCCGTCCGGCACGCCCGACGCCAAGACCGAGGTGACGACCGAGGCGAAGACGGCGGGGCGAACAGGCGCGCGGGGTTCGCATTTTCGCCGCGCGGCGCTCATTTCTTGCGCCTGTCAGGATTTTCCGCGATTGACGCGCGACGCGTGTGATTGCGGGGCTTGACCCGAACCGAGCGGCTAAGATAGGCCGAAGAGGTCGCATGCGCCCCCTCCGCGTCGGTCTCGTAGCCGAGAGCTACTACCCCACCCTGGGCGGCGTCCAGGAGCACGTCCGGCACTTGCGGAACTTGCTCGAGCGGCGGGGTCTGGAGGTCACCATCCTGACCGGCCGACCGAAGGTCGCGGCGTCGCCGGGACCGGCGGACGCCGAGCGGAAGGTGGTCCGCGTCGGGCGGGCCCGCATCTTCCGCACCGGCGGGACCTTCACCCAGGCGACCATCGGTCCGCTCTCCGCGTACCGTTTCCATCGCGCGCTTCGCCGCGGGCAGTTCGATCTGCTCAACATCCACGGCCCCTGTGATCCCGGGCTGGCCTTCTGCGCCCTCTCGATGTTCCGCGGGCCCAAGGTGTTGACGCTGCACAACGCCGTCTTCCCCGACGCGGGCTGGCGGCATCGGATCGCGCCGTACTACCGCTGGCTGTTTCGCCGCGCGGCCGCCGTCATCGCGGTCTCGGAGGCGACGGCGGAGGTGTGGCGTCGCTACGCCGATTTCCAGTCGACCATCGTTCCCAACGGGGTCGACGTCGCCACCTGGCGCGCATCGCCCAGCCTCCGCTACCGTCGTCCGGGGATACGAAACCTCGTTTATCTCGGCCGCCTCGAGTCCCGCAACGGGCCCGAGGTGGCGATCGAGACGTTCAACCGGCTGGGGCCCACGCTGCCCGACGTGCGCCTGCTGATGGCCGGTGACGGGCCGATGCGCGCGGCGCTCGAGGCGCGCGTCGCCCCGGCGGTTCGCGAGCGCGTCGAGTTCCTGGGCGCCGTCTTCGACGAGCGCCCCGAGCTGCTCGCCTCGTCCGCGTTGTTCTTGCTGCCGGCCCGCGCTGTGGGGTTCTCGATCATGGTGCTGGAGGCGTTCGCCGCCGGCCTGCCGGTGGTGGCGCTGCCGGGGCTCGGCACCGATCGCGCGGGCGAGCATTGGTCCAACGTGATCATGGCCAAGGAGGACAGCGTCGACGGGTTCGCCGCCGCGGTCAGCGAGACCTTGCGCCGCGATCAGCGCGAGCGCATCGCCCGCGGTCGCGTCATCGCGGACGCGTTCGATTGGCAGAACGTCGGCGGGCGGATCCTCGACGTCTTCCAGCGCGTCGCCCAGGCGCCCGCCGCCGACGGGCCCCGCTGGCGCTCACACGCCGCCGCCTAGCCATGCCTGCCAAGACGCCGCGTTTGACCCGCGCGCGGGTGGGGCTGATCCTGCGCCTGGTCCCGCTCTGCCTTCTCGGCGCGGTGCTCTGGCGCGAAAAACCCTGGGCGGTCCGGGTCTCGCCCAACGCGCCCTGGGCGGTGACGGCCTCGATCCTCATCAACTTCGTGGTGTTCCTGCCCATCAAGGCGGCGCGCTGGCGGCTGGCGCTGATCGCGCCGCCGCCGTTTCGTCAGGTGCTGGCCGCCATCGTCGAGGGCCTGCTGGCCAACGCCGCCATCGGATTCGGCAGCGGCGACCTGGTGCGCGCCGCGCGCCTGCGGCCGCAACAGGGGCAGCTGGCGGTCGACTACGCCTGCACCTGGGCCGAGCGCGGCGCCGAGGTGCTGGCCTTCGGTGTCCTGATCTTCATCGCCGCGCTCACGACCAGGCTGGGGATGGTGGCGCTGGCGTTCGCCGCGGCGGCGGTCGGCGGTTACGCGGCGCTGCTGGCCGGCGGCCGCTTTCTGGTGCCGCGCCTCGGGCGCTGGCCGCGCGTGCAGCGCGCGCTCGTGGCCGGGCTCGGCGCCTCGACGCCGCGCCGGGTGGCGGCGATGGCCGCGCTCTCCCTGGTCGGGTGGGCGAGCGAGATCGTCATGCTGATCCTGTTCCAGGGGGCTTTCCATGTCGCGCCGAGCTTCTCCACCGCGCTCTTGACGCTCATCGGGATCAACGCCGCCATCGCCATCCCCACGCTCCCCGGAAACTTCGGCACCTTCGAGGCGGGGGCGGTGATGGCGCTGGCGATGTGCGGTGTGCCGCGCGAGGTCGCGGTCTCGTACGCGCTCGCCTACCACCTCACGCACGTCATCCCCGTCGCGGTGGTGGCCACCGGCGTCTATCTGGTCCGCTCGCGGACGGCTAACGCGGAACCCCCGCTCGACGCGATCCGCGGCGGCGGTCAGGGGAGCCGGCGGTAGAGCACCACGCCCGCGTCTGTCTCGAGGAGGCGGTAGTGCCGTTCCACGTAGTCGCGGAGCCGCGGGTAGCGGGCGAGGGGGTACTTGCCGTAGCCGTCCCAGCCGGCGGCCGCCGCGTCGACGAGCAGCGCCGGGCGGCGCCTCTCGAGGTCGTCGAACAGCATCGTCCAGGCCGCGGGGAGCTGGTTGCCGTCGGCGTTGCGGGCTCCGGTCTCGGTCGGCGTGCCCGGGCTCTCCCCGGTCAGGTAGTTGCAGAACGAGAACCGCGTCCCCAGCGGCCGCCGCGCCAACACGTAGAGCTGGGGTGAGTTCCCCCATATGAAGATCCGCTGGTCGGGCCTGGTGAGCTGGTCGATGCGGGCGGCGACCTCGTCGTAAGGCGGCTGGCGTTCGTCGAGCCGCGCGGCCAGCGGCCGGGCGAACGACGCGAGCGCGAAGAACAGCAGGGCGGGCAGCGCGCAGAGCACCGCCAGCGCGAGCCGAAACGAACGCCTCGCGTTCCACAGGCGGCAAAACCCCGGCGCGGCCAGCAGGCAGAGCGGCGGCAGGATCAGGTGAAAGTAGTGGCCGAAGAATCGCCCGCCCGCCGAGACCGCGACGGTCGAGGTGGCGAGCCAGAGCAGCGCCAGCACCGCCGACGGCGCCGGAGCCTCGGCCGCTGCGCGGTCGCTGCGGCGACGGAGCACGCCCGTGACCTTCCGCGCGACGGCGACGGCGCCGGCGAGCCCCAGCGCGTAGGGAACCAGCGCCGCGCCGCCCACGAGGGCGGCGCGCCGCAGCCCGCGCGCCAGCGCCGCGCCGCCGGTCAGCCCGGCGCCGACGTACGAGAAGTTGAACCTCAGCCAGTAGACCGCCGCCTCGGCGTTGCCCGCGGCCCGGCAAGCGACGAGATAGAGCGCGAACGGCGCGAGAGCCCCGCCCAGGTGACACCCGGCGCGCGCGACGGCCCAATATCGGGACCTCCGCGGCGCGCGGGCTGGCGCGGACCACCAGAGGAGCATCCCGATCGAGGCGCCGAGGAACGTGAGGCCCTGATACTTGAACAGCGCCGAAGCGCCGATGAGCGCGCCCACCGCCAGGTGGACCCCCGCGCCGCGCGCACCCCGGGCGGGCGCGCGCAGATCTCGCAAGAGGAGCCAGGCGGCGAGCGCCTGCGGCAGCAGGAGAAAGAGCTCGCAGTTCGCGGCCAGCGCGTCGTAGTCGTGCCAGGTCGTCGAGAAACAGAGAAAGAGGCCGGCGGCGGCGAGGCCTTCGCGGCGCGACGCCTTCTCACCGGCGCCGATCGCCAGCAGCAGGCCCGCCGTCAGCAGCACGGCGAGCACGACCAGCAGGTGCGCCCCCTGCGTGTCGTAGCGCCCGCAGAGCGCGAACCCGGCCTGGTAGAGGTGATAGATGAGCGGCGGTTTGTGGTCGACGACGTCGCGGTAGAGCAGGTCGCCGCGTCCCAGCGCGTCGGCGGTCGTCGCGTAGATCGCCTCGTCGTCGGAGAGCATGGGCCGCAGGAACGTCGGCAGCCGCAACGCCAGCCCGAGGCCGAAGACCACCAGCACGGCGACCGCGAATTTCCGTGAATGCGGCGCTGTTTGCAGCTCCATGTGCCGAGAGGCGCGCATGTCGGGGATCGGACGTGATGATATACAGGGCGCGTGGCGGGCCCGATCCTTTCGTTGGTTCTTCCCATCTACGACGAAGAGGCGATCATCCCGGAGCTCGACCGCCGCCTGCGCGCGTTCCTCGCCGACGTGGGGAGCGGCGTCGGCGAAGCGTGGGAGGTCATCTTCGTCAACGACGGCTCGAAGGATCGGTCGCTGGCGCTGCTCTCCGCGCTCTGCGTGGCCGAGCCGCGCTACAAGGTCATCTCGCTGTCCCGTAACTTCGGCCACCAGATGGCCATCACGGCGGGGCTCGATCGCGCGGGCGGCGAGGCGGTGGTGGTGATGGACGCCGATCTGCAGGACCCGCCCGAGGTGGTCCGCGAGATGGTGGCGCGCTGGCGCGAGGGGTTCGACGTCGTGTTCGGCGTCCGCGCGCAGCGCCACGGTGAGACGGCGTTCAAGCGGTTGACCGCCGCGGTCTTCTATCGCCTCCTGCGCGCCATGCTGGGCGGCGTCGCCATCCCCGTCGACGCGGGCGACTTCCGGCTCTTGAGCCGCTCGGTCGTCCTCACCCTGCGCGCGCTGCGCGAGCGGCACCGGTTCGTGCGCGGCCTGGTCTGGTGGGTCGGCTTCCGGCAGACGTCCGTCGCCTACGATCGTCCGGCCCGCTTCGCGGGCGAGACGAAGTTCCCGCTTCGCCGGATGCTCCACTTCGCCGTCGACGGCATCACCTCTTTTTCGACCATCCCGCTGCGGATGGCCACCTGGCTGGGGGTGCTGGCCGGCCTGGCCGCGCTGGGCGGCGTCGGCTGGGCGCTCTACTCCAAGTTCTTCGGCGGCGTCGTGCGCGGGTGGACGACGATCATGATCCTGGTCGGCCTGGGCTCGTCGGCGCAGCTCCTCATGACCGGGATTCTCGGCGAGTACGTGGGTCGCATCTACGAGGAGGTGAAGCGCCGCCCGCTCTACGTCGTGGAGGGGGAGATCAACCTGCCCGCGCTCGAGGCAGCGCAAGCGGCGCGTGACGCGCGGGCGTCAGCGACGGCCAAGTAGGAACGGCCAAAGTAGGAACGGCCAAGTAGGAACGGCCAAGTAGGGACGGCCAAAGTAGGGCCGGCGCCGGGCCCGCCGCGGCCGGCCCTGAGACCCGAGATCAGTTTCGGGTAAGCCGGGAATGTGTAGAGTTTCAGGCCACCTGTATGCCCAATTTCTCGCGACTCGCGGTTCTCTCGCTGACGTTTCTCCTCGCCGCTTGCGGTCCCTCGGGCGGCTCGGGCAACGGTGCGGGCGGCAACGGCTCAGGCGGGAGCCCGACCGGGGACGCGACCGGCGGCAGCTCGTCGACCGGCGGCGGGTCGGGCGGCAACGCGAGCGGTTCGGGCGGCGCGCCGGGCTCCGGCGGCAGCGCCAGCGGCTCGGGCGGCCTGTCGACGGGCAGCGGTGGCTCGGGCAGCGGCGGCTCGGGCAGCGGCGGCTCGGGCAACGGCGGCGCGCCGGGCTCGGGCGGCAGCGCCGCCGGTGGCTCGACCGGCAGAGGTGGAACCTCGGGGTCTGGCGGCAGCCCGTCGACGGGCGGCAGCTCGCCGGCCGGCGGCAGCACGGGCTCGGGCGGCTCGGCGACCGGCCAAGGTGGATCGTCGGGCGGCACCAA
>DASYEX010000078.1:0-6040 GCA_036498765.1 Polyangia bacterium
AGCCATGTACTGCACCGCGTGCCAGAGCGCCGCCGCGCCGAACGCGCTGTCGCCGTCGCGGATCACCAGGAAGGGCATGGCGAACCCCAGGAAGTTGAACCCCAGGTAGGCCGGCCGCACCCACTCGTACGCCGGGCGCTGCTTGCCGGAGGTGAACCAGACGTAGAGGTAGCCGATCGCCAGCACCACGATCAGCGCGCCCAGGCCGTTCACCAGGAGCGCGGGCGGGCGGCGATGCAGCACCTCGATCCCGAACAGCGTCCAGGGCCCGGTGTAGAGGCGGTGCAGCGCGCAGAAGAACGCGGGAAGGAAGATGAGCGCCCTCTCGAGCCGCGCCTCGAGACGTCCCGCGGCGCCGTGCTTGCGCTGGTAGATGCGCATCACGCCCCAGCTCTGCGCCACGAAGTGCCAGGTCGCCCAGTAGAAGATCAGCGAGCGCGCGAGACGCAGCCAGATGTCCCCCCTGGCATCGGCGATGATCGCCAAGGCCATCGCCAGCCCGGGGACGACCCAGTAGCGGACCGGCCGCTTGAACCGCTCGCCGGGCAAGAGATAGACGCGCGTCCAGGTCGAGATCAGGTGCGGGCCGTTCACCACGCCGACGCCCAGGATCACGTACCAGCCCGGGTAATGAAGCACGTCGGAGACGACCCAGGGGATGAGCGTCAGCAGCGTGACGCCCAGGAAGAGCAAGAGGTCGATCCCGGGCGCGAGCATCCACGGTCGCTCCGCGCCGGGCGCGGCTCGGGCCGCGACCATCGCCGGGCCGGCCGGCGCCAAGCTGAGGTTGCCCGTCTCGCTCACGGCGCACCAATATAACAAGCAGACGGGAGCGCGGCGGCGTCGGTCATTTATTTCGCAGAGGCGCCAGGGCCCTCGCCCAGCGATGAAGCTCGTCGAGCATCGGGCCGGTCGCCTTGTCCTGAAGCTCCCCCGGGACGAATCGGCCGTCGGCGATCATCTTCGAGAAGAACGGCACGGAGACCCCCTCGGGGAGCGGCACTACCTTCATGCTGGTGAGCATCAACTTGATCATCTGCGCCGACCGCGTGCCGCCCGAGATGCCGCCGTAGCTGACGATCCCGGCCGGCTTATAGGCCCATTCCTGGAACAGGTAGTCGATGGCGTTCACCAGGGAGGGGGGCATGCTGTAGTTGTATTCGGGCGTCACGAACACGAAGGCGTCCGCCGCGTCGACGACGGCGCTCCAGGCCTTGGTGTGGGCGCGCTCGTACTGCCGGAAGCGGGGGTGCTTCGGCTCGTCGAACAGGGGGAGATTGACCTCGCGCAGATCGACGAGCTGGGGCTCGAACTTGCCGTGCGCGCGCACGCGTTCGGTGACCCATTCGGCGATCGGGAGACCCTGGCGCCCCTCGCGGGTGCTGGCAAAAATGACGTGCAGCTTCACGACGACCCTCCGTTGACGGTTGGAGGCGCTTTCTAGCACTTGCGCGGGCCTTTCGGCGGCGCCATCCTTGCGCGCTTCCTTTATGCCGGCCGCCGCCGTCGAGACCGTCAACCTGGCCAAGGCCTATCCGAAGGTCGAGGCCTTGCGCGGCCTCACGCTGCGCATCGAGCCGGGCGAGATCTTCGCGCTGCTCGGCCCGAACGGGGCCGGCAAGACCACCTGGATCTCGATCGTCTGCGGCCTCGTGCGCCCGACGGGCGGCACGGCGACGGTGCTGGGGCACGACGTCGTGCGCGAGCCGCTGGCGGCGCGCCGGCAGGTGGGGCTCGTGCCGCAGGAGGTGAACTTCGATCCGTTCTTCACGCCGCGCGAGGTGCTGCGCTTCCAGATGGGCTACTACGGCGTGCCGCCCGACGACGCGCGCATCGACGAGGTGCTCGGCGCGCTCGATCTGTCGTCCAAGGCCGACACCAACACCCGCGCGCTGTCGGGCGGGATGAAGCGCCGGCTGCTCATCGCCAAGGCGCTGGTGCACCGGCCGCGGGTGGCGTTCCTGGACGAGCCGACCGCCGGCGTCGACGTGGCGCTGCGCCATGACCTCTGGGCCTATGTCCGGACGTTGCGCGCCGCGGGCACCACCATCGTCCTGACCACGCACTACCTCGAGGAAGCGGAGGCCCTGGCGGATCGGGTGGCCGTCATCGACAAAGGCTCGCTGGTGGGCCTCGACACACCGGCGGCGCTGGTGCGGCAGCTCGGGCGCAAGCAGGTCCGCTTCCGGCTGGTGGCCCCCTGGACGGGCGGCGCCGAGGCGCTCCCCGAGCCGCTGCGACGCCGCGGCGCCACGCTCGACCCGACCGCGACGACCGTGATCTGCCCCGTCGATGCCGCGCCGATGGGCGAGCTGCTCGCCCTGGCGGGCGCGCTGACACCGGCGGTCGCCGACGTCGAGATCCTCCAGCCTTCGCTCGAGGACGTGTTCCTGCAGCTGACCAAACGGCCCGACGCCGCCGGCTTCACCCGGAGATCGACGTGAACCTCATCGGCTTCCGCACGCTGCTCGGCAAAGAGACACGCCGGTTCCTCAAGGTGCCGGGACAGACGCTGGCGCAGCCGGTGGTCACCACGACGCTCTACTTCCTGGTGTTCGGTTACGCCCTCGGCGGCCGCGTGCGCGAGGTCGACGGCGTCTCCTACATCCGTTTCATCATCCCCGGCCTGATCCTTTTGACCCTGTCGCAGAACGCGTTCCTCAACACCTCGTCGTCGATGTTCATCGCCAAGATGCAGGGGACCATCGTCGACCTGCTGATCGCGCCTCTGGGCGTGATCGATCTGCTGGCGGCGTTCCTCACCGCGGCGGTGGTGCGCGGGTTCATGACGGGCGGCCTGGTCTGGCTCATCTCCGGGATCTTCTGCGGGTTCTCCGTGGCGCACCCGCTCTGGGTTCTCGTCTACGCGTTGCTCATCGCCACCGCCTTCGCGGCGATCGGCCTGGCGGTGGCGATCTGGGCCGACAAGTTCGAGCAGCTCAACGTCGTGCCCACGTTCCTGCTGACCCCGCTCACCTTCCTGGGAGGGGTCTTCTACAGCGCGCGGATGCTGCCGCACCCCTGGGACACGCTGACGCGAATGAACCCCATCCTTTATATGGTCGAGGGGCTCAGGTTCGGGTTCCTGGGCGCGTCCTCGAGCTCGCCCCTGACCGGCCTGGCGATCACCGCGGCGGCCGCGGCGCTCGCCACATTCTTGACCGTCTGGATGCTGGCCACCGGCTACAAACTGCGCAGCTGACCGCCGATCGGGGGTATTGTGGAGGGGGAATGCCCCTCGGCCGGACGTTGCTCGCCGTCGCCTGTGTGGGCTTGGTCGTGGCCCTCGCGCCCGCCGCCGCCGCGAGCAAGCACGCCGCCGCCCACGGCAAGGCGAAGCCCAAACCGGCCGCCAAGAATTGCCCCATCCCGAAGGACGAGCCGCCCCCGATCGTCGTCGCCGGGGGCAAGGTCGCCGTCTTCTCGTTCACGGGCGACGAGGCGGAGCCGGTGCGCCGGCAGGTGATGCACCTCCTCAAGTCCAAGGGGATGAAGGTCATGACCAACCTGCGGCCGGTCGACAGCGCCGAGCAGTACCGCGAGATGTCCGTCGCGTTGAACCTGGTCGCCTACGTCGACGGCGAGGTGACGGTCGAGGGCAACGACGGCAGCGCCACGGTGTTCGTGCGCAACGGCGCGACCGGGATGCGCACCGCCTCGGCGACGGTCGCCGCCGAGCGCCATCAACTCGCCGCCAACCTGGCCAAGGAGATCTGGGACAAGCTCGGCCCCGCCCTCAGCCAGGCCTGCAGCGACGCCAGCAAGCCCCGCAAGGGCGGCCGCGCGCCGATGCGCATCAACGCCGGCACGCCGCTGACCGACGCCGACACTGCCGAAGTAACAAATTAGGTCCGCACGGTCGTGCGCCGTGCGGGAGCGCAGGCGCAGTTGCCGTGCGGGAGCGCAGGCGCGGTTATTGTGGCGGCGGGTAGCCGGCGGGCGGCGGGTAGCCGGCGGGCGGGGGCGCGGCGGGGGGCGGGTAGCCCTGCGGCGGGGGATAGGCTCCCTGAGGCGGAGCGCCCCAAGCGGGCGGCGGCGCGGCGCCGCCCGGCTGCAGCTGATAGAAGTGCGTGGGCGCGTACCTCATGATCCAGAGGAACGGCACCAGCAGGAAGACGCCGCCGATGAGCGCCACCGGATCGAGCTCCTCGCTGCGCGAGATGTAGGTGTTGAACGGCTCGTAGCCCGGGTACTCGAGGCGGACCTGCGTCGTCGTGCCGCTCATGTTGGTGTCGGTCATGCTGAAGGGCGTGGTCCCCACCGGCACGCCGTTCAGGAAGACGCGCGCGCCCGGGGGCTGGCTCTGAATCACGGTCGTGCTCGCGCACCCCGCAACCGCCGCCAACGTCACCAGGGCCACGATTGGAAACAGCTGACCAAACCGGAACCGGATCAAGCTCATGCAGGGACTCTAGGCGGAAAGCGCCCTCCTCGTAAAGCGATCGCTGTCTCAGCGAGCGGCCAGCGATCGCTGTCTCAGCGAGCGGCGCTGTGCCGGAGGAGCACGTGGCTCTGCCCGAATACGCCGGTGGCCGCCGAGAGAGAGACGCGCCCCCGCAGCTCGCCGGCTTCCGTCGGGTGCAGGACCACGCGCGCGTTGAACGTCTGGTTCGCCGGACACTGGCAGGCGAGCAGGTATTCCCCCGGCCGCTCTGCGCGCCCGACCAGGCGGTAGCTCCGTCCCGCAGTGGCGTTCGAGAGCCATCCGCTGGCCCCGCCGCCGCCCGAGACCTGCAGATAGAGCCGGCCCTTCTGGTGGTGGTCGGGGTCTTCCCACGGGCCTTCCCAGGCGCCGGAGAGATCGGTCGGGGCTGCGGCGGTCGTGTCGGCCGGAGCGGGCGTGGCTGCCGCGGCCGGCGCGGGTGCCGCCGCGGACGCGACCTCGACGCCGTGGTGACGCGCCTTCTTCCGAGAGTCCTCTTTCGGCGCCGGGGTGTTCGCTGGCGGCGCCGACGGCGCGGCCACGGGATTCCTCACGGTCGCTGCTGGTGACGGCGCGGGCACGACGGTTGCCGCGGCCGCGACCGGTGGCGGCGACGCCGTGGCAGGCGGCGCAGCCGCCCCCATCGATTGCGGCGCGCGCAATCGGCTGACGGCGATCCCGCCCGCGCCGAGCCCCAGCACCGCTGCCACCACCAGCGTCATCGACCCGCGCCTCCGCGGCGGGGCCGCGCCGTCGACCAGCTCGGCGGCCGAATCGCCGAACGTCGTCTTCGACTTCGTCGGCGGCCGCTCGGCGACCGGCCCGCGCGCGGGCGCGTCGGGGACCGTGGTCAGCCCGCCCAGGAACGCGGCCAGCCGGTCGGCGACGGCGCGCATGCCCGCCGGCCGCTCGGCCGGGTCCTTGCGCAAGAGGTCGGCCGTCAGCTCGGCCAGCGGCCGCGGCACCGCCGGGTTGACGGCGCGCGCGTCCTTGGGCGTCTCGGTCATGTGCGCGACGACCAGGTCGCCGAGGTTCGCGTGGGTGAACGGCGGGTGGCCGGTCAGCATCTCGTAGAGGACGCATCCAAGCGAATAGAGGTCGGTGCGGCTGTCGAGGTTCGCCGAGTCGCGGCACTGCTCGGGAGACATGTAGAGCGGCGTCCCCATGAGCGCGCCGCTGCGGGTCTGATGCACCTGCCCGGCGCGGAAGTCGCCCGCCAGCTTGGCGATCCCGAAGTCGACCAGCTTGACCGAGTCGGGAGGCTGCGCCTGCACGAACACGTTCTCCGGCTTGAGATCACGGTGGACGATCCCCTTGGCGTGCGCCGCCTCGAGCGCCTCGGCCATCCCGCGCGCGAGCCGCGCCGCCGTGACCGGCGGGAGGACGCCGCGCTTGGCCAGCACCGCCGCCAGCGTGTCCCCCTCGAGGTACTCCATCACGATGTAGGGGCGGCCGGTGGCGTCGACCTCGCAGTCGAACACCTGCACGATCCCTGGGTGGGCGATGGCGGAGGTCGCGCGCGCCTCCAGAAAAAACCGCTCCAGCAGATCGGGGCGACCCACCAGCTCGGGCGCCAGCAGCTTGACGGCCGCCTTCCGCTTCAGGTGGCGGTGCTCG
>DASYEX010000079.1:0-3568 GCA_036498765.1 Polyangia bacterium
TGAACCAGGCGTATGAAACCTCTCTCGCGATGCGCACGGATGCGCCGTACTACACCCGCTTCGGGCAGATGGAAGGCACCGTGTTCATTCGCCTGCTCGACGATATGCGGGCCGAAGGCTGGAACGATAAAGCCGACAAGCTCGAAGCCGTGATGCATGCACGCGCCGACCGTTGGAAGGGGGAGGCGTATCCGTTCGGCAGTGAGATGCCGTGGGACTCGACGGGGCAAGAGGAGGTGTACGCCTGGACCCGGTACTTCGGCGACACGGCGAAGTCGAAGGTGTGCATCGACGCGATCACCGGGTACATGCCCGCCGTCCCGCACTGGGCCTACAACGGCTGCGCGCGCCGCTACTGGGACTTCGAGTACGGCGGATCGAAGACGCCGCGGCTCGAGCGAATGATCCACCACTACGGCTCCAGCCTCAACGCCATCCCGATCCTGAGCGACTACCGCGACCGGCCCGACGACATCTACCTCTTGCGCATCGGCTACGGCGGCATGATGGGCTCGCTGTCGAACATCGACCAAGACGGCTTCCCGTCGATGGCGTTCCACACCTTCCCGGACACGATGAAGTGGGACCCCATCACCGGCGACTACGGGCTCAACTTCTTTGGCCACGCCTACAATTCGGCGACCTACATCGTCAATCATCCGGATTTCGGCTGGCAGGCGTTCGGTGGCAACCTCACCCAGAGCGGCAACACCATCAGCGTGACCCCGCTCGATTCGGTGCGCCGGCGCGTCTACCTCGCGCCCGCGGGGCTGTGGCTGACGCTCGACGCCGGCCAGTTTTCGAGGCTCGACTACGATTCCCAGGCCCACACCGTGCAAATCACGCTGGCGCCGTCAGACAGCCATACGCCGTCCGCGCGGCTCCGCATCGAACAGCCGGCAACGATCTCCGGCATCGGGACCTACGCGCCAACCGGGACCTACACGCAAGAGCGCGGCGCGTACGTCGTCCCACTGGGATCGTCGACGACGACGGTCTCGCTGGCCGCCAAGTAAGAGGCCGAGACGGTCGATTCGATGAGCCGCCATCGCGCGTGACAGCGGCGCGCGCGGCCACTATGCTGACCGATTCGTGCAGGACCAAACGCAGCCCCAGCCGCCGTCCCCGGAAGCATCCCGGAACGTCGATGACGACGCCGGCGCGCCGGAGATCGTCCAGGAGGAGAAGCAGCTCCTCACGGTGGTCCTGCGCAAGCTCGACGCCGGCGGGCCACGCAAGGTGCGCATCCAGGTCGACGACGCCAGCGCGCTCATCGAGCTGCGCGACGCGCTGGCCGAGGCGAAGCCCGAGGACCAGGGCTCGATCCTCGAGCAGATGCACCGGATCGAGGCGCTGTCGCGCCAGCGCGGCAAGGGGGACACGCCGCCCGTCGACCGCAAGTCGCCCTACTTCGGCCACCTGCGCCTCGAGGAGAACGACAAGCGGCGCGACGTCCTGATCGGCGCGCGCAGCTTCGTCGAGCCGGGCGGCGGCGTGCAGATCGTCGACTGGCGCAACGCCCCTGTCTCGCGCCTCTTCTACCGCTACGAAGAGGGAGACGCCTACGAGGAGCGCCTCGGTGACCGGCTGGTCGAGGGGGAGGTGCTCGCCCGCCGCACGGTCGCCATCGTGGACGGCGAGCTGCGCCGGGTCGCCTCGCCGCAGGGGACGTTCTCGCGCGATCTCCGCACGGGAGCCTGGCGCGAGATCGCCACCCGGCAGGCGCGGCTGCAGATCGCCCGTGACGGCTCGGCCGCCGCGGTCGTCGGAGGCCGGGCGCCCGCCGCGGCCCCGGCGACGCCCGCGACGCCCGCCACCCGCGGCAAGCTGGGCCTCGACGAGAACGGCGCCCGCCGCCCCGACCGTCACCTGCCGGCCATCGCCGCGCTCATCGACCCCCGCCAGTTCGAGCTGATCACCCAGCCGGCCTCGGGCCTCATCGCCGTGCAGGGCTCGGCCGGCAGCGGCAAGACCACCATTGGCCTGCACCGGATCGCCTACTTGGCGTTCGCCGACCCGCGGCGCTTCCGCCCCGCGAAGATGCTGGTGATCGTCTACCAGCGCGCGCTGGCTGCCTACGTCTCCCGCGTGCTGCCGTCCCTGGACGTCGACGGCGTGCCGGTGATGACCTTCGGCGCCTGGGCCGAGTCGGCGCGCCGGGCCGCCTTCCCGCTGCTCGATTTCGAGCTCACGGAAGACACGCCGCCCGTGGTGATGCGCGCCAAGGCCCACGGCGCCTTCCTGCGCATCATCGACGATCGCCAGGCCACGCTGGCCGACTGGTGCCGCGCGCGCCTGGCCGCCGACCTCGGCGACAAAGCCGAGGCCGCCGCCGTGCTCGCCTTCTGGGACGGCACGAGCGGCCCGATCGACCTGCGCGTCACGGCGCTCGCGCAGTGGGTGCGGGATGCGGCGTCGCTCGAGCCTGCCACCCGCAACGCGGTCGAGAACGCCGGCCGGGCCCTGCGCGCCCGCACCCGCGACGTGACCGCCGAGTGGGCTGCCCTGTTGACCGACCGCGCGTCGCTGGGCGCCGGGTTCGAGCGCCACGCGCCGGGCGTCTTCTCGCCCGGTCAGCTCGACGACCTCCACCGCTGGTGCGTCGAGCGCGAGCGGCTGCGCGCCGCCGGTACCGGCCCGCGCATCGCCGCCAGCGACGGCGGTGAGGACGAGCGCTACGCGCTGGACGCCGAGGACGAGGCGTTGTTGCTGCGGATTTACCAGCGCCAGCGCGGGCGCATCCCCGAGGCCGCGGGCAGCAAGGCGACGCTGGCCTACGAGCACCTGATGGTCGACGAGGTGCAGGACTTCTCGCCGCTCGAGCTGGCCGTCCTGCTCGACACCACCAGCGCCCAGCGCTCGGTCACGCTGGCCGGCGACACCGCGCAGGCGATCGCCCCCGAGCACGGCTTCTCCGACTGGGCCGCGTTGCTGGATTTTCTAGAAATCGCCCACGAACGGGTCGAGCCGCTGCGGGTCAGCTACCGCTCGACGCGTGAGATCGTCGACGCGGCCGAGCACGTCCTGGGCCCGCTGATGGGTGACATCCGCCCGGTGGCGCCCCGCGCCGGCGCGCCCGTCGAGTCCTGGGCCTTCGCCTCGGCCGGCGAGTCCGCCGAGTTCCTCTCCCACGCGCTCAAGGAGCTCCTGCGCGCCGAGCCTGAGGCCTCGGTGGCCCTGCTGGCCCGCCACCCCGAGCAGGCCCGCCTCTACTATGAGGCGCTGACCAACGCCGAGGTCCCCCACCTGCGCCTGGTCGACGACCAGGACTTCTCCTTCACCGCCGGCATCGACGTGACCGACGTCCGCCAGTCGAAGGGGCTGGAGTTCGACATCGTGATCCTGCTGGAGGTGAACGACACCTCCTACCCGGTCAGCGACGACGCCCGCCGCCTCTTGCATGTGGCGATGACACGCGCCGCGCACCAGCTGTGGGTCACCCATACCGGCGCCCCCTCCCGGCTGCTGCCCGAGACGCTGAGATAGGGTCGTCGCAGCTCAGCGAGAGCGTTTTGCCACAAAACGCTACAAGTGCTACATTGGGTAGGTGCGGCGGACCATCTCCCAG
>DASYEX010000080.1:0-32848 GCA_036498765.1 Polyangia bacterium
GAACAATTCCCGATCGCGCAGGAGAAGATTGCATTGACCCCCTGATTTTGCGCGGTCCAGAACAGTTGCCCATTCATCACGCAGCCATCAATTCCGTTTGTCTTTACCTCGCTCGGCGTTCCCGGGGTGCTCGCGTCCGTCAGCCATACGTTGCTCGGCTCGTTCGGGCCGTTGCCGGTGAGGACGTATACTTTCCCTCCCGAGACGATGGTTTGATGCGCGTACTCCGTCGTGCTCGGCACCGTTCCGAGTAGGAAAGGTTGGCACGCTCCGGCGGAGCACTGGCCACCTAGGCAGGAGTGCCCACAGGTGCCGCAATTGGAGCCATCGCTGGCAGTGCTTGTGCAAGAAGACCCGGCCGCGCCGCCGCCGGCACCCGCCTTTCCCGCGCCGCCGCCGGCACCCGCCTTTCCCGTTCCGCCCGTCCCGCCCGCGCCAGCTCCACCAGCGCCGCCGGTGGCACCACCCACGGCGCCGCTGCCGGAGGCTGTTCCACCCGCACCTCCAGCACCGCTCCCACCGGCAACTCCAGGCCCGCCGGCGACATCGCTCGCAGTTCCGGCGGCGCCTCCCGTATCACCGTGACCCGCTGCTCCAGCTCCGCCTCCGAAGACCCCTCCAACGCCCACCAAACCACCGCCGCCCACACCGCCAGCCCCGCCTGTCTCTCCGGCGCCGCCGCCTGTGTTAATCGGCCGCGTGGGGCAGGCGAGTGACGACAGCGAAAGGGACAGGATCAGGGAGGCAGGAACGAGCTTGTGTGTGTTCATGCGCGGGTATCGGCCAGGACGGGACCCTGGTTTCGTGCCCGCGCACGATACCCGCCCGCTCCCGTCTTAAGTCCTCAAGTCATTTTACGACGCAGGAAAACCCAGTGCTCTTCAGGTTGGTAGCATCGCCGCCGGTCCAGATCTCGAAGCCGGCGAAAACGTCGGTCAGGTACCAGCTGCTGGAGAACGGCCCTGAGACACCGTTGCTCGTGTCAGCATGGCTGACGGCGTCGTCGATGAACTTCTTGAGATCAAAGGAGAGACTCGAGAGCGTACTTTGTGCCACGTAAGAGATCACCGGCCGTGACGAAGGACCAGTTCCGGTCTGCATACTTCCCCGCGGTCCAACCCACACATTGAATGTGTGGGTTGTCCCACCGCTGTCCGCGATGGTCGCCGTGCGCACCGACGAACCAATAGGCTGCCTACTGCCGGGCTTGTAAAGCCAGACCATGAGGAACCCCGAAACCCCATCGCCGTATCCTGGAGTCGGTTGCGAATTCGCGAACCAGACGTCGTAGGTCGCGTTGTAGTCCCCCCCGGACGTGCCGCCCGACCAAGCGAAGTTGGTCATCACACTTTGCATCGAGCTGATCTGCTTCGGCAGGCCGCTATCCGACCAGGTGTTATAGGTACCATTGGCGATGTTGCCGTTCGCCCCAATGTACGTGGAGGGGAAGGACGCCGGAGCCCCTTGCGGTTGCCCGTTGTTGCTGTTCGTGTTCCCCGAGCTGCTCTGAACTGTAAAACTGGTTCCCGTATAATTGACGATTTGGGTCGACCCGTTCGGATTGCCCCAGTTGTTGTTTTGGACGATATAAGTCTTACAATCTGTGCCGCCCACGGCCGCGCGCGCGAAGGATGCGGTTTGCGATGCGGTCGTCGAGCCGATGGTTCCCATCTGCGTGCCGCAGGCCACCTTGCCGCCCGGAGCATCGGCAGCGCTTGTGCCGGGAGCGAACCCGATGATCGTGAAGTCGTAAGGTGCAGTCATGCCCACTGTTCCGGGGACGAGGAAGGCCAGCGCATCGACCATGTCACTCGCGGGATTGAGCTTCACGTTGTTTGCTGCGGTGCAGGCGGTGTCCGTCGACCCCGCCGTACACCAGCACGAAGTGCTGAAGTTTGCGAACGAGATGAAGCTGGGGCCCTGCGTGTCGTTGATGTTGGCGCACCAGATGTGCTTCGAGTTGTTCCAGGCATCGGGTCCCTGTAGCTGGATGCGGAAAGACGTGGGCGGCGCCTTGCTCTCGCTCCAGTTCACGGCGATGCCCGTCGCGCTGGAAGGAATCGTCGCGGTGGCCGGCCCGTTCTGTTTCGCTGCAGCGGCGTTGTACTGACACTGCGTGCTGCCTCCTGTGGTGGCCTCGTTCAAGTTGAAGCCCAGAAGGGCGACCGCGTTGTAGTCATTGTAGACGGTCCCCTTGACCTCGTACGGGCCGCCGTTCGGCGACTGCCCCGTAAAGTCCATCGGGCTGATGCTCGTCGTGCTACCGGTGACGGTGCTGTCCTTACCGGTCCAGACACACCCGTGCCAGTCGGTGCTCGTCACGCCCCATTCGCTGGTCTTGTAGTAGCCGGGCGGATCGCCGCCGGAGCTGGAGCCGCCGCTGCCGGTCGAGGACGACCCGCCGCTGCCGGTCGACGACGAGCCGCCCGAGCCAGTCGAAGAGCTGCCGCCCGAACCGGTGGACGACGAACCGCCGCTGCCGGTCGACGACGAACCGCCCGAGCCGTTGCTGCCGCCCTTGGCGCTGCTGCCGCCGGAGCCGTTGCTGCCGCCGCTCGACGAGACGCTGCCGCCCGAGCCGGAGCTGTTGCTCCCGCCGCTGCTGCTGCTGTTCCCGCCGTTCCCTGAGCCGTTGCTTCCGCCGCTGCTGCTATTTCCGCCGTTTCCCGAGCCGTTGCTCCCGCCGCTGCTGTTGTTCCCGCCGTTCCCGGAGCCGTTGTTGCCGCCCGAGCCGCCGCCGCTGCCGGGCTGGGCGCAGCCGAGGAGGCTGGCGGCCGTCAAGAAGACCAGGGGCGAGAACGAAGTGAGGCGAGAGCGAAGATATGCGTGCCGACTCATGGACCTGCTCCTTTTATTACTTGGGGGTGGCGTGCGATCTGGCGCACACCAGGCGGGCAGTAAGGGGGAATTTATACCTCACCCGTCGGCGGGGGAAAAGGAAACTCACCGACCGGTCCCATGCACTTTATGTACGTGACTCTTGGCATCGCGACGCTCCGCGAGGTAGTCCATTGTCCTGTCGACGATGGGCTCGCTCCCCGCCGCGTTGTTCCTCACCCTCCTGCACGCGCAGGTCGCGACGCCGAGCGCGGCGTTCGACGGCGGCGTCGACGCGGCGCAGGCGGCCGCGCCCGCACCCGCGCCCGCTGAAGGGCCCGATGGCGGTGCGCCCGCGGTCAAGCCGCCGGCCCTCACGCACTTCGTCCAGGCCGTCTACCCGCCCGACGCCGAGGCCGCCGGGATCGCTGGCGCGGTCACGATGTCGATCGTGATCGACGACAAGGGCGCGGTCGGGGCGGTCAAGGTGATCGATCCCGGGCCGCACCCCGGCTTCGCGCCCGCGGCCGTCGCGGCGGTCAAACAGTTCCAGTTCACGCCCGCCATCATCAACGGGCAGCCGACCGCGGTGGAGATCGAGTACCGCTACGAGTTCGTCATCAAGCGCGCCCCGCCGCCGCCTCCCCCACCGTCCCAGCGGCCGGTGTCGCTCATGGGCCGGGTCGTCGAGCGCGGCACGCGCGAGCCGGTCGTCGCCGCCAGCGTCGAGGCCGACGACGTCACCACCGAGACCGACACCGAGGGGCGGTTCCAGCTGCGCGGCCTCCCGGTCGGGCCGGTCAAGATCCACATCGTGTCGTCCGCGCACCACAACCTGGCCGTCGACGAGATCATCGAGGCGGGCAAGCTCAAGGAGGTCGAGTACCGGATGAACCGGAAGCGCTACGGTGCTTTCGAATCCGTCGTGCGCGGCGCGCGCGAGCGCAAGGAGGTGGCGGTCCACGAGGTGTCTGTGCAGGAGCTGACCACCGTTCCCGGCACCCAGGGGGACGTGCTCAAGGTGATCCAGGACTTTCCGGGCGTGGCGCGGGCGCCGTTCGGCCTCGGGCTGCTCATCGTGCGCGGCTCGGCGCCGCAGGACACCGTCGTCTACATGGACGGCGTCCAGATCCCGCTCCTGTTTCACTTCCTGGCGCTCACCGCGGTGGTGAACTCCGACGTCATCTCGGGGCTCGACTTCTTCCCCGGCAACTTCTCGCCCTACTACGGCAACGCCATGGGCGGCGCCGTCGAGATCCACACCCGCGACCCCAAGCACGACTGGCACGGCGCCGGCCACGTCGACCTCTACGACGGCGCGGCGATGGTCGAGGGGCCGCTGGGCTACGGCAGCTTCTTCGCCTCCGTGCGCCGCAGCTGGGTCGACGAGGTCCTGCGGGCGGTGGTCCCGAGCGGCCTCACCGTCGCGCCCGTCTTCTATGATTACCAGCTCAAGTACGTGCAGCCGCTGCTGGGCGGCCAGGGGCAGATCTTCATCTTTGGCTCGAGCGACGCGCTCGACATCCTCGACTCCAACACCGCCCGGGTGATCTCGTTCGACAGCGAGGTGCAGTTCCACCGCATCGCCGCCAGTTGGAAGCGCGGGTTCGCGCACCACTGGCGGAACGAGGCGGTGCTGTCGCTCGGCGTCGACGATACCACCACCGAGGCGGTCAACGCGATCAAGGCCGACGCGATCACCTGGTCCGCCAGCCTGCGCGACACTCTCTCGTATAAGCCGTCGGAGCGCCTCAACCTCCAGCTGGGGATCGACTCGTCGCTGCGCCACTACAGCTACAACCTCCTCCTGCCGAACTTCGGCCAGCCCGGGGCGGCGTTCGGCATGGGCGGGTTCGGCGCCAACCCGCCGCAGGCCGAGTCGTCCAGCGGCAACTGGGCGCAGCCCGGCCTCTTCGCCTACGCGGACGTGGCGCTCGGGTCCCGGCTGCGGGTCCAACCCGGCCTGCGCCTCGACGGCAACTCGCTCATCAAGAGCGGGAGCTCGTTCTGGCTCGATCCGCGCATGTCGGCCTTTCTCACGGTCACGCCCAAGACGGTCCTCAAGGCCGGCGTCGGCCTCTACTCCGAGGCGCCGCTACCTCAGCAGTTCGTCCACGCCGTGTTTGGCAATCCGAACCTCGCCTACCAGCGGTCGTTCCAGTACAGCCTGGGCGTCGATCAGAAGCTTCCGCTCGACGTCGACCTGGAGGTGACGGCTTACGACAAGTACCTCTGGCAGCTGGTGGCGCCGACCAACCTGGTCGACCCGACGACCGGACAAGGGCTCAACGTGTCGAACCTCGGCAAGGGGCGTTCGTACGGGCTCGAGATGCTGCTGCGCCGGCAGATCATGCACGGCTTCTACGGATGGGTCGCCTACACGCTCTCGCGCACCACGCGCCTCGACGACCCGTCGGTGGACATGTACGGCTATCACCTCTACGAGTTCGACCAGACGCACATCCTCACGGTCATCGCCTCATATCAGACCGAGCACAACTGGACCTTCGGGACGCGGCTGCGCTACACGAGCGGCGACCCCTACGCGCCCTACGTCAACGGGATCTTCAACGCCAACAATGGGTCGTACGAGTGCATCACGGGGAACCCGGGCACCGCGCGGGCCCCGCCGTTCTTCCAGGCCGACGCCCGCATCGATCGCCGCTGGGTCTACGACAAGTGGACCTTCACCGGCTACCTCGACGTGCAGAACGTCACCAACCGGGCCAACCCCGAGGCGCTGTTCCCGAACTACAATTGCCAGGGGTACTCGACCTTGACCGGGCTCCCCATCTTTCCAAGCATCGGCCTGAGGGCAGAGTTTTGAGGTTCCGTCGGCGATCATCGCGGCCAGTGCTGGCGGCGGCGCTCGCGCTGGGCGCGGCGGCCTGCGTGTCGGGGTTCGACCGCAACGACCAGACCGTGAACAGCCTGCGCATCCTGGGCGCCTCGATGCACGTCGACAACGGCGATGGCATCGACTGGGCGGACGCCCAGGCGGGCGACACGGTGACGTTCAAGGCGCTGGTCGCCAACCCCACCGGCATCCCCGACGTGACGGTGACCTGGGTGACCTGTGTTCCCCCCGATCTGAACAACACCCTCACCCCTTGCACCAACGAGACGACGCTGCGCGACCCGATTCAGCTCATCGGCATGCCGGGCGTCCTCATGCTCGGCCAAGCGATGCCGAGCGCCGACGAAGCAACCGTCCAGATCCAGTTCACGGTCCCGCCGGAGGTGAAGGCCCTGACTCAGCAGTTGATCGACCGCGCCGACATGCACGTGAACGCCCAGTGTGCGCTCTACCTTCCGGTGCCGGTCATCATCATCGCCCAAGGCAACGGCGGCACGACCGTGGTCACCGCGGTCAAGAACCTGCGCCTGTCACCGTGGAGCCAGATCGGCCCGACGGACCCGACCGACTCGTCGCTGCAGGCATACGTCCGCAACTTCAACCCCTCCATCTCGGCGCTCAACATCCCCAACGACCACAGCGCCTGCGTCGGACAGACGCTGGTGCAGAGCTGCAAGACCGACACCGACTGTACCAACGGCGGCCCCTGCTCCGCCGACGGCTGGTGCCCGCCCGTGAATCCGTTCCCGGCCGGGGCCGAGACCATCTGCGGCCAGATCCCCGACACCGACACCCAGACGTATTACTACTGCGGCATGGACGGGGTCGACGGCAGCGAGATGGAATACCCGAGCATCACCTGGTACGAGACCGCGGGCTCGGAGGCGGACGTCGCCAACACCAACACCACCGGGACACCCGACCTGGCGGCCCGCACGTTCCAGCTGTTCACCCGGCCGACGGGCCCGTTCACCCTCTACGGCGTCGTGCGGGATGGACGGGACGGCGAGAACTGGATCGCGCAGACTTTCCCCGCTCTCCCATGACCTGACCTGAACGGAAAGGGACCAAGACGAATGATCGTTCAAAAGCTCCTGGCCATCGTGAACCTGGGCGCGGCCTGGGTCCTCTGGCTGCTCATCGCCCTCTCCGTCATCTCGGTCGGCATCATGATCGAGCGCGCCGCGTTCTTCCTGGGCCGGCGGCTCCCGAACCGGGACGCGTTGGCCGGCTGGCTGCTGGGCGGCAGCCTGACCAAGGCGCGGCAGGCCGTGGCCGACCGCGAGGGGATCGAGGCCGAGGTGGTGCGCGCGGCGCTGGAGCAGGCCGACCACGGCGCCGACAGCGTCGCCAAGGTCGTCGACGCGGCGATCAAGAAGTCGCGGCTGGAATACGAGTCGCGCCTGGCCTTTCTGGCGACGCTGGGGAACAACGCGCCGTTCATCGGCCTCTTCGGCACGGTGCTGGGGATCATCCGGGCGTTCGGGGATCTGGCCAAGAACCCCAGCGCCGCCGGCGCCAGCTCGGTCATGGCCGGGATCTCCGAGGCGCTCATCGCCACCGCGGTCGGCCTGCTGGTCGCGCTGCCGGCGGTGGTGGCCTACAACGTCTTCCAGCGGGCGCTGCGACGCGCGTCGCAGCGGGCCCTCTACTACGGCGACCTGCTGGAGGCGCGCCTGCGCGGGACAGGCGTCAAGAAGGACGAGGCGGCCTAGATGGCCTCGGTGTCCGACGGCGACCAGGACGGCGAAGAAGGGGGAATGATCAGCGGCATCAACGTCACGCCGCTGGTCGACATCACGCTGGTCCTCCTCATCATCTTCATGGTCACCGCCACGTACATCGTGCGCCAGGCGATTCACATCGATCTGCCGCGCGCGGCCAACGCGGGCGAGTCGACCGGCACCACGCTGGCGGTGATCCTCACCAAGGACGGCGATCTCTACCTCGACGGCAAGAAGACCGACGAGGCGGGGCTGCGCGACTCCGCGCGGACCGCGCTGGCCAAGGATCAGGATACCCGCGTGGTCATCAGCGCCGACAAGATGGCGCTGCACGGCAACGTGGTCCACATCCTCGACCTCATCAAGGGCGAGGGGATCGCCAAGTTCGCCATCAACATCGAAAAGGAGCGATGAGGCGGCTCAATCCGACGGCGGCCTACGCGCTGTCGGCTGCCGCGCACCTGGGTCTGTTCGCCTGGGCCTGGTCGCTGCCCGCGCGCGCGCACCGCGCGGACAAGATCGACGTCGAGATCGTCGAGACGGTGAAGCCGCGTCCGGTCGAGCCCAAACCGCCGCCCCCCGAGCCCCCCAAACCGACGGAGCCGGTCAAGATGCGCCCGGCGAAGCGGATCGCCTTGAAGGAGCCGCCACCGCCCAGCGCGACGCCGCCGCCCGAGACGCCGCCGCCCGAGACGCCGCCGCCCACCAGCGCGCCCGCGGCGCCGGGGCCCGTGCACCTCGGGCTCTCGCTCTCGTCGACCAGCACGGGCGGGGGCTTCGCCGCGCCCGTCGGCAACAGCCTGGGCGGCCGGCCGTCGGGGCGACAGGCCACCGCGCCGGCCGGCGACGACATCGGCCCGGTCGCGCACATGGCGGCGCTCACCGTGCAACCCGAGCCGGTCGACGTCACCATCCCGGCCGGCGAGTACCCCAAAGAGGCGCTCGACGCCGGGTTCGAGGGGCAGGTGACGCTCAAGATCGTGATCGACTCGAACGGCCGCGTCCGCAAAGCGGTGGTGGTGAAGGATCCCGGTTACGGCCTGGGCGCCGCGGCGGTCAAGAGCGCCCTGCGCCACTTCCGCTTCAAGCCCGGCGAGGTCAACGGCAAGGTGACCGCCACCGAGTGGACGTTCACGGTCACGTACGAGCTGCCGTGAAGCGCAGCCGGAGCGCGTTGCCGACGACCGAGACCGACGACAACGCCATCGCCGCCGCGGCGATCTCCGGCGTCAGCTGGAGCCGAAACAGCGGATAGAGGATCCCGGCCGCGAGCGGCACACCGAGCGCGTTGTAGACGAACGCGAAGAAGAGGTTCTGCTTGATGTTGGTGATGGTGGCGCGCGAGATGCGGCGCGCGCGCAGGAGGCCCGCCAGGTCGCCGCCCAGCAGCGTCACGCCCGCGCTCTCCAGCGCCACGTCGGTGCCCGTCCCCATCGCGATGCCGACGTCGGCGCGCGCCAGCGCCGGCGCGTCGTTGATCCCGTCGCCCGCCATCGCCACCCGGTGTCCGCCCGCCTGCAGGCGCGCCACGGTGGCGGCCTTGTCGGCCGGCAGTACCTCGGCCTCGATCTCGTCGACGCCGACGGCGCGCCCCACCGCCGCGGCCGTCACGTGGCTGTCGCCGGTCAAGAGGACCGTGCGCACGCCCTCGGCGCGCAGCGCCGCGATCACCTCCGCGGCGCCGGGCTTGATCGGATCGCCGAGGCCCAACAGTCCAATCAGGCGGCCGTCCGCGACGACGAAGGCGACGGTCTGCCCGGTGGCGCGCAGCTCGTCGGCGCGGGTGGTCATGTCCCTCGGATTGGCGCCCGCTGGCACGCCCAGCTCGTCGAGCAGGCGCGTGTTCCCCAGCGCCACGGCCCGCCCGTCGACGCGACCGCGCAGCCCGCGGCCGGCCAGCGCCTCGACCCCGGCCCCCTCGCCGGCCGCGATGCCCCGCGCCGCCGCGCCGCGCACGATCGCCGCCGCCAGCGGGTGCTCGCTCCCCCGCTCGAGCGAGGCCGCCAGGCGCAGCAGCGTCCGGTCGTCCTCTCCGCCGGTCGCCACCACCGAGAGCAGCTCGGGCTTCCCCTGGGTCAGCGTGCCGGTCTTGTCGATCACCATCGTGTCGACCTCCCGCAGGACCTCCAGCGCCTCGGCGTTCTTGAACAGCACGCCGGCCGCCGCGGCCCGCCCGGTCGCCACCATGATCGACATCGGCGTCGCCAGCCCGAGCGCGCAGGGACAGGCGATGATCAGGACCGACACCGCCGCCAGCAGCGCGTGGGGCAACCGCGGGGCCGGCCCCACCAGCGCCCAGGCGGCGAAGGCGACGACCGCCGCGCCCACCACAGCCGGGACGAACACGCCCGAGACCGAGTCCGCCAGGCGCTGGATCGGCGCGCGGCTGCGCTGCGCCTCCGCGACCAAACGGACGATGTGGGCGAGCAGCGTGCCCTCCCCCACCCGCTCGGCCCGCATGACCAGCGCACCGGTTCCGTTGAGCGTGGCGCCGACCAGCCGGTCACCCGGCCCCTTCGCCACCGGCACGGGCTCGCCGGTGATCATCGACTCGTCGACCGCGCTGTCGCCCTCGAGCACGCGGCCGTCGACGGGGATCTTCTCGCCGGGACGCACGCGCAGCCGGTCACCGGCGGCGACCGCCTCCAGCGCGACCTCTTCGTCGCCGCCGTCCGGGCGGATCCGCAGCGCGCGCTTCGGCGAAAGATCCAGCAGCGCCCGGATGGCGGCGCCGGTGCGCTGGCGCGCGCGCAGCTCCAGCACCTGGCCGAGCAGCACCAGCGTGACGATCGCCGCCGCCGGCTCGAAGTAGAGCCCGACCTCCCCCTTCTTGTCGCGCACCAGCGCCGGGAACAGATCGGGGAACGCCAGCACCACCAGGCTGTACCCGTAGGCGACCGCCACGCCGAGCCCGATGAGCGTGAACATGTTCCAGCGCCGCTTGGGCAGCGAGGCCAGCGCGCGCGCGAAGAAGACCTGCCCGCCCCACAGCACCACCACGCTGGTCAGGATCGCCTGCGCCCAGGGGATCCACGCGCCCGCCACCATCGCCATCGCCAGCACGACGACGGGCACGGCCAGCGCCAAGCTGACCCAAAATCGCCGCGTCATCTCGGCCAGCTCGGGGTTCGCCTCCGACGACGCCGCCGGGCTGCGCGGCTCGAGGGCCATGCCGCAGAGCGGGCAGTCGCCCGGCTGGTCGCTCATGACCTCCGGGTGCATCGGGCAGGTCCAGCCGTCGTCCGAGGCCTGCGCGCCGCGCGCCTGCTCGGCCTGCGCGTCGCGCGCCTGCTCGGCCTGCGCGTTGCGCGCCTGCTCGGCGTGCGCGCCGCGCGCGTGCTCGGCCGGCGCGGGTGGGCGGGCAGCGCCGGCCTTCAGGACCGCGCCCGGATCCGTTTCAAACTTGGTCCGGCAGCCGCCGCAGCAAAAATAGTAGGTCCGCCCCTCGAAGGTGGCGCGCTCGGGCGCCTCGCGCGTGACCGCCATGCCGCAGACCGGATCCGTTTCGGTCGGAGGCGCGAGCACCGACAGGCGGTGTGCGCGAACGGGTCCCTGGCTTCCTGAATGCACGGGCGTCTCTTCGTCGAAAACGATAGCACGCCCATAAAAGTCGACGCCCCTCCCGCCGCAGGCGAAAGGGGCGTCCCTTCTATCTACTCGGAACCCTCAAAGGGTTCCGCACCTCCCGCGATGAGCGCCGCGGAGCGAAGCTCCGCTACGCTCACGCGCACCGCGCGGTCAGTACTCGAACCCGATCTGGCCGCCGACACCCCAGTTGTTCAGGTTGCCGCCGATCGTCTGGGTCAGGTTGTTGTAGTAGGTCTGCCTGTACGTGAAGCGCGCGTCCGCCATGAAGCCGCGGTACGCGAACTCCAGCCCGCCGCCGTAGGGCAACGTCAAGACGTCGTCGCGCGCGGTGAGGTCGGAGACCGCGGTGTTGTTCTGGCTGACCGTGTAGTGCGCCCAGCCGACGCCCACGAACCCGAACGGCTCGAGGAGCGATGGGCCGCGCATGATCGGGATGTTGAGCCGCAGGTCACCCTCGAGCCCATTGGAGATGAGACGCGAGTCGCTCCCCAGGCCCAGCCCGGAGATGCTGCGCGCGTCGCCCACGTAGGCGGCCTCCATGCCGACGTACTCGCGCGTCCCGGCGATGATCCGCGCGTTCCAGTAACCCCCGTTGCCGGTGGCGTCCCGGAGCCGGCTGTTGGTGAAGTCCTCGAACCCACCGCCGACCAGCAGCCCGACGCCGACGCGCGAGGCGGCCGCGTAGCCCGGGTAGACCCCCTCCGGCGCCCCTTGCATCGGCGGCAGCGGCGCCACCGGAACCGACTCGACCGACTGCCCATTGGGCGGCGGCGGCAGAACGTCCATGTTCGTCGCCCCGGCGTTCGGGGTCTTCGGCTCGACGTAACCCGAGGTGGGCGGCGTCGGCGTGTTGACGTCGAAGTTCGCGGGCGGCGATCCCGACGGCGGCGGCGTCGTCGTGCTGCTGGTCCCCGAGGGCGTCGTCGTGGTCGTGCTGCTCTCGCCCGAGGGCGCGGTCGTCGTGGTCGAGGTGCTCGACCCCGCGGGGGCCGTCGTCGTCGTGTTACTCTCCCCCGACGGCGTCGTCGTCGTGTTTGTCGCGGGCGCCGCGGGCGCGGTCGCCGTGTCTGGCGCCGCCGCAGCCCGTGAGGCCGCCGCGCCGCTGGTCGGCGTGCCCGGCGCGACCCCGGGCGTTCCCGGATCATAGGTGGCGGGCGGCGGCGAGTCCGGCTCCGCACCGCTGGGCATGGTCTGCGCTCCGCTGGTCGCCGGGTTCGGCGCGGGGTCGGCCTGCGCGGTTGCTACGCCAAAGGCAAACACCCCCGACGCGAGAACGAATGACAGTACTTTCATGTTCCCTCCTCCTTTATCCCACCCTGTCTCACCTCGTAGATCTGTCCATCAGCCGGGCGCGCACAAGCAGTGTGCGGGAATCTCGGAAAGGAGAACCCGAGCTCAGCTGCTGTTTTTTCTCGCTCGAGCTTCGAATTTCCGTGCGGCCCCGAGGCGTCCCGATAGGATCGCGCCTTCCCGTGGCCCGAAGTTTGAGCCTCGCCTCGCCGATCACCCTCGCTCTGCTCGCCGCCGTCGCCTTCGGCTGCGCGGCAGGCGAAGCGCCCAGTGGCCCCGCGGTGACGTTCAATCCGTGCGCGTCGGTAACGCTGGCCCCGGACGCCAATGCCACCGCCGTCGAGCTGGCCGGGATCGCGGCGGCCGTCGCGCTCTGGAACCAGAGCGCCGCCAGCGCGCTGGCGATGACCAACCCCGCGAACGCCGACGGCGCGCCGGCCCCGACCTTGCCCATCCATTTTCAGACCGCCGCCGCACCGATCCACGGCCTCTACGACGCGCCGGACGGTCAGGTCTTCATCAATGACGATCTCTCCGGCGCGGAGCTGGCGATCACCCTCGCCCACGAGATCGGCCACTCCTTCGGGCTGGTCCACATCCCGCCCGACGTGCGGCCTTCCTTGATGAACCCGGGCAACCTGACGGTATCGATAACGCCCGAGGACATCGCGACGCTGGCAGGCCTCTGGGGGCGATGCGCCTCACTTGACGCAGCTACCACCGAATGAGAGCGTAGTTCCGGAAAAGGGACAGGGCCGCCCCCATGAACCACTCCGCCCGCCGCTCCGGAATTCCTTTCCTTAGTCTCACTTTCGCCGCGCTCGCGCTGGCCTTCTGCCGCGCGACTGGTGCGCAGGTGATCGAGCCGAATGGCACGCCCGTTCCGGCCACGACCACCATGGACGCCCAAACGCTCCAGGCGTACTTCACCTCGATCAACGAGAACATCAACGCCGTTGCTCAGGCGTCGATCGTGCCGTCGACCTTCATGCCGCTCTGTAACTTCCAGGCGACGCTCACGCTCAGCGAGTCGAGCGCCCCGGGAGGCCTCGGTTGGTACAACGTGCCCGACGCGACGACCGATCCGAACCACACGCAGATGCCGACGGTCTACCCGATCGGGCCCTTCCCGATGGTGGTCGGCACGGCCGTTGGCAGCTCCGACATCCGCAACGACCCCAACTACGCGGGCGGCCTCGTCGGCTTCGCGCTGATGAAGAACCTCGGCAGCGGCGCGATCCCCGTCTACTACTCCGAGGACACCCGCAACGCCGACTGCACGGGCTGCACGATGCCGGGCTACTGGAAGATGATGCTCTCGTACCTCTCGACGATGACGTCGAACGAGTACTACATGGCCTGGGAGGACTGGGAAGGGGCCAACACCACGACGTGGTTCGGCAACGACGGCGACTTCAACGACAAGGTCTTCGCGATCACCGGCGTCACCTGCGACGGCGGCGGCGTCCCCTGCATGACGAACATGCCGGGCGTGTGCGCCACGGGAATCACCCAGTGCGTGGTGGGCGAGACGCCGACCTGCACGGCGACCATCAAGCCGAGCGCCGAGAAGTGCGACAACCTCGACAACGACTGCAACGGAATGGTCGACGACGGCACCGGGCTCTGCCCCGGCAACCAGGTCTGCTCGCACGGGCAGTGCATCGACCCCTGCAGCACCGGCGAGTTCGCCTGCGGACCGCCGCTCGTCTGCGTGAACGGGTTCTGCGTCGACCCGGGGTGCGAGAGCATGACCTGCAACGTCGGGCAGGTCTGCCACGGCGGCGTTTGCGTGGGCGGGTGTGACGGCGTCGTCTGCCCGACCAACCAGATCTGCGAGCTGGGTGTCTGTGTCGATCCCTGCGCCGGCGTCACCTGCAAGGCGGGGGCGTGCGTGCTCGGCGCCTGCGTCCAGAGCTGCTCTTGCCAGGCCTGCCCCAGCGGCCAGACTTGCCTGGCGACCGGCGCCTGCGTCGATACCGGGTGCGACAAGATCACCTGCAACAAGGACGCGGGCGAGGTCTGCATCAAAGGCGCTTGCAAGGACGCCTGTGCGGACGCGAAGTGCCCCGGCGGCGCGACCTGTACCAACGGCCAATGCGGCATGCCGCTCCCGCCGCCTCCACCGACCGGAGCCGGCGGGACCACCGGATCCGGTGGTGACAGCGCCACGAGCGGCGCGGGTGGCACGATCGTCGCGACCGGCGGCAGCACCGGCAGGGGCGGAAGCGGCGCCGGCGGGACGCTGGGGCTGGGCGGCACGGGGACGACGGGAAATGGCGGCACGGGCGCGCACGAGTCGGGCGTCGTCTCCTGCAATTGCACGACGGCGGGCGCCGGCGGGTCGGGCGGCGCGTTGCTGCTGGGGCTGATGGCGCTGGTCGCCTTCGCGCGCCGGCGCGCGCGGCGCTGAGCGGCGACGACCGCGCCGGCGTCGCGGCGCCTTTGCCAAAGGGCGCACACGGCGGCTACCATTTGGCCCGTGGCCACTCCCGAGATCCGGAAGATCCTGGCGCTGCTGGAGAGCGAGGCGCACGAGCGGCAGATCGCGGCGGCGATCGTGCTGGGCGAGATCGGCGCCCGCGACGCTGCTGCGATCGGCGCGCTGGCGGCGGTCGTCGCGCGCGGCATTCCGCCGGTGCAGCGCCACGCGCTCGACGCGCTGGGGCGGCTGGCGTCCGGCGCCGGGGTGAAGCGCGCCATGCCGGCGGTGCTGGCCGGGCTGGCGGCGCGCGACGAGGCGGTCCGGCGCGCCGCCGTCGACGCCGCGATCGCCATCGGCGACGAAGCGATCGGACCCGTCCGCGCGCGACTCGGGGACGCGGTCGAGCCGACGGAGCGGCGCGCGCTCGAGGAGGTGCTGGGGCGCGTGGGGGGCAAGGACGCGTTCAAGGCGCTGCTGGCCGCGCTCGACACTCCCGACGTCGAGGCGGCGCGGGCGGCGGCGCTGGCCGTGCGCCAGCGGGTCAAGGAGGCGAGCGCGCGCGAGAAGGGCGCCTACCTGGCCGAGATCACCAAGGTGCTGAAGGCGCGGGGCGCCGCCGCGCGCAAGGGGACGGCGGTCGGCCTGGTGAGCGGCGGCCTCAAGATCCTCGGATTCCTGGAGGATCCGGCGGCGGTGCCGACGCTGCTCGGATTCGCGCGCGACGCCAAGCAACCGTCCGCCGTGCGCGAAGAGGCGATCGTGGCGCTGCGGTTCACCGCGCGCGGCAAGGCGGCGCCCGTGGCGGCGGCGCTCACCGAGCTGGCCGAGCGGGCGGCGCCCGAGCTGGCGCGGGCCGCGCTCTACTCTCTGGCCAGCCTGGAGTTGCCGCCGGCCGTGGCACCCCGGCTCGGCAAGATCGCGCTCGGCCGCGAACCGGAGCGGGCGCTCCTGGCCATCGAGCGGCTCGCGCAGATCGCAGGCGCGTCCGGGGCCGACAGCCTGGCGGCCGTGCTGACCACGACGGGCGACCGCGGTCGCGCGGAGGTGGCGGCCACGGCGCTGGGCGCCCGGCCCGACGGGGCGCTGGCGCTGGGCCGGGCGCTGGCCGGCGCCCGCGACGAGGAGCGCGTCGTCCTGCTCGGGCGCCTCCTGCGCCCGCGGGCGCGCGCGCTGGCCGAGTCGGGCGCCGCCGGCAAGAAGCTCGCGCGCACGCTGGTCGCGGCGGCGCTGGCCCGCGTGGGGCGCGGCGGCGCGCAGGCCGACGCGCTGGTTCCACTCGCGCGCGAGCTCGATCGGGAGGCGACCACCGAGGGGCTGCGCGCCGAGGCCGCCAAGCAACGCAAGCGGAAGAACACCGCCGGCACGCTGGCCCTCCTGCGCCTCTGCGGGCAGTCGGCCGACGCCACCGCCGAGGACGGCTACGCGCTGGCCGCCGCCGAGCTCGCCGCCGGCCGGCGCGACGAGGCGCTGGTCATCTTCGGCCAGCTCCTCGATCGGGGCTTCGACCTCGCCGCGGCCCTCCGCAAGGACCGCCAGCTCGCTCCCGAGCAGCGCTACCAGATCGGCTTCGCCCTCGTCGAGCGGCGCAGCCCGGCCGGCGAAGAGATCCTCACCGACCTCGCCGCCGGCGGCCGCAGCAAGATCGCCGCCATGGCCAAGGCCAAGCTGAAATCGGCCGGCTACGCCTGACCGCCGGGCCCGCGATCGTTCCGGAATTCGGAGATCGCGGGGGTGGCTCGGCGAATGGGCGGGGGCGACTCTGCGAATGGGAAGATCACTCGCGCGGCGCGTTGAATGGGCAGACAATCCGTCGTCCGGTCGCGTGTGGGGGGAGCGCCGGAAGACCACCAACGGAGGGAACGATGACCGTCGACCACTCGAAGCTGAAACTGGGGAAGAAGCCGGCACACCACGATCCGCGCACGCTGCAGATGGCGAACTACCTCGAGCTGCCGCCGATCCCACCGGCGCAGGACTGGACCGCCAAGGCGGCGTCGAGCTGGGGGATGATGCTGAACGACAAGCTGGGAGACTGCACCTGCGCCGCGGTCGGCCACATCATCCAGGCCTGGTCGGCGAACGCCGGCCCCAAGGAGATCGTCCTGCCCGATCAGGCGATCCTGAAGACCTACGAGGCGGTCGGCGGCTACCGGCCCAATGACCCCAGCAGCGATCGCGGCGCTGTCGAGCTCGACGTGCTCAAGTACTGGCGCAAGACCGGTGTCGACGGCTACAAGATCGACGCCTTCATCGCGCTCGAGCCCAAGAACCACGCGCACATCCAGGCGGCTGTCGATCTGTTCGGCGGCTCGTACATCGGCCTCGCGCTGCCGCTCTCGGCGCAGACGCAGAAGGTCTGGTCGGTCCCGCCGGGCGGCCCCAGCGGCAACGCCGCGCCGGGCTCGTGGGGCGGCCATGCCGTCGTCGTCGAGGCCTACGACGCGCGCGGCCTGACGATCATCACCTGGGGCCAGAAGAAGAAGATGACCTGGTCGTTCTGGGACGCCTACTGCGACGAGGCTTACGCCTGCCTCTCCGAGCTGTGGGCGGGCAAGAAGCCCGCGCCCTCGGGCTTCGACCTCGCCGCGCTCAAGAGCGATCTCAAGCAGGTGACCGGCTGACCGCCGGCGCAACCGTCACGTCGTAGGCGGCCGTCTCGATGCGTCCGTTCTCCTTGATCTGCACGAACACCCGGTAGTCGCCGGGCTTCGGGAAGACGTAGGGGAAGCGGACGCGCGGCCCGAACACCATGCCGTGGTGGTGCGCGTGGTCGACGGCGGGCGTTGCCCCGTCCACCATGGCCAGCGCCGCCATGGGGACGGAGCCCGTCGGGTGGACGTGCGCGAAGACCGAGAAGTCGCGCGCGACGATCATCGCGTGCCCGGCCATCCCCATGTACGGCTCGATCCCGGCGAGCGAACGCCCGTCGGGCGTCTCGGCCTCGAGCTCGAGCTCGACCGTCTCCCCAGCCCGCGGTACGCGCGCCCCGAGCCAGCGGAGCTGGCCGCTGCCGTCGGCGAACGTGTAGGCCGGCGCCGTGACGGTCGCCGCGCGCGAAACGACCGCCATGGCGTCGTCGGGATCGAAGCGGTCGCCGCCGGCGAGCTCCGCCGGTCCGGCCTCCCCCGGCGGCGGCCCTGAGAGATCGATCGTCGAGATCACGGTCTCGTCGAGCCCCGTCTGGTGGACGATGTCACCGAACAACCGATAACCGCCCGCCGGCAACGGCGGCGCCGCCTGGCTGAAGGTCGCCGCGCCGGTCCGGCGCGGGTGCAGGTGCGCGATCGCGTCGAGGCCGGGCGCCCGAACCAGGAAGAGGTGCATGAGGTGCCCGTGATCGGGGATGAGATCGTCGCTCTGCCGCCAGCGCAGCCACCCCGGATCGGCCAGCGCCAGCGCCAGCACGTCGGGCGAGGGCCGCGTGACGGCGACCTGCATCGGCTTGTAGATGAGGCGCCGGTAGGAGCCCGCCTCGCCGTTCCACCAGCGGCGCCCACCCACGATCGCCAGCGCGAGGACCATCGCCGTCACCGCCATCGCCGCGCGACCGCGCGCGACGCGCCGGGAATCGGGTGCCCGACCGAGGTCGAGATCCGATTCGCGCAGGCCGGCGCCCACGATGGCGATCGCGCCCGCCACGATGAGGGCCATCAGGCCGACCAGCAGCACGCCCAGGAAACGTGGCATCGGACGCACCGTGCGGGCCAGCGCGGGAATCGGGATCGACAGCGTCCCGGCGCCGCGCCCTCCCTCGGCGGTGATCCGGATCTGCCAGGCGCCCGTCTGCATGAGCCACAAGGAACTGTCGAAGCGCCGCGGATCGTCCTTGGCCACGCGCGCCAAGTCGGCGACCGGAGCCAGCTTGGTGCCCGGCCCGCGCAGCGGCACCGGGACCACCTCGACGCGCGAGACGTCGTCGTCGAGCGCCCGGATCTCGATCTGCGCCACCCCCGGGATCACCTCGGGCGGACGGATCGTCACCAGCAGGTGATAGGGGCCGGCCCGTCCGTCGGCGACCGCGTCCGGGCTCCCCACGTGTGCTTGCGCCGACGGCGCGAGCGCCAGCGCGACGAGGCCCATGACGATCGCCGGGATTCGCTTCATCGCCGAAGGCGCGCCAGCCAGCGTCCGGTGGCGCGCCCGGCCGCGATCGAAAGCCCGGCGCCGACCACCGCCGCCAGCACGCCGACGGCGGTCGCGCGCGTCGTCTCCTCGATGAAGGTGTAGGTCCGATAGTGCGCGTGGGCGGGCATCCAGAAGTCGAAGTAGCGCGCGCCCCAGAAGAAGTTGCGCGCGTGCGGCGACATGAGGAACGTCGCGAAGGGGTACTGGCAGGCGAAGAAGATCCCCGTGAAGAGGACGGCGCCGCCGATGATGGTCGCCAGGCCGGGTCGGCCGCGCCGCCGCCAGCTCCAGGCGTCGAGGGCCAGCGCCGCCGGCAAGAGCAGCAGCGGGAACTCGGGCGGGACCAGGCTGGTGACCAGCACCAGGACCGGACCGAGCTTCGGGTGCGCCGGGACCAGCGGAAACGTCCACAGCAGCGCCAGTAAGAAGACTGAATAAGCGACCGTCGTGGTCGCGCCAGCCCAGCGGCGGCCGGTCGCCCCCTGGACGGCCGTGAGCACCACCGGCGCCACCAGCCCCACGATCACGTAGAAGGACCCGCCGTGCATGAACGGCCGGACCGTCTTCTCCATGAACACCGTCATGAGGGCGACCAGCATGTTGCCGCCCACGATGAGGATCAGCGTCTCGAGCAGCCGCCGGCGCGCGCCGGCGGAGCGATTGGCGCCGCCGGCCAGCATCACCAGCGCGCCGAGGTGCAGCGCCAGGAGCCCGAGCGCCAGCACGATGTGCGGCGGGCTCAGGATCTTCACGTCGAGGCCGTAGGCGTTGTGCCACCAGTCGTCGAACGGCGCCGAGGCGAGCATCGTCACCCCGCCCCAGGCCGAGATGAACGCGCCGAGCGGCCCGCGGAACCCGAGGACCCGTACGGCCGCCGCGCGGTCGGCGCGCCGCCCGAACGTCGCCGGCAGGATCTGAGCGAGCGCCGCCACCGCCCCCAGCACGGCCGACGTGTAGATGGCGACGTGGGGCGGCGTCCAGAAGGCGTCGCGGCCGATCGACCGGTGCCAGGCGATGTCCCAGTGGACGCCAAAGGCGGCCGCCAGCGACGAGCCGAGCGCACACCAGAGCGGCCAGACCGCGTCGCGCGCCCGCGTGTCGTCCCCCGCGGCGACCTGGAAGTCGGACACGGTCGTGACGGCCATGCCGGGAGCATAGCGGACGGGTCCCGCGCGCGCCGCCAGCGCAACATCGATATACTGGGCGCGGTGAACCTCCGTCCCCAGGCGGTCCGGATGGTGCTCGCGCACGGCCTGCCGGTGGTCATCGAGGTGGTGGCCGAAAGCATGGCGCCCGGCATCGAGCGCGGCGCCAAGGTGAAGGTCGCGCCGCTCGAGGGCGACCTTCACCCCGGCGACATCGTGCTCGTCCTCATCGACGACGCCAGCGAGCTCTTACTCCACCGGATCGTCTATCTCTTCTCCGAGGGGGAAGCGCGCTTCGTCATCCACCAGGGCGACGCGCGGCGGTCGCTGTTCGCCACCTGCCCGCGCCAGGCGGTGCTCGGCCGCGCCGTCGGTTTCCCCCACACGCCCTCCCGCCCGCTGCCGACGCTGGAGCTGCTGGACCCGCCGGCCCGCGCGCGGTTCGAACGACGGCGCCGCGCCACGGCGCTCTACTCGCTCGCGCGGCGGATGACGTTTTCGTTACGACTGGGGGATCGGTCGTTGACCCGGCGCCTGGCGCGCGTCTACCGTGCCGTGGCCCGCAAGGTCGCCGGTTGAACGTCACGCGAACCCCTCGTCCGCGCGCGCCGGCCACGGCCGTCGCCGTCGCGCTGCTCGTCGCCCTGCTGGCACGCGCCGCGCTGGCCAATAACCCCGAGGAACCGGAGGACGCGCCCAAGGCCGGCAGCGACATCACCTTCCTCAGTCACGACCCCAACCTCGACTACTGGTTCGGCATGGAGGCCAACAGCATCGCCCAGTTCAAGCCGGCGTTTTACTCGCCCTACCAGGGCCAGAACAGCCTGCGCGGCGGCGGTGAGACGGCGATCTCGGGGCTGTTCACCGTCTTCACCGGGCACCGGGCGACGCGCACGACGGAGATCATCCTCGACGGCGAGATGGCGGTGGGCGGCGGGCTCTCGAGCGCGCTCGGCCTGGCCGGTTTCACCAACCTGGACGTCGTCCGAAACCCCTCGCTCCCTCACGATCCCTACGTGGCGCGCTTGCAGGTGCACCAGCTGATCCCGCTCGGCGACGTCTGGGAGGTGAACACCGATCGCGGCCCCATCTCCTCGTTCGCCTACGTCCCGCGCCACCGGCTGGAGATCCGGGTCGGCAAGCTCTCGACCGCCGACATCTTCGACATCAACCCGGCCGGGTCGGACAGCCACATGCAGTTCATGAACTGGACGGTCGACAACAACGGCGCCTACGACTACGCGGCCGACACGCGCGGCTACACCTACGGCGCGGTGCTCGAGTACCAGGGCCCGCGGCTGGAGGTGCGCTACGGCCTCATGCTCATGCCCAAGGTCGCCAACGGCGAGGATCTCGACTGGGACCTCGCCAGCGACCGGGGCGAACAGCTGGAGCTCGAGATCAAGTACAGCGTCCGCGACGACTGGGCCGGGACCACGCGCGTCCTCGGCTACCTCAATCACGCCGCCATGGGGAGCTACGCCGAGGCGATCGCCATGTCGGAGGCCAGCGACCTGGTCCCCGACATCACCGCCTCGCGCCAGAAGGGGCGAACCAAGTACGGGTTCGGCCTCAACGAGTACCAGGAGCTGGGGCCCCTGTTTCGCGTCTTCGGCCGCCTCGGCTGGGCCGACGGCAAGAACGAAAGCTTCGCCTACACCGAGGTCGACAACACCTTCCAGATCGGCGGCGACGTGCGCGGGACCCGCTGGCGGCGCCCCGACGATCGCGTCGGCGTCGCCTTCGTCAGCAACGGCCTCTCCGACCTGCACGCCGACTACCTGCGCCGCGGCGGCATCGGGTTCCTGCTCGGCGACGGCCCGGGCTGCGACTACAAGGTGTCACCGCCGGCCTGTCCGACGCCCAGCGGCGCCAGCTACCTCAACTACGGCCGCGAGACCATCGTCGAGCAGTACTACAACTTCCACATCTGGCGCGGCGCCTTCGCCGCCGAGGACCTCCAGCTCATCGCCAACCCCGGCTACAACAGCGACCGCGGACCCGTCTGGGTCATCTCGCTCCGCGGCCACCTGGAGTTTTAGCTAGGCCGCTGGTCCCCCCTATCTAAGTTAGGGGACCCCATCGGCGAGCCTCAACATATCGCTGAGCAAGACGTCGACGGCCGACTGGGCAGCGGGACGCTCCTGCATGGTCACGCTGTTGTTGGGGATGAAGTTACACCACACGATGTGCCCGTCATCGATCGCCACGACACAAGCGATCATCCGGGAGCCGGCCCCGGTGATGCTCATCGAGTCGGGGGGATCCTTGGACTCCTTCGCCATCTCCGCGATCGCCACGGCCAGAGACGGCCATTGGAGCTCCGGGGGCCTCCACACGTAGAGGACGAACGACACGAGCAGGAAGTCGGAGCTCAGCACGGGCCGCCAGGACTTGAGGTCACCTGGGAACCTCCATTCGGCGACCGATCGGTGCGCGGCTGGCACCTTTCCCAGCCGCTCGGCGACGATCTCGTGCATCGCGCGCCAGCTCCAGTTGTGGAACTCGATGAAATGTTCGAGTTTCGCCGTCGCTGCGTTCCCAAACACGTGGCCGCCGTGCTGATGGACGCGGTAGTTGATCGAATCGTCGACGTTCTTCCGGACCGTCGCGCTCAGCTCCTTATCGGCGTCCCTGCCGCCTCTGGGGCCGACGACGAAGATCCTCCCTTGCGTGGGGAGAGCTGCGAGCCGTTTGGCCGCGATGCGCGCCTGCGGGTCACGTAGCTGGGGTCCCGATACACACGCCAGGTCCAGGGTCGCCACCAGAGCCGTCACGATCGTCACCCCCGCGCGCATCGAGAGCGATCATCATCCCACGATCCCGGCCGGACCGGGCCGCAGGGTGGGCGATCTCAGATCCGGTGAAACAGCGCGGTGGCGAGGACGCCGAGGGCGGCGCCCGCGAGGCCCATCAGGATCGTGTCGCGGTTGATGGTGGACGCGACGGCGCGGCTGGCCACCACCTCCTCGACGGCCGCCTTGGTCGTGGAGAAGTCCTCGTGCTCGAAGGTCCCCTCCTTGGCGCGCATGACGCAAGTGTTGCGCTGGGCTTGCAGGTGACCGACCGCCGAGAGCGCGGCCGGAATGAACATGAGCAGCCCCCAGTACCAGTGGACGCGGAAGACCACCAGCACGACCAGCAGCGCGACCGCCACGACGAGCCATTGGTTGCCGAAGCGGCTGCGCCGGCGCCGGCCCGCGGCCGAAATGTTGGGCTTGCACGAAGCACCCTCGACCATGCCTTCCGAAGTGCTGGCCATGACGCCCCCAATATAGCGCCCGCCTCGGCCGCGGCCAGGGGATAGGATGAGCCGCCGATGAGCCCCAGACCCAAAGCGCTCCTCGCCTGGAGCAGCGGAAAGGACAGCGCCTGGAGCTTGCACGTCCTGCGCGCGCAGGGCGAGGTCGAGGTGGTGGGGCTCCTGACGACGATCAACCAGGCGTTCGACCGGGTGGCGATGCACGCGGTCCGGACCGACCTTCTGCGGGCGCAGGCCGAGGCGGCGGAGCTGCCGCTCTGGCCGGTGCCGATCCCCTGGCCCTGCAGCAACGCCGAGTACGAGGCGGCGATGGCGGCGGCGATGGGGCGGGCCCGCGCCGACGGCATCGACCGGGTGGCGTTCGGCGATCTCTTCCTCGAGGACGTGCGCCGCTACCGCGAAGAGCGCCTGGCGCCGATCGGCGTGACGCCGCTGTTTCCGATCTGGGGGACGCCGACCGACGTGCTGGCGCGGCGGATGGTCGACGCCGGCCTGCGCGCGCGCCTGACCTGCGTCGATCCCAAGGCGCTGGACGCACGGTTCGCGGGGCGCGAGTTCGACGCCGCGCTGCTCGCCGAGCTGCCGGCGTCGGTCGACCCCTGCGGCGAGCGTGGCGAGTTCCACACCTTCGCCCACGCGGGCCCGATGTTCCGCCGCCCGGTCCCCTTTCGGGCCGGCGAAGTGGTGGCGCGCGACGGCTTCGTGTTCGCGGATCTGCTGCCATGAAGATCGTCTCCTTGCTGGCGAGCGGGACCGAGCTGGTGGCCGCGCTGGGGCTCGGCGAGTCGCTGGTCGGGCGCTCGCACGAGTGCGACCACCCGGCCTGGGTCAAACGGCTGCCCGCCCTCAGCCGGCCGGCGTTCGACATTCACGGCACGAGCGCGGAGATCGACGCGCGCGTGCGCGAGCGGCTGCGCGCGGGCCTGCCGCTCTACGAGGTCGACGAGGCGCAGCTCGCGGCGCTGGCGCCCGACTTCATCATCACCCAGACCCATTGCGAGGTCTGCGCCGTCAGCCCCGGCGATCTGCAACCTCAGGAACCCTCAGAGGGTTCCCGAACCCTCCCGCGACGGACTCCGCTCGGCGAAGCCGAGCCTCGTCCACGCGCCCACGGGGTGACGGCCCGGTTGGAGCGGCACCAGGTGGTGGCGCTCTCGACCGGCACCATCGACGGGATCCTCGACGGGTTCGCGCGGGTCGCCGAGGTGCTGGGCGCGGCGGAGGCGGGGCGGGTGTTGGTGGCCGGGATCCGCGGGCGCTTGGCCGCGCTCGCCGCGCAAACCCGACCGCTCCCCCGCCGCCGCGTCGCCTGCCTCGAATGGATCGAGCCGCTGTTCGAGATGGGGAACTGGGGGCCCGAGATCGTCGAGATCGCGGGGGGCCAGAGCCTGCTCAGCGCGCCGGGCGCGCACTCGACGACGGTGGCGTTCGAGGCGCTGCGCGATGCCGACCCGGAGATCATCGTCGTCGCCCCCTGTGGGTTCGAGCTGACGCGCACGCTGGCCGAGCTCCCGGTCCTGACGAGCCGACCCGGCTGGCGCGAGCTCGGGGCCGTGCGCGCGGGGCGGGCCTTCGCCGCCGACGGAAACTTCTACTTCAACCGCTCGGGGCCGATGCTGTTCGACACGCCGGAGATCCTGGCCGAGATGCTGCACCCGAGGGAGTTCGCGCCCCGACACCAGGGGACGGTCTGGCGGCGGCTCCCGACCGAGGGCTGACACTGATTTAACAATCCGGCGCTGGTCAGGGCGTGCCGTTCGTGCCATGTGAAAAGGGATGGGCGAGCCGGCGCGAACCTCCGACGAGTGGTTCGCCATCCTGCGCGGCGAGGTGAACGAGCTCGGCCACGCGCTCGGCGAGGCGATCCGGACGCTGTCCGGCGACGCCCTCTTCGCCCATGAAGAGGCGGTGCGCGCGTTGACCAAGGAGGCACGCCGCGCGCCCGGCGCCGAGAGAGCCGACCGCTGGCGCGAGCTGGTGAGCGCCCTCTCGCTCGACGACGCCGAGGGCCTGGTCCGCGCGTTCTCGGTCTACCTGCACCTGGCCAACACCGCCGAGGAGCGGCACCGGATGCGGGTCAACAACGCGCGCGACGCGGCCAGCACCGCCGAGGCGCCACGCCGCGAATCGCTGCTGGCGCTGGTCGGGTCGCTCCAGCGCCAGGGCTGGAGCTACGAGGAGGCGGTGCAGCTCCTCTCCTCGCTGCGGCTTCACCTGACGTTCACCGCCCACCCGACGGAGACGCGCCGCTGGACCGTGCGCGGGCACCTCGGCGACATCGCGGCCCACCTCGATCGGCTGCGGGCGGGCGCCCGCGGCGCGCGCGAGAGCCTGCACGCGCGCGTGGCGCTCCTCTGGGGGACCTCCGAGCTGCACAACGCGCGCCCCAGCGTCGAGGACGAGGCGCGGGGTGGGCTGGCCTATCTGCCGTCGGTCCTCTGGTCGGTGATCCCCCGGCTGGTGGGCGAGATGGAGTACGCGGTGGAGGCGCACTACGGGCGGCGGCCGGCGCTCCCCTCCCCGGTCGTGTTCCGCAGCTGGATCGGCGGCGACCGCGACGGCAACCCCAAGGTGCTGCCGCCGGTGACCGCCTGGGCGCAGGGGTTCGCGCGCGGCGAGGTGCTGCCGCTCTACGCCGCCGAGGCCGAACGCCTGGCGCGCGTGCTCTCGCTCTCCGAGCAACGGGTGGATCTCCCCGAGGCGGTCAAGGTGGCGATCGCCGACGCGCTGGCGGGCCTCGACGTCCCCGCGGCGCTGGTCAACGAGCCGTTTCGCTGTCTGTGCCTCGGGATGGCGCAGAAGCTGCGCGCCGCCGCCAGCGAGGGAGACGAGCGGCCGCGTTACCACGAGGCGTCAGATTTCCTGGCCGATCTCAAGACAATCGCCGGCGGCCTCGAGCGGATCGGCCTGCCCGCCGCCGCGGCCACCGAGGTGCGGCCGCTGGAGCTGCGGGCGCAGGTCTTCGGCCTCGATCTGGTGGCGCTCGATCTGCGCGAGGAGTCGCGCGGCCACGCCGCCGCCGTCGCCGAGCTCCTGCGCGTGGGCGGCGTGTGCCAGGACTACGAGGCGCTCGATCACGCCGCGCGCGAGGCGCTGCTGACGCGCGAGCTCGCCTCGGCCCGGCCGCTGGCGCCCATCGGGCATCAGCCCGCGACCAAGGCGCTGGAGGTAGCGCTGGGCGCGCTGCGCGTCTGGCGCGCGCGCGGCGCCTACGTGGTCAGCATGACGCACGCGCCGTCGGACCTCCTCGAGGTGATGGTCCTCGGGCGCGAGGTCGGCCTCTATCGGCCGGAGCAGCCGCTGCCGTTCGACGTCGTGCCGCTGTTCGAGACGCTGGCCGATCTGGAGGGCGCCGGCGCGACCGTCACGCGCCTCCTCGACAACCCCCTTTTCCTCGCCCACGTGCGCGGGCGGCGCGGCCTGGAGGTGATGATCGGCTACTCCGACTCGAACAAGGACGCCGGTTTCCTGGCCGCCAACTGGGCGCTCTACAAGGCGCAGGAGACGATCACCGCGGCGGCGCGTCCGTTCGACGTGAAGGTCTGGTTCTTCCACGGCCGCGGCACCTCGACCGCGCGCGGCGGCGGCAGCGCGGGCCGCGCCATCGCCAGCCTGCCGCCCGGCACCGTCGGCGCGCGCATCCGCCTCACCGAGCAGGGTGAGGCGCTCGCCGATCGCTACAGCCAGCCCGATCTGGCGCACCGCAACCTCGAGCAGCTCCTGTTCCACCTCGGACAGGCCGCCGCCCGCGACCTGCGCGACGACGGCTCGCCGCTCGAGCCCGCCTGGCGCGACGCCCTGGAGGCGGCCTCGCGGGCCTCGGCCGCCGCCTACCGCGCGCTGTTCGCGATGCCCGGCTTCTTCTCGTTCTACGAGCAGCTGACCCCGATCCGCGAGATCGGCGTCCTGCAGATCGCCAGCCGTCCCGTCTACCGGTCGGGCCGCGTCCGCGAAATCACCGACCTGCGCGCCATTCCCTGGGTGATGTCCTGGACGCAGGTCCGCCTGCCGCTGCCAGCGTTCTTCGGCGTGGCGGAGGGGCTGGCGACCATCCCGCTCGGGCTGCGCCGCGAGCTGTTCCAGCGCTGGCCCTTCTTCGCCTCGACCCTGGACAGCGCCGCCACCGCGCTGGGCAAGGCCGACCCCGAGGTGACGCGCGGCTACCTGCGCCTGTGCGAGCCGGAGCTGGGCGAGCGATTTTTCCCGCTCATCGCCGGTGCTTACGCCAAGGCCCGGGCGGCGCTCGAGGAGACGTTCGAGTCGACGCTGCTGGCCCGCCACCCCGCGCTGGCGCGCCAGATTGACCTGCGCGACCCGTACATCGACCCGATCAGCCACCTGCAGATCGAGCTGCTCGCCCGCTACCGCGCCGCGCCGCCCGACGCGCCGGATCGCCCCCGCCTCGAGCGCGCGCTGATGATGACGATCCTCGGCATCGCGGCCGGCATGCGCAACGCCGGCTGAATCGTCGCCCGCCGGCGTCTGATGACGGCCGCGGGTCTCGACGTGACGGGAAGTCAGACGAGGTCGTCGGAGCGCCCGCGGGAGCGGGCGTGCGACAATGCTGCTCGGATGAAACGCGTCGGCGTCATTTCCGACACCCACGGGCTCCTCAGACCGGAGGCCGTCGCGTTCCTGCGGGGGAGCGACCTCCTGATCCACGCCGGCGACATCGGCGACGCGGCTGTCCTCGAGAACCTCGCCGCGATCGCCCCCCTCACCGCCGTGCGCGGCAACAACGACAAGGGCCGCTGGGCGGCCCCGATCAGCGAGACCGAAGTCTTGCGCGTCGAGGAGGTGCTCATCTACGTGCTCCACGATCTGGCCCAACTGGATCTCGATCCGGCGGCGGCCGGATTTCACGTCGTCGTGTCGGGACACTCGCATCGGCCGTCGGTGGAAGAGAAAGGCGGCGTCGTCTACCTCAATCCGGGGAGCGCAGGTCCGCGACGCTTCACGCTCCCGATCGCCGCCGCCGACCTCGTGGTCGACGGCACCTCTGTGCGCGCTCGGATCACCAAGCTCGGGGCGTAGCCGCTTAAATCGACTCGCCCGCGCCCGAGCGCGGGACCTCTTCGATGTCCGGCTTCGGCGTCGGCGCCGTGGGCTTCGCGCCGGACATCTTCTCGTCCTCGCCCGGCTTCCGCTCGTCGGCGCGCGGGCGGGTCAGGGTCTCGACGACCGCCTGGGCGTCGCCGCCGAAGACAGCCGCCAGGGCCTTCTCGGCCGCCGGGAGCCGCTGTCCGGCCGCAAGACAGCGCGCCGCCTCCTCCGGCGAGAAGCGCTTTCCGCCGCAATAGAACGAAACCCAGCGCGCCCGCAGCTTGCGGAGCATGGGCGTTCGTTTGGTTCCCAGGAACGTGCTCAGCCAGGTGTTGATGTCCGGCAGCTTCGCGCGCTGGGGATAGACGTTGGCCGGCGCGAACGTGGTCTCGTGCTGGTAGGCGCGCTTGTTCTCGACGTGGTGGATGGTGACGACCAGCGGCGGCCCGGTGCCGAGATCGAGTGTCAGCGTGGCGTCCAGCCCGTAGCGGGCGTCGTACTGCTCGGCCTCGTACTCGAAGACCCGCTCCGATTCGGTCTGGACGGTCGCGGTCGGGCCCAGGCCCAACATGCCCTCGGTGACGGTCGAGCGAGTGACCGTCCGGTACGGCGCGTTCAGCACCACGCGCCGCCGCTCGAGCCGCGCGTTGTACGCGCCGCCGAGCTCGAGCGTCGAGAGATTCTCCCCGTCGGGGGCGAACCAGGGCGAGGCGCGAAACACGTCGGCCAGCCAACTCTCGACGATCTGATGCTCCGCCTCGGTGGCGTTCTCGAGCCGCCCGGAGACACGCAGGCCGCGCGTCTGCTCGGGCGGCACGGGCGCGGTGAAGCTGCCACCGACGTGCGTGCAGTAGGCGGCGACCAGACGGGCGAGATGCGGCGTCTCCCCCTTCTGCTGCGCGGCGAGCTCGGCGCATCGGGCCTTCCCCGCGGTCGCGATCTCGGCGGCCACCGCCTCGCCGATCGGACGCAGCGCCGGCTGCGCGAGCAGCGGCGCGAGCGCCTTGACGCCCCCCTCGGCCGCCAGCGGCGCGCCGGCGCCCAGGTCGGCGCGCACGGCGGCCTCCACGGTCTCTCGCGCGCCCGCCAGCTCGGCATCCCGCAACGCCCGGACGTCGCCCTCGGGGGCCAGCGACCACTTCGTCTCCAGCCGCAGCGCCTCGTTCAATAGCGACAGCGCCGCCTCACCGTGCCCGGAGGTGCGAAGGTCGCGCGCTCGCTCCAGCTTGGCGCGGAGCGCCCCGGCCCGGGCCGCGGCGCGCTTCTGCTCCAGCGTCTGGTCGCCCGGCATGGCGCGCAGCTCGGCGTCATAGCTGGAGGCCGCCTCCTCGTACGCGCCCCGCTTCATGGCGGTGTCGCCTTCCGAGGTCGCGCAACCGGCGACCACCAGGAGCGCGGTCAGGCACACGCCGGCGCGGATCCGAGCCCCCATGGGACGATGATATCGGCAAACTCGGCCGAAACCTGACGCGCGCGGCCAGGTCGGCCCGCTGATCCGATTTCCGAATTGCGGGCCTCCAAGATTGGTAGAGACTCAATGGTCATGCCCCCCAGGTCTCGTACGGCTGTGCCGTACCAGAGCCTCGCTCTGCTCGGCTGCGTGTTGGCGCTGGGCCTGAACGCGTGTGCCAACCGGGGCATGGAGGCGCCGACCGAGGACACTGGCGGCGGGGGGAACGCTGAGGGTGGCAGCCCCGGCAGCGGCGGGAAAGGCGGCTCGGCGAGCGGCGGCAGCACGACCTCCGGTGCGGGCGGGATGGGCGGCGCGGCGGGTGGCCGCGCGGGCGCCCCGGGCGCGGGCGGCGTCACGGGCTCCGGCGGCGCCGCCGGGTCCGCCGTCGCCGGATCCAGCGGCCTCACTGGATCGGGCGGCCTCACGGGCTCCGGCGGGGTCACGGGGTCGGGGGGCGTCGCCGGGTCCGGCGGCATCAAAGGCTCCGGCGGCGCGGTGGGCGCGGGCGGCGTCGTGGGCTCCGGCGGCGTCGTGGGCTCCGGCGGCGTCAGCGGAAGCGGCGGGACCGGCACCGGCGGCGCAGCAGGCGCGGGCGGAAGCGCGGCGGGCGCGGGCGGCTCGGCGGCCGGCACCACCGGAACCGGCGGCGCGGCCGGCAAAGGTGGCAGCGGCGGTACGGGGGCCGGTGGCTCGGCGGCGGGCACCACCGGAAGCGGCGGCGCGGCCGGCAAGGGCGGCGCGGCGGGCTCGGGCATGGACAGCTGTCCGCTCGGCGGAACGCTCGACTGCTCCAGCTCGGGCGCGCTCAAGATGACCCCCGACGGTCTGGTGACCGACTTCTCGACGCCGCAGTGGAACGGCAGCCAGTTCTGCGACGCGGACGGGCTGCGCGGCTATGCCTTCTCTTACTCGAGCGCCACGCCGTCGACGGCGGCGGCGGCGGTCGACACCGCCGCACAGAATCTCAAGCTGAGCTTCACCGTCGGCGCAGCCCTGGGCTACGCCGGCGGCGGGCTGATCTTCCAATCGTGCGTGAACGCGGCCGCCTTCACCAAGGTCTCGTTCAGCGCCACGCTCACCGCCGGCAGCATGACGGGGTGCAACTGGCAGGTGCAGCTCCAGACTCAGGAGCAGCGGCCGAGCAACGCCACCAACCCGGGCGGCGGGACCTGCAATCCCGACGCGGGCACCGGCTGCTATCAGTACCCGGCGATCGCCAACCTGACGCTTCCCACGGCCACGGCGATGACCTACAGCGAGCTCTTCACGGCTTTCACCCCCACCAGCGCCACCACCAACACCCGGAACCAGCTGGTCGGGATCCAGTGGCAGCTGAACTCGGCGAGCGGCACCGGCACCTGCACCGGCGTCGAGCTGCGCATCGACAACATCACCTTCCAGTAGTCAGAGCTTGATGTCGCCGCCGTCGTCGCTTTTTTGAAGCTTGCGGCGGATGGCGGCGGCCTCGTCGGGCGGGGGCGGCGCGGGGGCGAACGACCAGCGGAGCCAGCTCCCCTCTTTGGTGCCGGCCGGCAGGAGCCGCGCGGGAACGTCGAACGCCTCCTCGCCGAGGAGCAGATGCGCCCAGCCGGCGTCGAGCTGATCGACGAACAGCAGCGTATCGGCGTCGTCGCGCGTCGGCCGGCTCATCGCGCCGACACCGCCTCTTCCTCTGCTTGTTTCCGGCCGCGCGCGACGTGGACGTGAACCTGCGTGCCGTCGCTGTCGATCTCCACGTCGCCGACCACGTCGGTACGATAGACCGTCGCCCCTGCGCGGGCGAGCCGGTCCAGCGTCCCCGGCGCCGGGTGGTGGTAGCGGTTCCCCGCGCCGACGCTGATGACCGCGATCCGCGGCGCCACCCTCCTCAAAAAACCTCCGGCCGACGCGTACCGGCTGCCGTGGTGGGCGACCTTGAGGACCACCGAACGCAGCGGCGCGCCCGATTCGAGCAACCAGGTCTCGGTCGGCGCCTCGGCGTCGCCCGCGAACAGCACCGAGAACCCGCCGTAGGTCAAGCGCGCGACGACGCTGTTGGCGTTCACGTCCGAGTGCGAGCCGGTGATGAGCGGTTCCGGCGGTCCCAGCAACGTCAGCTTCACGCCCTCGCCGAGATCGATCACCCGGCCACGCGTTGCTTGCTTGATGACGGACCCGCGCGCCTCGAGCGCGCGCATCAGCGAGGTGTAGCCCCGCTCGGCGTGCTCGACCGGCGCGTCGAGAAACATCCGCGCGCCGAACTGCCGGACCGCCTCGGGCAGCCCGCCCAGATGATCCTCGTGCCGGTGGGTGAGCAGCACCAGATCGAGGGGGCCGTGGAGGTGAGCGGCCAGAAACGCCGTCAAGGCCGGCGCGGCGTGGTGCGGACCGCCGTCGATCAGGACTGTCTTCCCGCTGGGCGAGATCACCAGCGCCGCGTCCCCCTGCCCGACGTCGATGAAGTCGACCCGCAGCGTGCCGGCCGCCGAGGCCGGCGCCGCGCGGAGAAGCGCCAACGCGAACAGGCATGCCGAAAGAGGGTTTCGCGCAGACCCCGACAATGAGGACGACAATGGCAGCGATCGACCGGCCCGTCACACTTCTTTATCGACGGCCAGCCCCGGCCGGGTGCGTCGGCGCTAGCGGTGCGCGTGCGGCAGGATGGACGCCGCCATTCGCCGGCAGTCGGGGCCGCATTCGGCGGCCGACCCCACCGGGACCCCGTGGAAATGCCAGCTCCGGCCTGCCGGATGCCGTGCGCGCTGCAGCCCGCTAACGTCAGTTGCGCAGGTAGTGACAGGTGTAGCCGCCCGGGTTCCTCTCGAGATATTTCTGGTGGTACTCCTCGGCGGGCGTGAAGGGGCCTGCCTCCACGATCTGGGTGACGATGGGGTTCTTCCAGCGGCCGGACTTCTGCGCGTGGTCCTTGGCCAGCTCGGCCTCCTTCCGCTGCTCGGCCGAGCTCACGAAGATGGCGGAGCGGTACTGCGTGCCGATGTCGTTCCCCTGACGATCCTTGGTGGTCGGATCGTGCATCCGGAAGAACCATTTCTCGAGCAGATCCTCGTAGGAGAGCTTGCTCGGATCGAAGACGATCCGCACCGATTCCGCATGGCCGGTCGCGCCGGTGTGGACGTCCT
>DASYEX010000081.1:0-5015 GCA_036498765.1 Polyangia bacterium
CGCCGCCCGCGCCACCGCCGCCGCCGCCCACCTGGCCACCCGCCCCGCCCTGGCCGGTGAGCCCGGCGCGTCCCCCCGTCCCGCGCCCGGAGCCGCCGCCGCACCCCCCGAAAGCCAATCCCATCAGCCCGCAAATCAACAACGCCCTCAACCTCATCGTATTTCGATAGCACGCCCCCGTCGCGCGTGCGCCTCCGCCCGCGGCGCGGGGCCGCGGGCGGAGGCTCGGGGACCTAGTCGTTCATGGCGCCGGCGTTGATCCAGGCGGCCACCAGGTCAACCTGCGCCTGGGTGAGCGGCGCTCCGGTGGCGGGCAACGGCATCGGCGAGCCGCAGGGGGCCAGCGTCCCCGCCAGCTTGCTGGCGACCTTCTCGAAGATCAGGCTGTCGGACGCGTCGCTGGGGCTGACGCGCAGGAGGCCGGGCGCCAGAGAGGCGCAGGTGACGCCCGACGTCCCGGCGCCCGTCCCCGCCGCCGGCACGCCGACCAGATCGGCGTAGGCCGCCGCCTGCGTGCTCATGTCCAGCATCCCGACGGTCACGCCGCTGCCGCCGGGGTGGTGGCAGCCGATGCAGCGCACCCCGATGATGTTGGCGTAGACGTTGGTGAACGTCGGATCGAGCGTATCGCAGGTGACGGTCACCGACGCCGAGCTGACCGGGCCGCAGGCCGGATCGTCGGAGGCGATCGCCGCCGTGAGGGTCACCGAGCCGGGCGCGGCGGGACAGGTGAAGACCGGCGTCGCGCTGGCGGCGTTGTCGAACGTCCCGGCGCTCGCGGTCCACGCGAACGTCGGCGCGCTGGCGCCCGCCGTCGCCGTCGCCGCCAGGGTGATCGTCGAGCCCACCGCCGTCTCGAGCGGCGCGGCCGAGATCGAGGCGACCGTCGCGCAAACGACCGTCGTGCCGGTCACCAGCACCGAGCCGGCGTCGGGCGCGGGCGGCGCGCAGGCGAGCGTCACGGTCACGCCGGTGGTGGTTCCGGCGGTGACCGCGAACGACGCCGACCCCGCGCAGGTGAAGCCGCCGCTGGCCGACATCGCGTCGAGCGTGACGACGTACCCCATGCCTGACGGGAGCGCGCCCACCTGAAACGCGATCGTGTTGCTCGACTGCACGGTGACGGTCCCGGAGCGGGAGAAGCCGGTCCCGGCGTTGGTGATCGACCAGCTCACCGTGTTGATGACGACCCCGGGGACGCCCTGGATCTGGAACCCGACCGTTCCCTGCGACGGGCTCGACGGCTGGCTGTTCGAGCAGGCCCCCAGCAGCAACGCCATGCAGAGACCGAACCCACGGACGATCGCGCGATGATTGACGGCACCCATGTCTCACCCTCCTCGACGAAGATTTCGGAACAGCCAGCTCGCGGACGCGGGCCGACGCCACAATCTAGGTCGCGGGAAGGGGCGTGGTGTAACGACTGCGGGGCGGTTCGGTCCGCCTGTTTTCGCGGGCCTGCCTGACCGGGCTACCCGTTCGCTGGCAGACGTGACCCAGCTAGCGCTTTTTCTTGCGGCGGAAGAAGCCGCCCTTCTCGGGGCTGACGCGCTGGCCGCCGGCGGCGGCGTAGGCGCGCAGGGCAGTCTCCGCCTCCGGGGTCATCGACGTCGGCACCACCAGCTTGAGGTGCGCCACCAGGTCCCCCTTGCCGCGGGCACCGAGGCGCGGCATCCCCTTGCCGGTCAGCGCCAACGTCTCGCCCGGCTGGGTCCCCGCCGGGATCTCCACCTCGGCGTCGCCCTCGAGGGTCGGAACGGTGACCCGGTCGCCGAGCGCGAGCTGCGGGAAGGTCACCTCGATCTCCGTGTGCAGGTCGGCGCCGTCGCGCTCGAACCGCTCGTCGTCGTCGACGCGCAGCACGACGTATAGGTTCCCCGGCTGCCCGCCGCGCGGCGCGGCCTCGCCCCGCCCCATCAGGCGGAGGGTCGAGCCGTTCTCGACGCCGGCCGGGATCGAGATCTGCAGGGTGTCCTCCTTCTGATCGACGCCGCTGCCGTTGCAGGTCCCGCAGGGCTTGCGCACCACGCGCCCCTCGCCGCGGCAGATCGGGCAGGTCGACGAGATCATCAGGAACCCCTGCGAGTGCATCACCTGGCCGCGTCCCCCGCACTGCTTGCAGACCTCCGGCTGGGATCCGGGCGCGGCGCCGCTGCCGCCGCAGATCTCGCAGCTGGCGTTGCGCAGGATGGAGATCTCCTTGGTGATGCCGGTCGCCGCCTCCTCGAGCGTGATCGACACGCGCGTCTCGATGTCGGCGCCGCGCGGGGGACCGCGGCGGCCGCCCGGGCCGCCGCCGCCGAAGATGTCGCCGAAGATGTCGGAGAAGGCCGAGAAGATGTCCCCCACGTCGCGGAACCCGGCGCCGCCGAAGCCCGCGCCCGGGCCGTCGTGACCGAATCGGTCGTAGGCGGCGCGTTTCTGGGGGTCGGAGAGAACCTGGTAGGCCTCGGACGCCTCCTTGAACCGGCCCTCCGCCTCCTTGTCCCCTGGGTTACGGTCGGGGTGGTGCTCCATCGCCAGCTTGCGGTAGGCGCGCTTCAGCTCGCCCACCTCGACGGTACGTTCGACGCCCAGGATTTCGTAGTAGTCGCGCTTCTCGGACACGGATGACCTTTGTAAAGAGCCGCACCGACGGTGTCAATCGGCGGTGATATCTTTAGCAGCCATGAAGCATAGCCCGGGATTCCTGGCGCTGGTGAACGACGCGAAGGGACGCGTCAAGGAGTGCACGATCGCCGACGTCAAGGCGCGGTTCGACCGGGGGGAGCGCTTCCACTTCGTCGACGTCCGCGAGGACAGCGAGTTCGCGGTCGACCGGGCGCGCGGGGCGCGGCACATCGGCCGCGGCGTGCTGGAGCGTGACGTGGAGACGCTGATCCCCGACCATGACGCGCCAATCGTCCTCTACTGCGGCGGTGGATTTCGGTCGGCGCTCTCGGCCGACAATTTACAGAAGATGGGCTACACCAACGTCATCTCCATGGACGGCGGCATGCGCGCCTGGCGCGAGGCGGGGTACCCGGTTGAGCAGGGCGACCACCACGGTCACTGAGCGCCGGCCCAGCTCGTTGGCGGCCGTCCGCGCCGCGATCGTCGCCTGCGAGGACTGCCCGCGGCTGCGCCGCTACTGCGCGCAGATCGCCCGCGACAAGAAGGCGGCCCACCGCGACGACATCTACTGGGGCAAGCCGGTCCCCGGCTTCGGCGACCCCGAGGCCCGAATGCTGCTGGTCGGCCTGGCCCCCGCCGCCCACGGCGCCAACCGCACCGGCCGCATCTTCACCGGCGACGGCTCGGGCGACTTCCTGTTTGCCGCGCTTTACGCCGAGGGCTTCGCCAACATCCCGACCTCGCAGCGCGCCGACGACGGCCTCGCCCTGCGCGACGCCTACGTCGTCTCCGCCGCCCGCTGCGCCCCGCCCGACAACAAGCCCACTCCCGACGAGATCGCCCGCTGCCGCCGCCACCTCCGCGCCGAGCTCGCTGCGTTGCCGCGCATCCGGGTGGTCGTCGCCCTCGGCAAGATCGGCCACGACGCCTACCTGGCCTACCTCGCCGACACCCACAGCGTCCGCCCCCGCCCCCGCCCCGCCTTCGGCCACGGCAGCGAGGCGCGCCTCGGCGACAGCGTCCCCGTCCTGCTCGGCTGCTACCACCCGAGCCGCCAGAATACCAACACCGGCAAGCTGACCGCCCCCATGATGCGCGCCGTGTTCGCCCGCGCGCGTGGCATCATCCAGGCCCCTCATGGCTGACCCCAATGGCTGACCCCAAATTCCCCGACGACCCCGGCCCCTGGAAGGTCCTCACGCGCGAGTACCTGGCGAAGAAGCTCTGGTACACCGTGCGCGTCGACCGCGTCGAGCTGCCGAACGGGACGGTCATCCCCGAGTACTGGATCAACGAGTACCCGCCCTGGGTCAACGTCGTGGCGCTGACCGACAAGGACGAGGTGGTCCTGATCCGCCAGTACCGCCACGGCCTCGAGAAGGTCCACTACGAGCTGCCCGCCGGCACCACCGATCCCGAGGACAAGTCACTGGAAGAGGCCGCCCGCCGCGAGCTGCACGAAGAGACCGGCTACGGCGGCGGCCGCTGGTCGCTGCTGACCACCTTGTCGGCCAACCCCGCGCTGCAAAACAACCTCACGTACACCTATCTGGCCGAGGGCGTGACCCGCCTCGGCGCCGCCGCGCCCGAGGAGAACGAGGAGATCACCGTCCACCTCACCCCACTCGCCGAGGTCGAGGCCCTGATCGAAAACGACGGCTTCGTGCAAGCGCTGCACACCGCGCCGTTGCTCAAGCTGCTGCTGCGCCGCGCGCGCGCGACAGAGAAGCGAGGCGCCTGATGCCCATGCCCGACGAGATCGTGGGGTTACTGCGGTCGACCATCACCTTCAAGTGGCCTGACGGCCACGAAACCCGCTACAAGGCCCGCGACCTGCGGTTGGCCTGCCGCTGCGCCATGTGCATCGAGGAGACCTCGGGGAAGCAACTGCTCGAACCGACCACCGTGCCTGCCCAGGTCCAGGCCAAGCGAATGGAGCTGATCGGCCAGTACGCCGTCAGCATCGACTGGAGCGACGGCCACACCACCGGCATCTACAACTTCCGCGACCTGCGCGCGAACTGCCCGTGCGAGACGTGCGCGGCGGGGCGGCCGGCGTCCAGCCAGACTCGCTAACCGAACGTTCACACTAGGTCGACATCCCCAACGATTGCGTAGGGTTGAGTGCCACCGTGGGTCAGCCCAAGCCCCCGGTTGCCGAAACTTATGGCGGCGAGAGACTGCTGCTGAATACAAAGGTCGCCGGACCGGGCGACGATGTGACGATGAGTTCAGACCAAACAACATCGACCGAACTATGCGCCGAGAGGTACCTCCTAACGCGCCAGGAGTTTCGAGCGACAGCGAGGGAGGAGTTTCTGAGATGCAAGCCTGGCGTGAACGGGTTGATCGCAGCCGTGAGCGAATTGGTGGCCAGCCTTACCCACTTTCTATCCGGCAGG
>DASYEX010000082.1:0-8517 GCA_036498765.1 Polyangia bacterium
CTTGATGAATCCATGCTCAAGCACTTCGTCGAGCTCGGCCTTCAGTTTAATCCAGACCCGTTTGACCAGGCAGTCCTCGCAGCTGTCCTGGGACGTGCAGATCAACTCTCCCGAGACGGCGGCGCTCAGTTCGCATTCTGCGAGAAGGACAAGCACCTTCAACCTTGGGACAAAGGCGGGAATTCCAAGCCAGAGCTCCTCGAGCTGTACAAGGCACGACGGATCCAGGTCTACGGGGACTTTGACATGACATTTCGTGACCGCCCGCTCGATGGGCCGTCGAAGTGACACCCGAGGCCTTCCTCTTCGACCTCGACGGGACGTTGGTCGACAGCGAGCGCGAGAACGTCGAGTCGGTGGTGCTGGCGCTGCGGCGCTACGGCGCCGAGATGACCGACGACGAGCGCGGTTTCGTCATCGGCCACTCCTGGAACGAGATCTACAAGATGTTGGCGCGCAACCACGCGCTGACGGTCCCGATGCGCGAGCTCATCGACGCGGCGGTCGCCGAGAAGGACGCGCTCATCGCCCAGACGGGCCACCGCGCGCTGCCGGGCGCGGTGGCGCTGGTGCGGCGGCTGGCGCGCCACGCCAAGCTGGCGGTCGTCTCGGGGGCCAGCGGCAAGGAGGTGCGCGACGCGCTCACCGGCATCGGCGTGCGCGACCTGTTTCCGGTCATCGTCGCGGCCGAGGACTACGCGCACGGCAAGCCCTCGCCCGAGCCGTACCTCGAAGGTCTGTCGCGCCTGGGCGTCGGGGCGCGGCGCGCCATCGTGTTCGAGGACGCCACGCCCGGGATCCAGGCGGCACGCGCGGCCGGCCTCAAGGTCATCGCCGTGCGGGCCGGCAACTTCGCGGGCTACGACCTGTCGGAGGCCGACGTGGTGGTCGACTCGCTGGACGAGGTCGGCGACGACCTCTGCGCGCGCCTCGTCGCCTGAGAGCGAAGCTCGACACGCGTGGTAAAATTATGTGTTGTTCGAGAACCTTCCCCCCGACGTGACCCTCTATGAAGTCGGTCCGCGCGACGGCCTGCAGAACGAGTCGCGCATGGTGCCGACCGAGGACAAGATCCGTCTGGTCGACGCGCTGTCCGAGACCGGCCTGCGGGCGATCGAGATAACCAGCTTCGTCAACCCGAAGTGGATCCCGCAGCTGGCCGACGGCGCCGAGGTGTCGCGACGGATCGCGCGCAAGCCGGGCGTCGTCTACTCGGCGCTGGTCCCCAACAAGCAGGGGCTGGACGCGGCGATGGCCGCCGGGATGCGTGAGGTGGCGGTCTTCCTGTCCGCCTCCGAGACGCACAACAAGAAGAACATCAACAAGACCATCGGAGAGACGCTGGTCGCCTTCCAGGAGACGGTTCCGCCGGCGCTGGCCGCGGGCCTGCGCGTGCGCGCCTACGTCTCGACCGTCTACGGCTGCCCCTACGAGGGCGCGGTCGATCCGGCCAAGGCCCTCGAGCTCTGCCGCGCGCTCAAGGCGCTCGGCTGCTACCAGGTGTCGCTGGGCGACACGATCGGCGTGGCCAACCCGCGGCAGGTGCGCGACGTGCTGGGGCGCGTGCTGGCCGAGATCCCGGCGCCGGAGGTGGCGGTGCACTTCCACGACACCCGCGGCACCGCGCTGGCCAACATCCTGGTGGCGGTCGAAATGGGGATCACCACCGTCGACGCGGCGCTGGGCGGCCTGGGCGGCTGTCCCTACGCGCCCGGCGCCTCCGGCAACGTGTCGACCGAGGACGTGGTCTACATGCTCGAAGGGATGGGCGTCCGGACCGGAATCGACCTCGACAAGCTGGTCGACTGCGGCCGCCTGGCCTCGACCTTCGTCGGTCACGAGGTCCCCTCCAAGTACTACCGCGCGGCTATCGGCGCGCGGTCGCGCTCGGCAAGCGGGTAGCGGCGGTCATGTCCGAGCGAGCGCTCCGGCGCCCTCACTTTCCGGAAGCCCTCTTCGAAGAGAGCTGGCGGAGTGTCCGGCGGGGGATCGTCCACGCCAACCTCATCGTCTGGGTCTCCCTCTTGCCCGATCGGCTCGTGACCGGGGTGCACCTCCCGTTCAACGTGCTGCTCTTCCCGCGGCGGCTTTACCGCTGGCTGGGGGCCGAGGTCGACATCCCCCTCCCCGACATCGTCAGCATGGAGAACGAGACCTTCCTGCTGCAGCAGTGGCTGCGGATCACCTACCGGACGCCGACCGGCGAGGCGTCGTTCGGCCTCCACCTCCACCGCCCGGACGCCCTGCGCCAGGCGTTCATCGCCGCGCGACAGAGGAGCTGACGCGTGCTCGCCGTCCGGACCGTCTTGGTGCTGGTGGTCGGGCTCTCGATGGCCCTGGCCCTCGCCGGGCCGGGCGAGGCGGCGGATCCCGGGATGGTTCGCGTCGACATCCATCGGCCGGCGAACGACGGTCTCATGAGCTCCATTGGCTGCATCATCACCATCGCGGGCGACCCCGGGGGCGGGTTCTGTCACGATGTCGTCCGCGGCGAGGCCAACCGGCAAGTCTCCGGCGGCACCACCACCGTGCTGCTGGGCGGCGATCGCGTGACCTGCGAGATCAAACCAGGCGTCTCGGTTCAGGCGTTCACGCCGCGGGCGCTGCGCGGCGATGGGTACTCTCCGGACGCTCCGACGTGGCAGGCAACCATCCTCACGCCCAAGGTCCATCCGGGCGAGGCACTCGAGCTGACGCTCGTACCAAAGACAAAGCGTCGCGCCTACGTCGGCGGATGGCTCCTGCGGCCTTCGAAAGCCGCGCCCGCTGCGGCGAGCAACTCGTCGCGCGTCAGGTGACTGAGGATCGTCCGCTTCGCCTGAGGCGTCTATCGCAGCAGCAGCCGCCAGGAACCAGCCGATTTCTTCCTCAACCCGGGAACGACTGGGTTTCGGAGGTAAAATGTCGGCAGGCGCGATGGGATTGCCACGCAAGAAGTTCACATACGACGACCTCCGGGCTGTTCCCGAGCCGCTCGTCGCGGAGCTCATCGACGGCGACCTTCTGACCAGCCCGCGCCCGGGCGTCCGCCACGCGAGCGCCGCATCGGCCCTGGGCGGCGTGCTCTTCGACCCCTTCCGGCGCGGGATCGGCGGCCCCGGGGGCTGGACCATTCTGGATGAGCCCGAGCTGCACCTGGGCGAGGACGTCGTGGTGCCCGACCTGGCCGGCTGGCGGCGCGAGCGCTTCGCGGCGGTGGACCGCGACGCGGTGGCGGTGAAGCTGGCGCCCGATTGGCTCTGCGAGGTCCTCTCCCCGTCGACCGCGCGGATCGATCGCGCGCGCAAGCTGCCGCTCTACGCTCGGGAGCGCGTCGGCCACGTTTGGTTGATCGACCCCGTCGCTCAGACGTTGGAGTCGTTTCAGCTCGCGAACGATCGCTGGACGCTGCTCGCGACCTACGAAGGGGCCGCGAAGGTTCGCGTCGCGCCGTTCGACGCGATCGAGATCGATCTGGTGACGCTGTGGACGCCGTGAGTGTGAGCGGTTAGCGAGCTCAAGAAAGAGCTGCTCAAAGTGGTGCAGCGGGTCGAGAAGGTCGGGTCTGACGAAGATCGTCTGATCTGGTAGCGTCGTCGGGCATGGGTGCCCCCTCTGCCGCAACCTCCGAGGCCTCGCTGCTGGTCGAGCGGCGGGACCGCTCGGTGTTCCTGACGCTCAACCGGCCGGCGGCGGCCAATGCCCTCTTGCGAGCGCTGGTGGCAGAGATGACCAAGACCCTGGGAGCGCTGGCGGGCGAGGTCGCCGGCGGCGCGGATCTGCGCGCGCTGGTGCTGACCGGCGCGGGGGACAAGGCGTTCTCGGCCGGTGCCGACTTGAAGGAGCGGCGGACCTGGACGCTGGACGACACGCGCGTGTTTCTCGGGGAGATCAACGCTCTGATGGATGCGGTGGCCGCGTTTCCGCGGCCGACGATCGCGGCGCTGAACGGCGTGGCGTTCGGCGGCGGCCTCGAGCTGGCGCTCGCTTGCGACATCCGGATCGCGGCCGACACCGCCGAGATGGGGCTGACCGAGACGCGCCTCGGGATCATCCCCGGCGCGGGCGGCACGCAGCGGCTGCCCCGGATCGCGGGCGCGGCGGTGGCGAAGGAGCTGATCCTGACCGGGCGGCGAATCAACGCGGCCCGCGCGAAGGAGCTGGGGCTGGTGAGTGAGGTGGTCCCGGCGGCGGATCTCCCCGCGGCCGCGGCGCGCTGGGCGGCGGAGCTCGGGGGCGCGGCGCCGCTGGCGCTGGGGGCGGCCAAGCGGGCGATCGACGAGGGGCTGGCGATGCCGCTCGCCGACGGGCTGGCGACCGAACGCGCGCGTTATGAGGAAGTTCTGATCACCGAGGATCGCAACGAAGGGCTGGCGGCGTTCATCGAGAAGCGGCCGCCGGTTTACAAAGGACGATAGACGACGATGTCACGCAGCGACGAATTCAAGGCGCTGGGCGCCAAGATCAAGAAGGGCGGGGCGCCCAAGTACCACGAGGCGAACGCCGCCGTCGGCAAGCTGCACTGCCGCGAGCGGATCGCCTTGCTGTGCGATGACGGCGGCAAGGACTTCGCCGAGGACGGGCTCTACGCCAACGCCACTGCCGGCGATCTGCCGGCCGACGGCGTGGTGACCGGGATCGGGCGCGTGCACGGGCGGCCGGTAGCGATCATGGCCAACGATTCGACGGTGAAGGCCGGATCGTGGGGGGCGCGCACCGTCGAGAAGATCATCCGTATCCAAGAAACGGCGGCGCGATTGCGGCTGCCGCTCTTCTACCTGGTGGACTCGGCCGGCGCGCGCATCACCGACCAGATCGACATGTTCCCGGGGCGGCGGCACGCGGGGCGGATCTTCTCCAATCAGGTGCGCCTCTCGGGCGCGGTGCCGCAGATCTGCCTCCTGTTCGGGCCGTCGGCGGCGGGCGGCGCCTACATCCCGGCGTTCTGCGACGTCGTGTTCATGGTCGACAAGAACGCCTCCATGTACCTGGGGTCGCCGCGCATGGCGGAGATGGTGATCGGCGAGAAGGTGACCCTGGAAGAGATGGGCGGCGCGCGCATGCACTGCGAGGTTTCCGGATGCGGTGACCTGCTGGCCAAGGACGAGAAGGCCTGCCTCGGCGCCGCGCGCGACTACCTTGCCTACCTGCCGCAGCGGTCGGGCGAGCCGGCGCCGGAGGTCGCGCCGCGGCCGCCGCGCGCCGAGGCCAAGCGGATCGACGACGTGCTCCCCGCCAACCAGAACCAGGCGTTCGACATCGCAGCGGTGATCGAGGCGTTCGTCGACGAGGGGAGCTTCTTCGAGCTCAAGAAGCTGTTCGCGCGCGAGCTGGTCACCGGGTTCGCGCGCCTCGGTGGCAAGCCGGTCGGCATCGTCGCCAGCCAGCCCAAGTGGAAAGGCGGCGTCCTGTTCGTCGATTCGGCGGACAAGGCGGCGCGCTTCATCTGGCTGTGCGACGCGTTCGGGCTGCCGCTGGTCTTCCTGGCCGACGTGCCCGGGTTCATGATCGGCAAGGCGGTCGAGCGGCAGGGGATCATCCGTCACGGCGCCAAGATGATCTCGGCGGTGGCCGACGCGACCGTGCCGAAGATCTGCGTCGTGCTGCGCAAGGCCTACGGCGCGGGGCTCTACGCGATGTGCGGGCCGGGGTTCGATCCCGACGTCACCATCGCGCTGCCGCAGGCGATGATCGCGGTGATGGGGGCCGAGGCGGCCGTCAACGCCGTGTTCGCCAACAAGATCGCCGAGAAGCCCGAGTCCGAGCGCGCCGCCTACGTCGAGGAGCTGCGCGCGCAGTACCGCGCCGACATCGACCTCTTGAAGCTGGCGGCCAACCTGCACGTCGACGCCGTCGTCCCTGGTGACGAGCTGCGCGCCGAGCTCCTGCGCCGGCTGGCCGCGACCGGCGCCAAGAGCGTACCGGGGCTGCCGCGCCGGCGTCCCGTGCTACCGGTCTAGGCCATGTCGGCGCGCTGGCTGACGCTCATCCCGGCCGAAGAGGCGCGACGCATCCTCGCCGAGACGCCGCCGGTCGGGACGGAGCGGGTGCCGCTGGTGGCCGCCGAGGGGCGCGTGCTGGCGCACCCCTTCGTCGCGCCCGAGAACCTGCCGGCCCAGCGCCGCGCTGTGATGGACGGGTTCGCGGTCCGAGCCGCCGACGTGCACACGGCGTCCGAGCTCTCGCTGGCGGTGCTGAACGTGGTGGGAAGCGTGCCGATGGGCGACGTCTTCCATGGTCGAATGGCGGCCGGCGAGGCGGTGGCCATCGCCACCGGCGGTTTTCTCCCCGGCGACGCCGACGCGGTGGTGATGGTCGAGCACACCGCGCCGCTCGGCGGCAGCGGCGACGGCAGCGGCGGCGGCGCGCGGATCGAGGTTTCGCGCGCGGTCCCGGCCGGGGCCAACGTCGTCCAGCCGGGCGAGGATCTGACGCGCGGCGAGGCCATCCTCGGCGCCGGTCGGCGGCTGCGGCCGGCCGACCTCGCGCTGCTCGCCACCTTCGGCGAGACCGAGGTCTCGGTCTTCAGGCGGCCGCGCGTCGCCGTGCTCTCTACCGGCAACGAGCTCTGCCCGCCCGAAGAGAAGCCGCGGCCCGGACAGGTGCGCGACGCCAACCAGGTCGCGCTCGCCGCGCAGATCGCCTCCACCGGCTGCCAGGTGACGCGCGCCGGGATCGCGCGCGACGAGGCGGAGGCCCTGCGCGCGGCGGTCCACCGCCTGCTTCCCGCGCACGACGCCGTGATCCTCTCGGGCGGCTCCTCGATCGGCACCAAAGATCTCTCCGCCGACGCGCTCGGCGATCTTCCGCCACCCGGGATCCTGTTTCACGGCATCGACATCCGTCCCGGGAAGCCGACGCTGTTCGCGCGGGCGGGCGGCAAGCCGGTCATCGGGATGCCCGGCTTCCCCACCTCGTCGCTCATCGTGTTCGACGCCTTCGTGCGCCAGATGCTCTGGCGCCTCGGCGGCGAGAGCGGGCGCGACCCCTGGCCGGCGCGCCGCGCCGCCCGATTGGGCGCCGCGCACCGCTCGGCGATCGGGCGCGAGGACTACCTGCGCGTCGCCCTCGACGACCGCGACGGCGCGCTGTGGGCCGAGCCGCTGCGGGGCGGCTCTGCCACGCTGTCCAACGTGGTGCGCGCCGACGGTCTGGTCTGCGTGCCGGCGGAGGTCGACCACCTCGACGCCGGCGCGCCGGTCGAGGTCCTGCTCTACGCCTGAGCGGCTCGGCGGGCCGTCAGCGCCGGGGCGACTTCCCGCCGCCGCCCAGGGCGGCCGCGAACGGGTTGTTGAACGGGGCGGGCGGCTTCGCCGGCGGGGGCGGCGGGCGCCGGTCGCCGCGCGAACCGCCGGGCGCCTGGCCGCCGCGATGGTGGCCGGGCGCCGGCCGCTCGCTCTTCTCGCCCTGGCTCTTTTCGCTTTGGCTCTTCTCGCTTTTCATGGTGAGGGCGATCTGTTTCTTGTCGAGCTTGATCTCCAGGACCCGGACCGTCACGCGATCCCCGGCGCTGACGACCTCCTTCGGATCCTTCACGAACCGATCGGCGAGCTGGGAAATGTGCACCAGTCCATCCTGGTGGACACCGATGTCGACGAAGGCGCCGAAGTTGGTGACGTTGGTGACGATCCCCGGGCAGACCATCCCCGGCTGCAGATCGGAGAGCTGGTGGATGTCGGCGCGAAAGGAGAACGGGACGAACGTGTCGCGCGGATCGCGCCCCGGCTTCTCCAGCTCGCGCACCACATCGGCGAAGGTGAAGTCGCCGAGCTCCTTCTTGAGGCCGGCCGCCTGCTTGACCAGCTTCACGCCGGCGCCCAGCAGGTCCTTGGGTTCGACGCCCAGCTCGGTGGCCGCGCGGCCGAGCGCCGGGTAGCGCTCGGGGTGGACGCCGGTGTTGTCGAGCGGCTCTGCCGAGTCCGGGACCCGCAGGAAGCCGGCCGCCTGCTCGAACGTCTTCTTCGAGAACCGCGGCACCTCCAGGAGCGCCTGGCGCGACGGGTAGAGCCCCGCCTTGGCGCGATGGTCGACGATGGCCCGCGCCAGGCCCGGTCCGATGCCCGAGACGCGCCCCAGGAGATGATAGGAGGCCGTGTTCACGTTGACGCCGACCTGGTTGACGCAGGAGTCGACCACCTCGTCGAGGCTCTTCTTGAGCCCGGTCTGCGAGACGTCGTGCTGGTACTGCCCGACGCCGATGCTCTTGGGGTCGATCTTCACCAGCTCGGCCAGCGGATCTTGCAGCCGGCGCGCGATCGAGACGGCGCCGCGCACGGTGACGTCCAGGTCGGGGAGCTCCTCGCGGGCGGCGTCGCTGGCGCTGTAGACGCTGGCGCCCGCCTCGCTGACCATCACCACCGGTACGTCGAGCTGGAAGTGGCGCAAGCTCTCGCGCACGAACGTCTCGGTCTCGCGGCCCGCCGTCCCGTTGCCGACCGCCACCGCGCGGATGCCCGCCTTCTTCACCAGGTCGGCGAGGAGGGGGGCGGCCTGCGCCTTGCCACCGGGCGATTCGAGGTGCATGAGCCCCGAGCCGAC
>DASYEX010000083.1:0-13753 GCA_036498765.1 Polyangia bacterium
GTGTGGAGCTCGTGCAACGAGCACAACGTCAACATGATGGCGACCTTCGGCTTCATCGGCGTCGGTGCCATCGCCGCCGGAGCCTTGGCCGCCTGGGCGATCGCGCCGAGCCGCTCCGACCTCCTCGAGGTCGTCAACAAGAACAACCGCCAGAGCCCGGAGCCCATGCGCCTCCAGCTCGGCTACGACCCCAGCCGGGAGCTCGCCTTTGCGGGCGCCTCGCTGACCTTCTGAGCTCCGAGACGCGCGACCGAGGCGGCGAGCGATGTTTCACTGGGCCGCGACGTTGGACGGCGGCTCGAGCAGAGCGGCGCAGGCATCCGGGACCTTGGGCCCGGCGCCTGGTTCCTTCCGCTTCTCGCGCGTCTTCTGCGCGTCGGGGCTGAACCACCAGTCGAGCGAGGGTCCGCAGCCGTCGTCGGCGGGCGGGTCTTGCGCGACGCAGGCGGGGCTCCCCTCCGGACATTTGAGGCGCACGTGGAAATGGTCGTGATGCCCCCACCAGGGGCGGAGGCGCGCCGCCCACGGCGCCTTGGCGGTCGGACCCGCGCACAGCATCCGCTTGATCGCCGGGTTGACGAAGATCCGATCGACGGCCGGATCGGCGGCAGCGGTCGCGAGCAGCGAGACGGTCTTCGACGTCCAGGCTGCCGTCGCCACATGCGTGCGCAGGTCCATCACCGGCGGCGGTCGGAGCCGCTCACGCTCGGCGGCCGAGACGTGTCCCGCGCGGAGGCCCGCGGGTGCCACGTATCCGACGTCGACGTCGAGGCCGGTCTGGTGGCTCCGGTGGCCGTTCGGGGTGGGCCCGCCGCGCGGCTGCGACAGGTCGCCGATCACCAGCAGGCCCAGGTTTTTTGCCTTGGCCGCGGCGCCGAGACGCCGGACGAAGGCGATGAGCTCCGGGTGACCGTAGCGGCGGTTCCGGCTGAGGTGCAGGACCTCGTACCCCGCGCCGCTCACCGGCAACGTCGCCGCCCCCTTCAAGCAGCCGGCGCTGGTGCCGCCGATCGCCTGCGCTGGTCCGGGCGCGGGGACGCGCTGCGCGTTCCAGTCCTTCGCCGACGCAGGGACCAGCGCCGCCGCCAGCCAGAGGACGAAGATACCGGGCAAGCTCACCGCTGCAACAATAGCAAGCCGGTCAGCGGCTGACCGCGCGCTCGATTCGGTCAGACAGTGTAGCGCGCGACGACGGCCAGCAGCTCGTCCAAGGAGACCGGCTTTGCCAGGCGGGCCTGCACCCCGGTCTCGGGGCCCTGGGCGAGCGCCCGGTTGTCGGCGGTCAACAGCACGACGGGAATGGCCGCGACCGACGGATCGGCGCGTTGCTGGCGAAGAAAACAGGCGCCGTCGCAGTTCGGCATCATCCAGTCGAGCAGGATCACCGCCGGCGGCGGCACGGAGCGGAGCCGGGCCATCCCCTCGTCTCCATCGGCCGCGCAGACGACGGTGTAGCTCTCGTCGCTGAGCACGTCCGAGAGCGCGTCGCGGATATCGCGATCGTCGTCGACGACCAGGACCGTCGGGCCGCTCATCGCCTCATCCGCTCGGGAGCTCGACGAAGAACGTCGCCCCCTGACCTGGGCTGCTCTCCAGCCGCACCGAGCCGCCGTGGGCCTCCACGACCTGCCGGACGATCCAGAGGCCCAACCCGAAACCGCCGTAGTGTCGGTCGGAGACGGCGCGCTCGAACGGTCCGAAGATCCGCGACTGGTCCTCGGGCGCGATGCCGATGCCGTGGTCGCGCACCACCAGGCGGGCCCGCGCGGGGCTCGCCTCCTCGACGGTGAGCTCGATGGGCTTGCCGGGCGCGTACTTGATCGCGTTGGTGATGAGGTTGCTCACCACCAGATCCAGACGCGCCCGATCCCAGTGACCAAGGACCCGGCTGTCCCCGCCGAGAGTCGCGGTCGCCCCCGCGCCGGCGACCTGATCGGCGAACCGGTCGAGCACGCGACGAACCAAGGCGACGAGGTCGCACGACTCCCGCTCGAGGGTCAGTCGGCCGGCGGTGATGCGGGAGACGTCGAGCAGCTCCTTGATCAGCTCGTCGAGGCGGCGGCCGAGCGCCAGCGTCTTGTCGAGCCTCTCGCGCAGCCGATCGACCGAGCCTGCGACGTCGGCGCGCTGCGCGAGTCGCACCAGGCCCTGCACCTGAAGCTGCAAGGCCGCGAGCGGCGTCTTGAGCTCGTGCCCCGCGATGGCCAGGAACTCGTCGCGCACGTGGATGGCGCCGCGTGCCTCCCGGTAGAGCCGCGCGTTCTCGATGGCCAGCGCCGCGCGGCGGCCGAGCACCTCGAGCAACGCGAGATCGGCCCCCTCGTACCGGCGGGCCGCCGACGTCGAGATGACCGTGATGACGCCGACCACGGTCCCCTCCCGCGGCGAGAGCGGGACCACCATCGCGGACTTCATACCGACCTCGCGGATGACGCGCAGGTGCTCGGGGGACTGCGCGCCCGCGGCCAGCAGCTCGTCGGGGATCTCGGGGTAGAGCTCGGACCGTCCCGTGCGGGCCACCTGGTACGCGCCGCGGGTCGCCCTCGGGTCGGGCGGATACTTCGCGCGCAGGGTCCGGGCCAGCGACACCTTGGCGGGATCGACGTGCTCGATCGACAGCAGGCGCAGCTCGCGCCCTTCGAGCAGCTCGATCGCGCACCAGTCGCCGAGCCGCGGCACCAGCGCCTCCGTCAGCTTGGCCAGCGTCGTCTCGTAGTCGAGGCTCGACGAGAGCAGAGCGCCGGTCTCCACGAGGAAGTTGAGCTCGTCCTCTCGCCGTCGTTGCGCCGTCACGTCATGCCAGATCGACACCGCCGCTTCGGGGCGGCCCTCCGGGCCGTTGATCGGGATCGACGCGAGCTGCGACCACCAGTCGCGCCCGTTCGACCGGTCGCGGACGTGGACGAGCAGCGAGCTCGGCCCTCCGCCGGCCAGCGCCCGCCGATTCGGGACCTGCTCGTAAGGCAGCGGGCGATCGTCGCCGTCAAACAGCGCGAACCGCGCGGCCAGGTCGGAGAGCGGCGCCGCCGTCATCTCCTCGGCGCTGCCGTAGCCGCACATCCGGGCGGCCATGCTGTTGGCGTAGAGGACGCGGCCGCTCGGATCCTGCATGGTGATGCCGTCAGCGACCCCTTCGAGGACGATGTTGAGCCGCTCGGACACCGCGCGGGTTCGCTCTTCGCTCTCGCGCAAGGCGGCCGCCGAGGCCTCGGCCGCCGCCCGCGCCGCGTGCTCGCGGACCAGCTGCTCGCGCGTGGTCTCGGCGGCGCGCTCGGCCGTCTGATCGCGAAAGATCAACACGACGCCGCGCACGGACCCGTCCTGATGTCGGATGGGCGACGCGCTGTCCGCAATGGCGCGCTCGACGCCGTCGCGCGCGATCAGCAGCGTATGGTTGGCGAGCCCGACGATCTTCCCTTCGCGCAGCGCGCGGTCGACCGGGTTCTCCACGGTGTGCCGGGTCTCCTCGTTGACGATCCGGAACACCGTCTCCAGCGGCTGGCCGTGCGCCTCCCCGCTCGGCCAGCCGGTGAGCTGCTCGGCGACCGGGTTCATCAACGTGACGCGGCCGCCGGGATCGGTGGCGATGAGCGCGTCGCCCACGCTGCGGAGGGTGACCGCCAGGTCCTCGCGGCTCTGCCGGATCTCCTCCCGCGCGCGGTGCCAGGAGGTCATGTCGCGCGACAGCTTGGTGAACCCGATCAGCTTGCCGCCGGCGTCGCGCACGGCCGTGAGCACCACGGCCGCCCAGAAGCGGCTGCCGTCCTTGCGCACCCGCCAGCCCTCGTCTTCGACGCGCCCCTCGGCGGCCGCCCGCGCCAGCTCCCGATTCGGCTTCCCGGCCGTGACCTCGGCGGCGGCGAAGAACAGCGAGAAGTGCCGGCCGAGGATCTCTTCTTGGCGATAGCCCTTGATCCGTTCGGCCCCGGCGTTCCAGCTCGTCACCCGCCCCTCGGGATCAAGAAAGAAGATCGCGTAGTCGCGCGCCTCCTCGACGAGGACGCGAAAAAGCTCCAGGCGTCGAGCAGTCGAATCCTCAGCGTCGAAATCCGGCACGCGTTCCCCAAACCGTACGCGCGCCGATGATGTCAGAATCAAGCAAAGCCTCAAAGCGCGACCGCAGGATTTTCAGCGGGCGCCGGTCAGCTTCCCTGATCTTCGATTGTCGGGCGGCTCACCGTCATCGCCGGCTCGGCCAGCGATTCGCGAATTCCGTCGTGGTCCTCGACGATCATCACCATCCCCGCGCCGACCGCTTGCACCTGGTCCCCTTCCCGTCCCGAATCGTGCGACATCGACTGTCAAAGAATTCACTTACAACCTGTAGGGCATCGCCTCGGGCTCAATGGATTGACTCGAGGGTCGAGATGACTACGCGGTCGGTCCGCCTCCCAAGGCGTGAGGCCCAGAACTTCAGCTTTCACCGAGCGCGAGCACCCACGCCTGCCACTGGCGCTCGAAGTCGGACATGGCGGGATTGCCGAGCACGCGGACCAGGGTTTTGTATCCGCTGGGATCGCCCGCAGCGCCCGCCAGAAATTGGTCGTAGTACCGGTGCAGCAAGCCCTTCTCCTGCAGGTAAAGGCAGAGATACCGCGCCTGCGCGTAGCTGGTGTTGGAGGTATAGAAGTGCTCGCGCGTGTCGCCGGTCATGGCCGCGAAGGACGGCAGCTTGCCGGCGCGGATCGCCCGCTGCAGGCCCCCAAGCCGCCAGTTCGGCAGCCCCCACATCTGCCCGTGCTCTTCCCGCACGGCTTCGTAGAGCGAGGCGAGCCCTTCGTTGAACCAGGCGGGGACGGCCGGGAAGCTGGCGCCGATGAACGGGTGCACCAGCTCGTGCACCAGGGTGCCCCCGCCTGTCGCGATGTTCATGAACAGCGCCTGCTGCGAGGGCATGAAGAACCCGTACGGTGTCGAGGGGCGCAGCCCGAGCAGGCGCAGGACGGTGTCGACGTAGCTGTCGGCGTCGCCGAGGAGCCAGACGTCGATGACGTTCGGCGGCTCGCGCATGTGGAAGTCGCGCTTGAGGTGGTCGACCGTCCAGGAGATCGTCTTGGCGTAGTGCTCGACGCGCGCGGGCGCCTCGTCGCCGATGACGAAGAAGGGGCCGACGATGCGCGTCGCGTACCCGTCGGGGATCTCCGCCTTCGCCTTCAGCTTCATGACGTGCTGGGCGAGCGCCGCCAGCGTGACGGTAGAGAGGGGATCGTGCGCGCGCGCCACGTCGATGTGTCCCGGATCCAGCGCGAGGCGGATCAGCGTCCAGGTGCCGCGCTCGTACTTGAGCGGCCAGAGCTCGAGGAAGCGCGCCTCCGGCATCCGCAGGTAGGCGCCCTGCTCCCGCCCCGGCTCGTGGTAGATGATCTCGCTGGTCGCGCGGTCGAAGCCGAGGACCAGACGAAAGTGCTCCGGGGCGTGCGCGCTCTGGTCGTAGTGCATGCAGACGATCGACGGCACGCCGCGCGCGAGATCGGCGTACATCGCGTCCCGCGCGCGGGCGAGCGCGGCCGCGTCGCCGGCCGTGAGCTTGAACCACACGGGCCCCGGGCGAAACCCGAACGCCTCGACGGCCCGCTTCAGCTCCGCGGTGTAGGCGCCGCGCCCGAGCCGCGGGTCGAGCCCGGTGCGATCGAAGACCGCGCGCTGATCGACGGCGTAGCCGAGCTTGCCGAGGTACATCGCCAGGCAGGCCTCCCCGCAGAAGTCCGGCTCCTGCCGGATGTGGGGCACCCCCTCGATGACCACACGCGTGGGTAGCTCCGCCGGCCGCGTCGCGCCGGAGAGCACCAGCACCGCGAGCCCAATCGAGACACCGCCGCCGAGACGGGTCATGCTTCGCCTCCCAGTCTACAGGGACAACCGGGCCCGGCGGCAGGTTCCCACCAACCTCAGAGGTAGCCGGCCGCCTGCAGCCCGAACATGCGCGCATAACGCTGGCCGGCAGCGACCAACTGGGCGTGGCCGCCGTCTTCCACCACCCGCCCCGCCTCCAGCACCAGGATGCGATCGGCCATCCGTACAGTCGGGAACCGGTGGGAGATCAAGATCGTGGTCCGCCCGGCGGCCAGCGCCTTGAACCGCTGGAAGACGGCGTGCTCGGCCTCGGCGTCCAGCGCCGCGGTCGGCTCGTCGAGGATGAGGATGTCGGCCTCCTCGCGCATGAAGGCGCGGGCGAGCGCCACCTTCTGCCACTGGCCGCCCGAGAGCTCGACGCCGCCGCCGAACCAGCGGCCGAGCTGCGTCTCGAGGCCGCCGGCGAGGGCCGCCACCAGCTCCTGGGCGCCGCCGCGATCGACGGCGCGCGCCACCCGAAGATCGTCGGCCAGGTGGTCGACGCTCCCGAAGGCGACGTTCTCGCGCACCGCCAGCTGGTACTCGTTGAAGTCCTGGAAGATGACGCCGATCCGCCGCCGCAGCTCGGTCTGGTCCCAGCTGCGCAGGTCGCGCCCGTCGAGCAGCACGTTCCCCTCCGTCGGCTGATACAGGTTGGCCAGCAGCTTGATGAAGGTGGTCTTCCCGGCGCCGTTCTGCCCGACCAGGGCCAGGCTCTGCCCCTTGGGGATGAAGAGGTCGACGCCGCGCAAGGCCCAGCGCTCGCCGTCCGAGCCCGTGCCCGGGTACCGGAAGCCGACCCCTTCGAAGCGGATCCCCTCCTCCGCGCGCACGGCGGCGATCGGCGCGGCGACCTGCGGCGCGTCGATGGGGATGGCCAGGTAGTCGAACAGGTTCGACATGTAGAGCGTGTCCTCGTACATCCCCCCCAGCGCCGAGAGCACCGACTGAAAGCTCTGCTGCCCCTGGCGAAACGCCACCACCCCCAGCGTCATGTCCCCCAGCGACAGCCGCCCCGCCACCGTCATGGCGACGATCACCGCGTAGGAGGCATAGAAGACCCCCGTGCTCAGGAGCGACAGCACGTAGCCCCACCCGGCGCGTTGCACCGCGATCCGTCGATCGTCGGTGAAGAAGGTCTCGGCCAGCGTCCGGTACCGGTCGAGCAGGAGCGGTCCCAGCCCGAACAGCTTCACCTCCTTGGCGTGCTCGTCGTTGGCCAGCACGTATTCGAGGTAGGTGAGCCGCCGCGAATCGGGCGAGCGCCAGTTTCGCAACCGGAAGGCCGCCCCCGAAAAGCGCGCCTCGGCGAGGAACGCCGGGATCGACGCCACCAGGACCGCCAGCGCCATCCAGGGAGAGAAGCGGAGCAAGAGGGCGATGTAGCCGGCCAGCGTCAGGCCGCCGCGGACCACCTGGAAGTTGCTCTGGATGAGCGACAGCGGGCGGCTGGAGGCCTCGCGCCGCGCGCGCGTCAGCTTGTCGTAGAACTCGGCATCCTCGAAGTGCGCCAGATCGAGCCTCAGCGCCTTCTCCAAAATCCGCACGTTGAGATCGATCCCCAGGCGCAGCCCGACCAGCTGCCGAACCAGGCCCAGCACCCGCTCGCACCCGGCCATCAGCGTCACCGCCCCCAGCTCGACAGCGACCAGATGGAGCGCCCGGGTGACACCCGCCGCCCGCGCGATCCCCGGCGCGGACGCGTGGGCCGCCAGCACCGCGTCGATGATCATCTTGCCGACGTAGGCGACGAAGGGCGGCAAGGCCGCCGCCACGACCGTGAAGAACCCAAGCGTCAGCACGCCGCCGGGCGACGAGTCCCAGACCAGCTTCAGCGCGCGCGCCGAGTGCGTCGCGCTCGCCTTCAGCCGCGCCGTCAGGGGAACGTCGGGGGCGGGCGGTGCAGGACGCGGGAGCGGATGCGGAACGACGGCCATCAGGCGGGAAGCCTAGCGCGCCGGCGCCCGGCGGTGCTCGGCGGCGAGCTGCTCGAGCCTGTGCTCCGCGGCGAGGCTCAACACGATCACGCCGCTCATGACCGCGGCGAAGAAGCACCAGACCGAGGTCAGAGCCTGTCGTTTGATGACGAAGGTGGCGACCAGGCCGACGATGAGCACCACGCCCATCACCTTGGCGTGCTTCATCGTCGAGACGAAGAACGGCACCACCGTCGGCAACACGTAGCCCGGCACGTAGAGCGCCAGTACCAGCGCGCTGCCGACCTTGTCGTAGTCATAGGTGATGCTGTGGTTGGCGATCCGGGCGACCGGTCGTTGCTGGATCAACAAGACGGCGGCGTAGATCGCCACGCAGACGCCAAAGGCCAGCAGCCCGCCGAGCACCTTCCGGCGGCGTGGGTTTCGTTCGGGCAGAAAGAGCGCCAGCGGCGACCAGATCGGGTAGACGACCAGCGCGAAGCCGAGAAAGACGGCGATCGACACCAGGTTCAGCGTCGACTGTGCCGGGTCGTTGATGGTCCGCCAGACCGTCCCTTCCGCCACCTGCTGGACGGAGAAGAGCAGCGGTGTGAGGGCCAGGATGTGATGCGCGTCGGGCTTCTTCTGGGTGACCGAGACGACGCCCACCCCGGCCAGGACCGCCGCAACGCCGAAGCTGCCTGTCGCCGAAAAACACATCGCAGCGTGAGAGGACAGAAGCTAGTGCCGGCCCTCCCCCACGTCAACGCCACCGGCCGCCGCGGCGGGAGGCGCGTCCAGCCACCGCCGCCGGTTCGCCTCGACCTCCGCCGGCCCGGGCTGCGGGCGCCGCTCGACGCCCGGTCTGACCAGCCCCCCAGGGCGGGCGGCCGCGCGCGCGTTGAGCGCGACGTCCTCGGCGAACGGCACCGGGACGTCGTCCGCCTCGGCGATCGCCTCCCAGGGACAGACCGGCTCACAGGCGCCGCACCCGATGCAGGTGCGGGGATCGATGAACAGCTGGTTCGGCAGCTCGAATGTTCCCCCGGTGTGCTGGGGCTCGCCGATGCAATCCAAGACGGGGCAGACCTCGACGCACGCCCCGTCGACGCAGTCGCGGCACAGCCGGGTGATGACGTACAGCATGGTTGCTTCTGACGCGCTCACCGCGCGCGCGGCCGCGTCTTGCCCGCCGGGGAGGGCGGCCTCTTGCGCGAAACCGGCCGACGCGTCGTCGCCGCCAACGACTCGTCCCAATCGCCCCGGGTCAGGAGCTTCTCGAGCCGCTCGAGGGGATCGGTCAGCGCCCGCGCGTGATCGCCGAGGTCGCGCCACAGGTCGCCCACCTCGCCGATCCTGGCTCCCATCGTTCGAAGGGTGAACGTGCGAGGAGCGACCGAGCCCTGCTCGATCTCCTGCCAGGTGCAGGGGGCGGAGATCGGGGCCTGGGGCTTGGGCCGAACGGCGTAGACGGCCGCGAAGGTGGCGCCGGGAGCGTTGCGTCCCGTGTCGACGAAGATGCGCCCGCCGCGGTCGGCCTTGATGAACTCCTGCGTGAAGACGTCGGGGTTGCGCTTGACCAGGACGGCGCCCGCGCCGTGCGCGAACCGCCAGACCGTCGGGAACGTCGCCTGGCCGTCGAGCGGCGCGACGATGTGAAATCCCTTCGAGCCCGAGGTCTTCACGAAAGCGGACAGTCCGAGCTCGTGGACCAGATCGCGCACGCGCAGCGCGGCCGCCGCCAGCGTCTCCGAGTCGTCGCCCGGCGGGTCGAGATCGAACACGCAGACGTCCGGGTGCTCGAGCCGCGGCGCGCGCGACGTCCAGACGTGCGGCGTGATCGAGTTCTGGTTCGCGAACCAGACGAGCGCGCGCGCCTGGTGCGCCACGGGATAGTGGACGACGCCGCCGACCTTCTCGTCCCGCCGTTCGACCTCCACCCGCGGAAGCCAGGCCGGAAACCCCTTCACGACGTCCTTCTGGATGAACCCCTTCTTGCCGATGCCGGCCGGATATCGGTCCATCGTGACGGGCCGCCCGCTCACGTGGGGGAGCATGAGGGGCGCGACGGTCCGGTAGTAGTCACAGAGCTCGCCCTTGGTGATTCCGCTCTCCGGGAAGAGCACTTTCTCCGGGTGCGTGACCGTGACGACCTGGTCTCCGTCCTTCGCTGCGTCCCTCGCTGCGTCCTTCCCCGCATCCTTCCCCGCATCCTTCATGGACCAAGCCTACGTCACGAGGGCTCCGCCCGTAGAGCGCCGCGGGCAGGGGCGACCGGTCGTCAGGACCGCGCTCTATGGCAACGCGGTTACTCTCCCGGGAACGGGGTTACCCGGCCGTTTCCGGCGGCCGGTCCTGAACCTAACGGTGACCGCCGAAGTGTCCGCCGCCGTGAAAGCCGCCGCCGCCGTGAAAGCCGCCGCCGCCATGAAAGCCGCCGCCGCCGTGAAAGCCGCCGCCGCCGCCATGGAAACCGCCGCCCCACCCACCCTGGAAGTGGGCGCCCGGAGCTGCGCGAAAGCCGCCTCCCCATCCGCGTCCGTAGTATCCGCGGGACGCCGGTGCGCCCCACCCTGGTCGCGCATAGCCGCCGCGCCACCCGTACCCGTATCTCGCCCCCGGGTAGTAGTGACCACCGTAGGCGAAGCGGCCGTACCACGGGTAGTGCCAGTGTCCGTAGGTTCCGAAGTAAGGCGTCGCGCCCCAGCCCCAGACCCAGGGCGCCGCCAGCCAGGTCCAACCATAGCCGGGCCCGTACACGTACTCGTACGGGTATCCGCCCTGGTCGCTGGGCTCGTACGTGTACTGAGCTCCGTAGGGCATCCAGACCCAGCCGTACTGCTGTGTGTAGACCCACTGGCCGGTGGCCGTCGCGGCCTGCGGTTGCGGCGCGGCCTCGGGCGCTTGCTGCACCTGCGGTTGGGGCGGAGCGGGAACTTGGGCCGGCGGCGCGGGCGGCACCTCTGCGGGTGCCGGCGTCGCGGGCTGGGCGGGCGCCGCCGGCGGCGGTGACTCGGCGGCGGGCGCCGGCGCGGGCTCGGCGCCAGGCTGTTGGGCCCCCGCGTAACCGGCTCCCAGCAACAAGCTCGAAGCGACAACCAAGGAGAGGAACTTCATGGCACTCCTTTCGACCAGGCGGGCGCTCACGCAGGCCACCACCCGCTCCCGACCTCGTCGATCGTACCACGCGGGAGAGGCGGCCGCTCAGGCGTGGCGCGTCGCGACTGCACCAGGGTGAGCTTCCAGATCTGGTCATTGGCATAGGTACAGCTGCCGGACTGGACCGTTTGTCCGCCCGCGACGATCCCGGCGCCGTTCAGCGAGAGACGCTGTTCTCGTTCTCGAGGCGTCCCAGCCGACAAGCGAGGACGGCGGGACACAGTCACGACGTAGTGGATGGGCAGGACGCTGACGCTCGAGCGATCGTCGGTGGGCAACAGGAACGCGTGGCCAACGGATCGGCATTCCCGACCCGCCGGGGCCGCGGCGTCACCGCCTCCCGTCGAGGCGGCGGACACGCACGTCGACCTCGCGGACGACGTAGCGCCACTCCTCGGTCTCGCGCAGGCGGCCGACCAGCTCGTCGAACGCGGCAGAGTCCGCCTCGGAGAACTCGAACCAGGTGAGGAAATCGAATGGCTCGCCGAGATCGTGCGCGTGATAGAGGCGGCGGGCGATCGCCGGAAGGTAACGAAGCCCGAGCGCGATGTGCGCCGACCGCTGCTCGAAGATCGCCCGGCGCGCAGAACCCAAACGACGTCGGGCCGCCCGACGAGCTCGGGACCTTCGCTGCGGGTGAGGGCGCCCGCGACCGGCAGCGGCTCGCCGCGAACGACGACGATCCGGTCGATGTGCCACGCGCCGGTCGCGGCGGCGACGAAGCTGACGCGGGTTCCTTTCGTCACGTCGTTATCCATCGATGGCCAGGTCGCCTCCCCAGGACGCCGAGTCAACCACGGAACACCGGTGCGCACGAACCGTAACCGCACCCGACGAGCGACGTAAGAGCGGGACAGGTCGGCCGAAGACGGCTGGCCGACCAGCCAACACCAACCGGGAGATTCGACATGAGCATCAAGGGAGCGATGATTGCGGCTTCGGTCGCGGGGCTGTTCGCAACGGGAATTTCGGGCGTCGCCTCGGCGAAGAAGGGCGAGGAGGTCATGTGCTCGGGCATCAACGCCTGCAAGGGACAGTCCTCGTGCCACGGCGCCGCGAATGCCTGCGCCGGCAAGAACGGCTGCAAGGGGCAAGGGAACATGAAGACGACGAAGGACGACTGCCTGGCCAAGGGCGGGAAGGTCGTTCCGTCCTCGAAGTGAGAGCGCCACGGCAGCGGCGCCGGAGGCGATGCCCGGCGCCGCTGTCTCTCGACACCGGCCAGGAGTCACCCATGCCCACCGCCCCCCTGTTCCCTGCCCTTGGTAGAGGCCTCGGCCTCCGGCGCGAGCACTACCGGCACGTCGTGGAGAGCCGGCCGGCCATCGATTGGTTCGAGGTGATCTCGGAGAATTTCATGGTCGCCGGCGGGAATCCCCGGCGCGTCCTGGAGAACGTCCGCCGGGACTATCCGCTCGTCTTGCACGGTGTTTCCCTGTCGATCGGGTCGACGGACCCGCTCGACGAGGCCTATCTCGACGCGCTCGACGCGCTCGCGCGGGCGGTCGAGCCGGCCTGGATCTCCGACCATCTCTGCTGGGGCACAGCGCACGGGATCAACGTGCACGACCTCTTGCCGATCCCGTACACCGAGGAGGCGCTCGCGCACGTCGCGCGCCGGGTCGAGCGCGTCCAGGAACGGCTCGGCCGCCGCATCCTGCTCGAGAACCCGTCCAGCTATCTGACCCTAAAGGGGTCGGCGATGGCCGAGCACGAATTCCTCGCCGAGCTCGCGCGGCGCGCGGACTGCGGCATCCTGCTCGACGTCAACAACGTCTTCGTGAGCGCCCACAACCACGGCTTCGATCCCGATGCCTACCTGGCGGCCATGCCACCCGAGCGGGTGGGGCAGATTCACCTCGCCGGCCACTCCGAGGAGGGTGCGCTGCTCATCGACACGCACGACGCCTGCGTCCGGCGCGAGGTCTGGGAGCTCTACGCCAGGGCCATCGGGCGGCTCGGGCCGCGCGCGACGATGATCGAGTGGGACGCGCACGTCCCGGCCTTCGAGGAGCTGGAAGCGGAGCTCGCGCGGGTCGGCCAGTGGTCGCGGGTGGGCCTGGCGCAGAACGAGGACGGCGGCCGGCATGCGGCCTGACGCCGGCGGGGCGCCTTCGCAGGCGTCGGTCCAGTCGGCGCTCCTGGCGCTCATCACAGGGCGAGGCGGTCCGTCGGGCGCGCCCGACGCGGCGGCGGTCATCGTCGGCGACGCGCGCGCCAGCGCCGAGGAGCGGCTGCGTGTCTATCAATTCATGTACGGGGCCCGGGTCGCCGAGGCGCTGGAGTCCCAGTTTCCGCACCTGGCCCGGCACCTGGGGGAAAAGCCGTTCGGCGAGCTGGCGGCGGCGTACATCGCCGACGAGCCGTCGACCCATCCTTCGTTGCGATTCATCGGCGAGCGGCTGCCCGGCTGGCTCGGGTCGCGGCGGTCCGAAGCGCCGCTGCTGGGCGCCCTGGCGCGCTTGGAGTGGGCGCGGAGCGACGTCTTCGATGCGGCCGATGAGCCCGTGCTCACGGCCGCAGCGGTGAGGGCGTGGCCGCCGGAGAGCTTCGGCGAGCTGCCGCTCGCGCTCGTCACCGCCCATCGCCTGGTGATCGTCCCGGCGGGCACGGGTCAGCTTTGGGACGCGACGGGGAACGAGCCCGTCGTCGCGCCGGTGAGCGCGCCGGTGGCGTCGGAGCGCGCGCCAGACGCGGCCGAGACGCTGCTCGTCTGGCGCCAGGACACGACCGTCTATCATCGGACCGTCGAGCCGCTCGAACGGGTGGCGCTGGAGCTCGCCGCGCGCGGGGCGGAGTTCGGTGTCGTCTGCGACGCCCTTCTGGCTCGCCAGGACGAGCAGGCG
>DASYEX010000084.1:0-7466 GCA_036498765.1 Polyangia bacterium
CTCTCGGAAGGTGGGATCGCTCATGCGGTTGGCAAGGCGGTCGCGATCCTTGACCTCGCTCCAAACGCGCACCCGATTCTCGAATGGCTGGCTCTCGGCGCCGCTTGTTTGCTGGCGATGGCCGCCATGGCGCGGGGATGGTGCGGCCCCACCCCGAGAGCTAGTCGGGAAGTTGCGGGGCGATCACCGCCCCTACGATAGCGCCGCAGCAGGGAACATCCTCGCTGCCGCGCAGAGCTCCCGCTGGCGGGCGATGCCGATCGATCGGCCAACGTGTCCGCAACTCGCTGGTCACTCGCCCGAGCGACGCTCGACTTCCGAAAGCGCCGCCGCGAGCGACATCCCCGTCCGCCGCAACGACTGCAAGAGCGCCAGCCGCTGATCGCCGTCGGCCCGCGCGCGCGCCACCCGCAGCGCCCGCAGCCGCTCGTCTGCGGCCACCTCCTCGGCCCGCAGCGCGAGCCCGGTCGCCGCGGCCCGCACCCGCGCTCGCTCCTGCCGCCGGGCAAGCGCCCGCGCGGCCGCCTCGCGAACGCGCCGGTCCTCGAACCGCCGCCGCGCTGTCGCCCGCTCCTGCTCGGTCGGCCGGTAGCCGGCGTCGCAGCGCACGCACTCGCAATCGCGCCGGTGGGTGACCCCGTCCGCCTCCAGCCGGGGCAGGTGCGCGAGTAATGACAGGTTCCGTCCCATGATCTCGTGCTCGCTACCTATACTTATGTTCAGTCTAGCCACCGGCGCGGTCCGGTCAAGGTCCGACCGGGGCGAATGCCACCACGCTGTAGGCGACCGCCGTCCCCGGGCCCGGATTGCGGTAGCCGTGCCGCTGATCGCCGCGAAAAACCACGACGTCTCCGGGCTCGAGCGCGAACGATTCGCCCCCGGCCGAAAGCTCGATCCGACCCCGCTCGCAGGTGAGGTACTCGCGGGTCCCCGCCGTGTGGGGGACGCCGGCCATCGCGCTCGCGGGTGGCAGCTCCATCCGCTCGATCTCCAGCCCGGGGAGGGTCTCGGGCAGGAGCTTGCGCACGACGACCGGGCCGCGCGTCCGGCTGGGCAGGGTCCCCGCGCGGTAGAGGCGCCCGAGCCGGCGCGGCGGCTCGATCAGCTCCTCGAGCCGGACCGAGAGCGCCTGCGCCACCCGCACCAGCACCGCCAGGGTGGGGTTGGCGGCGCCCGATTCCAGGTTCGCCCAGGTCGCCCGCGGGACCCCGGCCACCTTCGCGATCTGCTGCTGGGTCTGGCCGCGCGCCTCGCGCAGCGCCGCAATGTTGCGGCCGAGGTGCGCCGCGGCCCCCGCCCGTCCATCGTCGGCCATCGCCAACAAGATGACTCCCTGCCAATATGTTGGCAAGCCGGTTGATACCTTGTCAGGGGCGGGCATCGTTCAGGGCATGGCCCAACAGACATCAAGAAGGTGGGAACGAGCCCTGGACGGGAAAGCGGCGCTGATCACCGGCGGCAGCCAGGGGCTGGGCCGCGCGCTGGGGCGGGGGCTGGCCGCGGCCGGCGCCCGCGTCGTCCTGGTCGCCCGCCGCGCGGAGCCGCTGGCGGCGGCGGTGGCAGAGATCCGCGCCGCCGGCGGCGAGGCGCACGCGATCGCCGCCGACGTCGCCGACGAGGACGCGGCCGCCGCTATTGCCGGTCAGGCCGCCGCGCTGGTCGGCCCCGTCGACCTGCTGGTGAACAACGCCAGCACGCTGGGCCCGGTGCCCTTGCGGCTCCTGCTCGACACCGACTGCGAGGATCTCGAGCGCGCGCTGGCGGTCAACCTGGTGGGCGCATTCCGGCTGACCAAGGCGATCGCCGGTCCGATGGTGATGCGCGGCGCGGGCACCATCGTCAACATCACCTCCGACGCGGCGACCGAGGCCTACGAGCGCTGGGGCGCGTACGGCGCGTCGAAAGCGGCGCTCGAGCAGCTGGGACGCGTGTGGGCCGCCGAGCTGGCCGGCACCGGCGTGCGTCTTTACACCGTCGACCCCGGCGAGATGGACACCCGGATGCACGCCGACGCCATCCCCGACGCGAACCGCGCCGAGCTCTCCGACCCGGCGCGGGTCGCCGACAGGGTCGTCGCGCTGGTCGCCGGCGCAGATGCCGCCGACGCGCCGGCCTCGGGCGCCCGGGTCGCCATCCGCGTCCGGGCCCAGGGCGCCGAGGCCGTCCGATGAAGCCGGCGCGGACCTACCCCGACCGTCGCGACGACGTGCGCCTGCTGGTGCTCGATCCGGCGGCGCCCGCCGGCGCCGGGTTGCAGGAGACGCGCACCCCGGCGCTGCCCGAGCTGCTGAGCGCCGGCGACCTGCTGGTCGTCAACGACGCCGCCACCCTCCCCGCTTCGCTCCGCGGCGCCGACGAAGCCGGGCGGCCGATCGAGGCGCGCCTCATCGCCGCGCGTGGCGGGCCGCGCTTCGCCGCCGTGCTGTTCGGCGCCGGCGACTGGCACACCCGCACCGAGGATCGCCCCGCCCCGCCCGAGCTCGCCGGCGGCGCGCGCATCCGATTCGGCGCGCTGGGCGCGACCGTCGGGCGCCGCGCGACGCTGTCGCCCCGCCTCGTCGAGCTGCGCTTCGACCGCGACGGTGACGCCCTCTGGGCAGCCCTCTATCAGGAAGGCCGCCCCGTTCAGTACGCGCACCTCGCGCATGATCTGCCGCTCTGGGCGGTGCAGACGGTCTACGCGGCCCGCCCCTGGGCGTTCGAGATGCCGTCGGCCGGCCGGCCGCTGTCCTGGGAGATCCTGCTCGCCCTCCGCCGCCGCGGCGTCCGCTGGGCCCCGCTCACCCACGCCGCCGGGCTGAGCGCCACCGGCGATCCGGCGCTCGACGCCGCGCTGCCGCTGGCCGAGGCGTTCGAGATCCCGGCCGCCACCGCGCGGGCGGTCGCCGAGACGCGGGCCCACGGCGGTCGGCTCGTCGCCGTCGGTACCACCGTCGTGCGCGCACTCGAAGGCGCGGCCGCGCAGAACGCCGGCGTCGTGCGCGCCGGCCGCGGCGAGACCGACCTGCGCGTCACGCCGACCTTCCGCCCGCTCGTCGTCGACGGCGTGCTCTCGGGTGCCCACGCCGCGACCGAGAGCCACTTTGCGCTCCTCGCCGCCTTCGCGGGCGCCGAGCTGCTCGCCGCCGCCGCCGCCCACGCCGAGCGCGCCGGTTTTCTCACCCACGAGCTCGGCGATTCGATGCTGATCTTGCCCGGCGCGCTGGCGGCGCCGTCGATGGCGAACGCCGTCGCCGGAGCGTAGATTTTGCCGGTGACGCTGGAGACGTTCGCGGCGGCGGCCAAGCGCGGCGAGGAGCCACCCTACCTGACGCCTGTCCTCCGCGCCCTCTGGCTCGACGGCACGGGCGACTGGAAGCGCGCCCACGATCTGGCCGGCGAGATCGAAACCGCCGACGGCGCCCGCATCCACGCCTATCTCCACCGTAAGGAAGGCGACCTCGACAACGCCCGCTACTGGTACCGCCAGGCCGGCGAAAAGCCGTTCGAAGGAAGCCTCGCCGACGAGTGGTCCGCCCTGGCCCGCGACCACCTCGCCCGCGTCGGCGGCGCCTAGATGGCGGGGCGCCAGAGAGCCCTTGCTCTTTGCCGCTCGTTCCCTAGACTACCCGTCCCTCGTCGGGACCCCATCGTCTAGCCCGGCCCAGGACAATGCCCTTTCAAGGCATGAACGCGGGTTCGAATCCCGCTGGGGTCGCCTCTTTTCGCCAACGATTCCGCGCGATTCGCTGGACTGTAGCAAGGGGTGTAGCAAGGCCCCGAAAGTCTCCGTCGAGAACCTGCCCTTCCCGAAGCTCGATCTTGAGCTTGCGGACCTCCTCACAGAGCGCGGGCCAGGGGAACGAAGTGTAGATGTTGATGATGTCGCCGCGCGGGCCGTGGGTGATGGTTTCGAGCAGATCGCGGCGAGCGCCATCTACCTGCGCGAGCGTGATGAACGTGCGGCGCAGATCGTGACCGCGGCGGCGACGTAGACCGAGGGTCTTCAGATCGCCAAGGAGCGCTTCCTGCGCCTCTGGGCTCTGGCGCTCGGTCAGGTTTCGCGTAGGGACGATGAAGTCGTCTGGCGTCGGCGCGCGGCCGAACGTGCGCTCGAAGCCGGCTAGCTTCCACTCGGCGAGTAGGCGCGCCAGCACCGCGTGCACCGGAACGCGCCGGGGCACGCCGCTCTTGGTCACGTCCAAGTTCAGCGCACCCAGCGGCTCAGGAACCTGGTCGTACTGCTTCCAGCGAAGACGTCCAGCTTCGCCGTGACGTAGCGCCGCAAGAGCCTTGAGCCCGTACAGCACGCGTCTGTCCTGTGGGATGCGGACGTCCGAGAGCAGCGTCTCGACTTCGCCACGAGTGAAGACTGCACTCGCACGCCAGCTCGGGTCCCGGTCCACTTTCTTCGGCAGCACTCCTTTGGCGAGGACGCACGGTGTCGCCGCGATCAGCTCGTCCGCAACGGCCGATCGGAACATCGTCGAGAGCGTGGCAAAGACGTGACGGATCGTCCTCGGCGCTAGACCGTTCGTCTTCCTCAGCCCAAGAACCACATCACGCAGGTGGCGGGGACGAACATCGTCCAAGTTCATGCTGCCGATAGCCGAGAGCGCGTGTCGGAGACGTGCTCGATCGTCGTCCCAGCTCTTGATTCCGAGAGCACGGCGATCAGAGATCCATCGATCGGCGTAGCGGGCTACCGTGATCTCCTCACCAGGTTGCAGGCCCACGGCGCTGCCCACTGTCTTCCGAGCATCGATTCCCGCCTCCAGCTCGCGCAGGAAGCGTTTGGCTTTCGTTTCCTCACCGACTCGGAACTTGGTGGAGACGCCCTCCCACTCGCCACTCTCGTTCTTGAACCGTGCCCAGATCTTCTTCCCGCGAACGTAAAGCGTGCTCATCGGTTCGTCTCCCTCGGTTAGACGGGTTGGGTGTTCGAATTATTCAACGGCCGGCCCGTCGCCTACCAGACCTCTCTTGCAAGAATCGCCTCGCCTCTTCCTCCGGGCTTCTCTCCCCTTCCGCCGGCCCCGCCCGCAATAGCACCTCCAACTCCGAGACTCGCACCCGCAGCTCGCGGCCAGCGTGGTAGCGCCCCAGCCTCTTCTGTGCGATCCAGTCACGGATCGTGGCTGGGGTGACCTCTACTCGACGGCCCGCTTCCGCGACCGAAACATACTCCTCGGGACGCACCGCCGTGCCCGCCAGCTCCTCCCGAACAACTTTCCGTACGGCCTGCTCGATGAGCGCTCCGAGCGCAACCTCGTCGAGAATCACGACAAGGCCTCCCGGCCATCGGATCGGGGTGCCCCTGGACTCGGTGCTGTTTCGTCACTGCCGGGCCCGTCGCCATCACCGCGCCCACCGCGCCCACCGCGCCCACCGCGCCCACCACCCCGCCGCCGATGAGCGCGTGGGCCCGGCCGACGAGCACGGCAGCGAGGTCGGCGCGGGCCGGGGTTCGAGGGGCGGAGCGAAATGCGTCGGCGCCGCAGCTCAATGAACGCGTTTCGAAGGGCCTCTTTTCGAGCACGGTCGTACTCGGCCTCGGCGTGGGCGATGTCGGCTGCGTTACCGGCCTCATAAGCACGGCAGAGGCGGTGCGACGCCGACAAGAAACGCGCGGGAGCGTGATCTTCGATTTCGCGCTGCGGGCTACCTAGTGGCGGCGCGGGAGGAATGACAATGGAAAACGCCGCTGGCGGAGCGGTACCGCCACTCGCTTCGTGGGATTCGATCACGCCGCTCTCCGATCCGGCGCAGGCAGGAGTGAGGTCGCGAGAGCGCTGGCGTCGGCGCCGCTCATCTCGTGCGCCACCAGGAGCGCTTCTGCGAAGAAACTTATCGGCACCGCCAGTCGCCGCACCAACCGCGCCGATTCCCGGCGTAGCCTGTCGAGATATGCGCCGTGCGCTTCATCTCCAACCCAACTGCATCCGCGTGGAAGGACCGCATGCTCCCGAGACAATTCGAAAGCGTTGGCGAAGTCATTCTCGGCTTGCCACTCCGGTGCTTCGGGTTCGACAAGTCGTTGTGCCCCGATCCCGGCGTACGACACGAGGATCATTTGGCGCACCAGACTCCGTCGATCCCGCCGCGACTCCGCTTCGAAGATGAGCGGCGACGGATGACACATCCGACCCGCCGAGCCATCGGCAGCCGGAACGATGCTCACGCTCGTCGGCGGTATTCCGAAGTACACCGCGACGATGGCGTGTCCGGCTTCATGAAACGCGGTGGCGGTCAGTTCGGTTCGTTCGGCAATCGGTTGAGCGTCAATGTCGGGTCTGTGCATGAGGTCTCCTCGAAGTTTGGGCGTTCTCTTTCGGTCCCGAGAGCTACTCGTCATGATTTCGTCTCCGGTGGCACGAAGCTCGGCAAGCCACGAATCAGGTTTCGTGCTCGCCTCCCGATCTGAGTTGATCGCGGTCGTCTCCACGCGCGGACGAGCACGCTTGCCGGTGCGACGTAGTGCCCCGCGTGGCAGCGTCCGACGACACACTGGCAACCGACGCGGCGGAGCCAGCCTTCGCCGAGAAGACGCGCCACACTCCGTGAACCGAGAACGCGATTGACGACGCCGATGGGAATCGACCCGCGCTGAACGACCGCTAGGATTACAGCTCGCTGAACGGAGGAGAGACCACGCCGTCGAGACCTTCGCCCGAGCACGTCGGCTGGGGTTGCGAGCGCGGGCGCGCCGATGGGATTCTTTGTCTTTCTTTCGGCAGATTCTGGTGTTCTTTCAGGTGGTTCCACGTCAGACCTCACAATGCTCATTGTGTAGGGGCCATTCGATAGGTGCTGTAAACGTCGGCGAGCGCGCCACGCACTCGCTCACGGGCCTGGGGCGTCGCGGAGCCGTACCTGAGCGTGGTCGCCAGCGAACGGTGGCCGAGGCGCTCCTGCACGACGAGCTGATCAACCCCAGCGCCGAGAAGGTGTGCCGCCAGACTGTGGCGAAGAACGTGGGGCCACGTGAAGCGACAGCCCGCTTTTTTCAGGATGGTGGAGATCGCGCTGTAAACCTCCCAGCGCGAAACGCCCCACGCGTGTCCAGTGCCTCCACAGTGGTGGCATGCCACCTTTCGCGGGCGACCGAGCACCGGTTGACCGCCGCGACCACGCCGGTGCCGGGCCATCCGGCCTGAACCTTGGCAGGCGTAGCATCGCCCGCTCCCCGTGGTGGGAAAGAGAACGTTCTCCATCTCCGGCCGCGTGACGCGCTCGTGGCGCACGCCAAGCCAACGCGGAAGAGCCTCCATGCAGCCGTCGAGAAGCGGCAACGGTTCGGCGGGGCGGCCTCCCTTGAGGTGAGTCGGCCAGACGATTCCTTGCACCAGGTCGATCGAGTCCAACGTGGCGTGGCCGACCTCTGACGCGCGCTGGGCTTGTTCGAACGTCCAGGCAAACAGGGCCAGATGAAAAGGTCCCATCGCTCGCGCGACTGCCATTCCCCGGCCGATGTCCGGCGGCGACAG
>DASYEX010000085.1:0-16560 GCA_036498765.1 Polyangia bacterium
CGCGCGGATCAGCTCCTCGAGGTAGAAGGCGTTGCCGTCGGCCCGCTCGACCAGCCGGGCCAGCAGCGGCTCGTCGATCGCGCCCAGCGCCTGGCGCACCAGCAGCTCCGCGGCGCGGGGCGACAACGGCCCCAGCCGGACCGTCTGCCGGTGCCGCGCCGTCCAGACGTCGGGGAAGCGCTCCTCCACCTCGGGCCGGGCCAACGCCAGCACCATGAGCGGCTGGTCGTGCAGGTGGCGCAGCGCCCCGTCGAGGAAGCTGACCGTCCCGAGATCGCCCCAGTGCAGGTCCTCGAGCACCAGCAGCACCGGGTGCGCAGCGCACTCGGCGGCCAGCCAGTCCTCGAACGCGCGCCGCATGCCGTCGCCCATCAGCTGGGGACTGCCGCGCGCGGTGCGCAGCGCCTCGCTCCCGCCGTCGAAGCGAACGTCGGCGATCTCGCCCAGGAACTCGCTGACCCGCTCGCGCGCCTCGAGGTCGACGTGGCGGGCGACCCGGGCGGCCAGCTTCTCCCGCCGCGCCTCGATCGGCTCGCCGTCGACGATCCCGGCCGCGCGGCGGATGGCGCGCGCGAGCATGGCAAACGGCGCTCCGGCCGCGACGGCGTCGACGCCGCCGAACATCACCTCGGCGCGATCGGGTTGGCGCTGCACCCACTCGATCAACTCCTGCCGCAGGCGCGACTTGCCGACGCCGGCTGCGCCGATCACCAGGACCGGCGTGGCGGCGGACTCGGCCACCGTGCCGGCGTAGAGGTTGGTGAGCATCGACATCTCCCGGCCGCGCCCGACGAAGAGGGTCTCCTTGCCGAGCAGCTGGCGCTGGACGCCGAACGCGTCACGCTCGCCGCGCAGGTAGGGGGCGGTGCCGTCGCGGCGGACGTCGAAACGCGCGTCGAGCAGACCGGCCGCCACGTCATCGAGGCGGATGGCCCCGGGCGGCGTGCCGCGCAGAAGCCGTATGCCGTTGTCGATCACCGCGCCCGCCGCAGACCAGGCCGAGAACCGCCCCTGCCCCGTCGAGACGACCAGCGCCACGCCGGGCAGCGCGCTCCGCATGGCCAGCGCGCACCGCGCGGCGCGCACCGCCTGATCGGTGGCCCGCTCCTGCTCGGGGAGCGACACGACCACCGAGCCGTCCGGCAGCGGGTGAACCCGCGCGCCGTGCTGGCGGACCAGATCCTCCTCGATGGCCAACAGGTGCCGCAGCTGCCCGGCGATGACCAGCTCGTCGTCCGAGGCCGGAGCGGCCGCTGGCGGTGTGTCGCCGCCCCAGCGCCGCTCACCGGTGACCGAGGGGCCGGCGATGACGACGCAGGCAATCCGCCGCTCCCCGGCCGTGAGCGCCGCGGTCGCCAGGCCAGCCCTCGCTCCACCCGCGGCGCGCCCGTCGCCGAGCGGCCCGAGCGCGGCCAGCGCCTCCAGCACGGCGGCCGCGTCGGGGAGCCGGCGCGCGGGGTCCTTGGCCAGCATGCGGGCCACCACCTCGTCGACGGCGACCGGCACCTGCGGCGCCACCTCCCGCACGCGAGGCGGCTCGACCAGCAGGATCTTGGCCAGCAGCGCGGTGGGCGCCTCGGCCTCGAACACCGCGCGGCCGGTCAGGCACTGGAACATCACGCAGCCGAGCGAGAACACGTCGGCGCGCGGCGTGATGTCGCGCGCCCCTCGGATCAGCTCCGGCGCCATGTAGCCCGGCGTCCCGATCACCGAGCCGGTGCGGGTCAGCTTGCGCGTGTTGTCGGTCAGCCGCGCGATGCCGAAGTCGAGCACCTTCAGCCGCTCGAGGGCGCCGGCGGGAAGGAACAAGTTCCCGGGCTTGATGTCGCGGTGAACGACGCCCGCCCGGTGCGCATAGGCCAGCGCCTCGGCCGTTCGGCGGGCCATGGCCACCGTCTCGGCGATGGTCGGGTGCTCGCGCGCGAGCCGCGTCGCCAGATCCTCGCCGTCCAGCCACTCCATCGCGATGTAGCGCGCGCCGTTGTCGGCGACGCCGTGGGTGATGTAGCGGACGATGGCCGGGTGGACGAGCCCGGCCAGGATCGAGGCCTCCTGGTCGAACCGCTGGGCCTCGCGCACCTCTCGCCCGGTCAGGATCTTGACGGCCACCGTCGCGCCGGTGGTCAGATCGCGCGCGCGATAGACGGTCCCCATCCCCCCCGCGCCGGCCTCGGCGAGGAGGTGGAAGCGCCCGGCGACGACCCGCTCGATCACGCCGTCTACTTCGGCAGAAAGACCGTCACACTTTCGAAGAAGGTCTGACCGGCGCCGAAGCGACCGCCGTCGCTGCAGAAGGAGTCACCGAACACCCCCCCTTTGAGGGCGCAGTCCTGGGCGCAGGAGCCCACGACCGTCATCGGGCAGTCGGCCAGCGAGTCGCCGCAGACCCGCTCGTCTTCCTTCTGTCCAGGGGCCAGGCAGAGGAAGCGGGGCTGGCCCGGGATGAACAGGTTGCCGAAGTACGTCGCCTCCTTCTGGGTGTAGCCGGAGATCTCCTTGGGGGTGGGCAGGAGTCCGAGGCTCGGCCCGCGTATGGAGATCTCCCGATCGATCCCGGCGGCGTCGACGCGGGCCAGGAGACACGCCGAGACCCAGCGCTGGCAGGAGCCGTCGCACGAGCCGTGGGACCCTCCCCACTGGGGCGCGAGGCCGAGCTGGCCCGGGAAGGTGTAGGTCGTGCCGTCCGCAGTCGTCCAGGTGAGGCTCTGCTGCGGGCCGAGCGCGCAGGAAACGAGATACTGGATGAATTTCTGGGTAGGGGGATCGGTCAGGTTGGCGTCCGTCAGCCCGTTCATGACGAGGCCGTTCATGACCAGCCCGTTCATGGCCAGGCCGTTCATGACCAGCCCGTTCATGGCGAGCCCGTTCATGGCGAGGCCATTGTCTACGACCGCGGCGATGCCCACCGCGGGGGTGGATTCGTCGCCCACTCCGCCGCACCCGAGGGCGCTGGTTGCGAGGCACAGGAGACCCAGGTTTCGGGCTACACGTTCCGCCGCCATGACTTGAGCATCGGTGGCGCCGCTCAAGTCCTTTAGCGGACTTACAAACTTTTTTACGTTATTTTAAGTAAGTGAAATTACGCTATTTTTCTTGTCAGAGTCTTGACGACCTCATCGGCCAGGCGGCGAATCTCCTCGTCGGTGATCCCTTTCTGCCGGTCGGCCAGCGCCGTGAAGCGCGCGTAAACCTCGTCGAGCTGGGGCTTGTCCAGCGCCAGGCCGAGCGCCTTGCAGCGATCGTTGAGCGCATGCCGGCCGCTGTGCTTGCCGAGCACGAGGCGGGTCTCGGGCACGCCGACGCTCTTCGGCTCGATGATCTCGTACGTCGTCCTCTCCTTGAGGAAGCCGTCCTGATGGATGCCGGCCTCGTGCGCGAAGGCGTTCGCTCCCACGATCGCCTTGTTCGGCTGCACGCCCACGCCGATGATCTCCGTCAGGAGCTGGCTGGCCGGGAAGAGCTGCTCGGTCCTGATGCCGGTGGTGTACGGCAGCAGGTCGGCGCGCGTCTTCAGCACCATCACGATCTCCTCGAGCGAGCAGTTGCCGGCCCGCTCGCCGATCCCGTTGACGGTGCACTCCACCTGGCGGGCGCCGTTCTGGATGGCGGCGAGCGAGTTGGCGACCGCCAGCCCGAGATCGTTGTGACAGTGGACGCTCACGATGGCGGACGTCCCCAGCGCGCGGGCGACCTGCCCGATGAGCGCGCCGTACTCCTCGGGGACGCCGTACCCGACGGTGTCGGGGATGTTGACCGTCGTGGCGCCGGCCGCGACGACCGCGCGCGAGACGTCGATGAGATAGTCGACCGGCGTGCGCCCGCCGTCCTCGGCGGAGAACTCCACGTCGGCGACGTGCTTGCGGGCCAGGGCGACGGCGGCCGCCGCCTCGTCGAGCACCTGGGCGCGCGTCTTCTTCAGCTTGTACTTGAGGTGGACGTCGCTGGTGGCGAGAAAGACGTGGATGCGCGGCGGCGTCTTGGCGTCCTCCAGCGCCTTGGCGGCCCGCTCGACGTCGAGCGTGGTGGCCCGCGCCAGGGCCGCAACCTTGATGGGGATCTCGCGGGACACCTTCTGGACCGCCTCGAAGTCCCCCGCCGAAGCGACGGGGAACCCCGCCTCCATGATGTCGACGCCGAGCTCCGCGAGCTTGGCGGCCATGCGCAGCTTCTCCGGCATGGTCATGCTGCAACCGGGAGCCTGCTCGCCGTCGCGGAGGGTGGTGTCGAAGATGTGGACGCGGTCGCGATCCGGGGTCGTGGGAGTCTGACTGGGCATGGGCTCAACCTTGGGTCTCGGGGCGAGATATCGCAAATTTATAATTATTCTTGGTTCGATAAGCGTTAGTTATGCTCTAGCATGCCGCCGATGGAGCTCCACGCCCTGCAAGTGTTCGCCACCGTCGTCGGTGAGCGCAGCTTCTCGCGCGCGGCCGAGAAGCTGTTCCGCACGCAGCCGGCGGTCTCGCTGGCGGTGCAGCGCCTCGAGAGCGAGCTCGGCGAAAAGCTGATCGATCGCGGCGCCAAGGAGCTGGTCCCGACGGACACGGGCCGGACGGTGCTGGACTTCGCCCGCCGCTTCCGCAACCTCGAGGAGGAGCTGGCGAGCGCGCTCGCCGAGCTGCGCGACAAGTCGGCCGGCCGCCTGGTCATCGGCGCCAACGAGTCGTCGACGCTCTACCTCCTCCCTTACATCCAGCGCTACCGGGGCCTCTTCCCCAAGATCAAGGTGCAGGTCCGGCGCGCGCAGTCGAGCCGCATCCCCGTCGAGCTCCTCGAGGGCGACCTCGAGCTCGGGATGGCGAGCTATGACCCCGGCGACGATCGCCTGGTCGCCAAGGTGATCTACACCGACGCGCTGGCCTTCATCGTCTCGCCCAAGCATCGCCTGGCGCGCCGCCGCGCCGTCTCGATCGCCGAGCTCGGCGAGGAGACCTTCATCGCGCACAACGTGCTGTCGCCCTATCGCGAGGTGGTGCTGCGCGAGTTCCGCCGGCACAAGGTGCCGCTGCGGATGGACGTGGAGATGCCGACGCTGGAGACGATCCGCCGCCTGGTTCAAAACGGCGAAGGCGTCGCCTTCCTGCCCCGCATGTGCGTCCGCCAGGACGTGGAGAGCGGCGCCGTCTGCGAGGTGACGGTCAAGGAGCTCCACGTCGAGCGGAAGGTGCGCCTCTTCTACGCCAAGGCCCGCACGCTGAGCCACGCCGCGCGGGCCTTCCTCGAGCTGGTTCAAAGCTCGACGTAGCGCGCCCTCATCGTTCGTTCCTCACATCTTGCGAGACGCTCGCTCCAGGTCGAGCCCTTGGTCACATCGAGCGAGCTCGAGTCTTGACCGGCAGCGGACCAAACATCCGCCGGAATCAAGTCGAGCCGGGTGGCACTCCGCTGGATTTGATTCCGCAGGTGTGGCGTCCGGGCTGCCGCCTTCCGGCCCACTTGATTCCGCGCATGTTCTGGCTGTCGGGCGGTGGCGGGGTGCGGAGCGGCGGCTGATCGTTCTCGACGTCGATCGTCGCCATCGCGCGATGGCCAGCCCATGAGCACTGCGCCGCATGGACGTAGGTGCTGCAGCTCGCCTTTATGGCCGCCCAGGTGGCCTCCACCGGTGTCAGAGTGGGTGTGAGCGCCTCGCCTGCGTCGGCTACCAAGCCGCCCGTGCCGCTCCCGCTGCCACCGCTCGCGCCCCCGGGGATTCGTTCTTCGACGCGCATCCCGCGCCGAAGACCGGCAGCAAGAACGGGTCAACCAGCAGGCTACGATCAGCACCGTCGCCGTAGCACCTCGACCGTTGTAGGGCGAAGCTATTGTAGGGCGAAGTACGTATGGACGAACGCGACGATTTCCCCGGCGGGAGGAGCCTCCCGAGAGTTATATTGAAGGTGTTCCGTGAGTGGCTCGTTCCTGACTCTGACGGCCGAAGCCCCGCCGACGGTTGACGACGCCGCCGCCTGGGCGGCCCGCATGGCGGCCCGCCGCGCGCACGCCACCTGGCGCCCGTCGAACGGCGCGCGCCGCTACGGCATCCAGCTGCGCCGCTTCGCCGGCCCGGCGCCCTACCGCAAGCAGGTGAGCCACCTGCGCATCGCGCACCTCACCGATCTGCACGTCGGCCGCATCACTTCGTTCGAGGTGCACCAGACGGCGGCCGAGATGACCAACGCCCAGCACCCCGACCTGGTGCTGATCTCGGGCGACTTCGTCTGCCACAGCCAGCTCTATCTCGAGCAGCTCGCGGAGGTGATCCGCCTCTTCAAGGTGCCGGTCATCGCCGTGCTCGGCAACCATGACTACTGGTCCGGCGCCGACGAGGTCCGCCTGGCGCTCGAGCGCGGCGGCGCCGAGGTGCTCCGCAATCGGAACACGACGATCACCCTGCGCGGCGAACGGTTGCAGGTGGTCGGCCTCGACGACGCCTACACCGGGCACGCGCGGCGCGACGAGGCAGTCAAGGGACTGCGCCGCGATCTGCCGGCCATCGCGCTCTCGCACATCGCCGAGGAGGCGGACGGGCTCTGGCGCCACGGCATCCCGCTCGTTCTCTCGGGCCACACGCACGGCGGGCAGGTGACGCTGGCCCGCCTCCACGAGCTGGCCGTCGGCATGATCGCCGGCCACCGCTACGTGCACGGGCTCTACGGCTCGCGCGATCAGGCGGGCGCCGACGGCGAGCCGGCCGGCGCGGTCTATGTCGGCGCCGGAATCGGCGCGGCGGTGGTCCCCTTCCGGCTCGGCGATCGTGGCCAGCGCGAGGTCACGATGTTCGAGCTCGGCTGCGCGCCCGGCGACTTCGTCGAGCACCACAGCGAGCAAGAGCCGATGCCGGGACGCCAGCCGACGCAGGCCACGATGGCCCGCCGGGCCGCCGCCGTCGTCCGCAAGCGCCTCCGCCGCGAAAAACGCCAGCTCGGCTCGTAGTCCGGCCGCAGCTCGGCCCGGGCAAAGCTCGGCCGGGGGCGCTTGGCAGATCGGGGAACTCCCCGAGGGCGATCGATCAGGAAAAGCTCGTCCGCCCTTGCACGGCTGAGCGCGGTAGCCATACTACGCGCCATGCCAAAGTACACTCTCCCGGAGCTTGCCTACGATTACGGTGCGCTGGAGCCGCACGTCTCGGGCAAGATCATGCAGCTCCACCACGACAAGCACCATGCGGCGTACGTCGCCGGCGCCAACACCGCCACCGACGGGCTGGCCGAGGCGCGCGAGAAGAACGACTTCGCGAAGATCGCCACGCTGGAGAAGGCGCTGGCCTTCCACACCTCGGGGCACGTGCTGCACGCGCTGTTCTGGCAGAACCTGGCCCCCAAGGCGGGCGGCGAGCCGGCCGGCGGGCTCGGCGATCAGATCAAACAGGACTTCGGCAGCTTCGCGGCCTTCAAGGGCCAACTGACCCACGCGGCAATGACAATCATGGGCTCGGGCTGGGCGGCGCTCGCCTGGGAGCCGGTCGCCAAGCGGCTGGTGACGACGCAAATCTACGACCACCAGTCGAACATCAACCAGGGCGGCGTCCCGCTCCTGGTGCTGGATGCCTGGGAGCACGCGTTCTATCTGCAATACGGGCCCGACAAGAAGAGCTTCTTCGAGGCGGTCTGGAATATCTGGAACTGGCCGGACGTCGCCCAGCGGTTCGACAAGGTCAAGGGGCTCGACCTCGGGCTCCGCGGCGCCATCGATTCCAAGTAAAAAGCCAATAAACCAAATAGACCTTGCGGACGTTGTCGATTAAGCTCGGCCGCAATTTCAAGGAGACCGCCATGTTGAAGAAGCTTGCAATACCGTTCCTGACCCTCGCGCTCGCGACCTTTGGTTGTTCCAGCAGCACCTCCAACAACGGCACCGGAGGCTCCGGCGGCGCGGCCGGCACCACCGGCGCGGCGGGATCCAGCGCTGCAGGCACGACGGGCACCGCGGGATCGAGCGCGGCGGGCACGACCGGCACCGCCGGATCGAGCGCGGCCGGCTCCGGCGGCGGCGGCAAGGCCGGCGGCGGCGGCAGCGCGGCGGCAGGCACCAGCGGCACGGCGGGCAGCAACGGCGGCGCGGGCGGCCACAGCAACGGCGGCGCGGGCGGCAAGGCCGACGCGGGCACCTCGATGGCCGATTGCACGGTGACCGACGCGACCGGGACGGACGTTCTCACCCCGGCGATCTTCTGCGCTCAGATGGCGGCCTACTGCCCCTCGCAGTTCACGACCGAGTCCGCGTGTGAGTCGCTCTACACCGGCAGCAACCAGGAACACTGCCGCTCGTACCACATGTGCTGGGGCGTCGAGGGTTTCGGCATGGACGGCGGCGTCGGCAAGCCGTCCGCCCACTGCCCCCACACGATCGGCATCAGCCTGTGCCAGGCGACCGACGCGGGCACGGACCACTAGACCCGGCCTGACCGGCATTCGAAAGGCGCCCCGCCGCGTGTCGGCCGGGCGCCTTTTTCTATTGGGCGCGGCTCGACCGGGATAAAATGCGGGCATGCGGCGCTTTGCCCTCCTCGCCTGTCTGTTGGGTGGGGGCCTGCTGATCTCCTGCGAGGACGACTCGGCATACATGGAGGGCAAGTCGACCTTCCAGAACGACACGCTGGACGGGGCCGCGGGCGCCCCGGCCAACATGGACGCCGGGGCCGACATGTCCGGCGCGGCGGGCGCGAGCGGCGCGGCCGGAGCGCCCCCGGCCACCGGCGGCACCACCGGATCGGGCGGGACCCCGGCGACCGGCGGAACGACCGGCAAGGGCGGCACCACGGGCACCGCGGGGACGACCGGCAAGGGCGGCAGCAGCGGCGCGGCTGGAACCACCGGCAAAGGCGGCACCACCGGCGCGGCCGGGACCTCTGGCAGCGCCGGGACGACCGGAACGGGCGGCGCGGGCACCGGCGGAACGACGGGGAGCGGCGGCGCCACGGGAACGGCGGGGACTACCGGGAAGGGCGGCGCCACGGGCGCCGCTGGGGCGACGGGGCCCGGCGGGGGCACCGGGAGCGGGGGCTCGAACGTCGACGCCGGCGGCCGGGGCTGACCGGAGCGCGGGCGCTCCCGCTAAAGTACCGGCCCTTCCCGGCCGAAGCTTGCCGGGTACGCACGAGCTAACGTACTCTGCTGGGCGGCCCCTTTATCGGCCGAGGAGAAGATCGCGATGGCGGATGACCGTTTCGTCCCGAAGTCGGCCCGCAAGCTGATGGGGACCTTGGCGCTGGTTGGAACGCTGGCCGGTGCGGGCGCGCTGTTGGTTGGGGGCTGCACCGACAACAGCGGGAGCGGCAAGTTCGTCGAGCCCAACCGCACGACCGGCGGCGCCGGCGCAAGCGGGGCCGGGGGGGCTGCGGGGGCGGTCGGTGGCGCCAACGGCGCGGCGGGCGTAGGTGGTGAGGCCGGGGGCGCGGCGGGGGCGGCCGGAGGCGCAGCAGGGGCGGCCGGGGGCGCGGCCGGTGCAGCCGGGGGCGCGGCCGGCGGAGCCGGGGCGTTGGGTCTGGGTGGCGCGGGTGGCGCCCTCGGGCTCGGCGGCGCGGGCGGCGCGTAGCCAGCTTCGGCGCTCTGACCGAGCCTGCTAGGCTAGCCGGCATGCTCGATCCGACGCGCGGCCCGTTGATCGTCGGCGTGGCCGACCACCCCGACGCGCTCGTCGCTTGCGCCCGGATGAGCCGGGGCGCGCGTCCGTTCGATGTGGTGGAGGCGCGCGTCGACCTCTTCCCGGGGCAGCACCTGGACGGCCCGGCAGGGGACGCCTGCGCAGGCCTGGAGGCGAGCGGAACGCCGGTGCTGGTGACCATCCGCAGCGCCTCGCAAGGGGGCCGCTTCACAGCGGGTGAGGACGAACGGCTGGCGCGCTTTCGCGCGTCGCTGGCCGTCGCGTCGTGGGCCGACGTCGAGGACGACGCGGCCATCACCGGCGCCGTCGCGGCGCTGGTACAGGGGCGCGCGGGCGGCCAGCTCATCATCTCGCACCACGACTTCGGGGGGACGCCGCCGCTCGGCGACCTCCTCGCCCGCGTCGACGCCTGTCACGCCGCCGCGCCGCCGTCGGCAATCGCCAAGGTCGCGACCGCGGTGCGGACGCCCGAGGACCGCGCCACCCTGCACGCGTTGCTCGCGCAGCGGCCGGAACGGACCGCGGTGATCGGCATGGCGGCGGGCGATGACGGGCTGCGGGTCGAGCTCGCCGCCGCCGGTTCTCTCTTGGCGTATGGCTTCGTCGCGGGCGCGACCGCGCCTGGCCAGATCTCCGCCGAGGCGCTGCACGCCCGGCTGCTGGCCGCCTCGCCGGGCTACGCCGCGCGCCGCGGCCGCTCGTCCAGGGCCGCTATCTGAGGAAGCAGCCGGCCAGCAGCGGCGCGCCCATCAAGGCGCCCCGCCCGACGCAGAGAAGCGAGGCCACGCGCCCTTTGACCAGGCTCGAGAGCGCCGGATCGTTGCGGGCGGCGAGGGTCGCGTTGACGGTGTCGAGGGCGTCGCCGGTCCCGAGCCGCACGACCATGTCGCCCTCGTAGTCCCGGTCGATGGAGCGGACGACCCCGGTCACGGTCAGCGAGCGGTCGCGGTAGTTGTGGTCGGCACCCGCCGCGTCGCGGGAGTAGGCGATCCAGAGATCGGTCGCGCTGACCTCGAGCGCCCGCGCGGCCGCCACCGAGACGTGCGCGGTGGGTGCGGCCGGCGCGGCGGACGCCTCGGCCGGATGAGCTTGCGGCAGGACGGTGCTGCCGGCGGCCACGGCGAACATACCGACCATCAGCCCGGCCGCGAGACAGAGGAGGACTGTACGCGGCCGGACCCGCTGGCTCTTGCCGCACCGCCGACAGGCGTAGGCGCCCCGCGAGACCAGCTTGCCGCACTTTCCGCACCGCCTTTGCTGCACGCGCACGGGATAAGGAGCCTGCCGAGTGAGCGCGACACTGCTCATACCCCCCTCCATCGACGGACAGCGGCAAGACCTTGAACCCTCCCGGTACGCCCCACTCGGGGACCGAACCACTCCCAAGCGGGCTCGTTCGGGGCGAATCTTGTACGATTTGACTCCGTCGGCCCCTTGACGGGTTCGCCACACGGACGATGTTGTCCGTTACCTTGTCGGAACAGGCCCAGACCATCCTCGTCATCGAGGACGACCCCGACGTTCGTCGAGCCCTGGTCGAGCTCTTGGCCGGCGAGGGGTACGCGGTCGCGGCCACCGCCGACGGCGGCGAGGCGCTGCAGACGCTGCGCGGCGGGTTGCGGCCGGCCGTCATCCTGCTGGATCTGATGATGCCCAACTGCGACGGCTGGGATTTTCGGCGCGAGCAACTGGAGGACCCCGCGTTCGCGACGGTGCCGGTGGTGCTGGTGACGGCGGCGGGGTTCAGCCCCGATTCGATGCGCAGCCAGCTCGGACCGATCGAGCTCTGCCCGAAGCCGATCCAGCCCGCGGTGCTGCTCGAGACCCTGGCGCGCCTGGCGCAAGTGCAAGCGTCGCAGGCAGAGGGCTCGACAAAGTATAGTTAAGCCCAGGCATGGTGGAAGAGCCCGTCTCGCCCGCACGGATCAACTTCGGCTGGCTGGTCAGGCTGCGGTTCGCGACGGTCGTCGGTCAAGCGCTGACGATCGCCGTGGTCCGTTGGGGGATGAACGTGGAGATCCCCATGGCGCCGCTGTTTGCATTGGTTGGGCTGGCGCTGATCTCGAACCTGGTCTGCATCGTCGTCGCGCACCTGCGCCCGGCCGAGGAGTGGTGGCTGCTGGCGGTGATGGCCTTCGACGTGCTCGCCTTCTCGGGGCTGCTCTACTTCACGGGCGGCCCGGAGAACCCGTTCAGCTTTCTCTATCTGGTGCCGATCGCCATCGCAGCCATCACGCTGCGTTCGGCCTGGACCTGGCTGCTGGTGTTGTTGTCGCTGGCGTCATCGCTGGTGCTGTTCGCGCGGCACCGGCCGCTGCCGATGCTGGGGGGCGGCCATGCCGGGCACATGGCGCTGCACCTGCGCGGGATGTGGGTGGCGTTCGGCGTGGCGGCGGCGTTCATCGTCTACTTCCTGATGCGCGTGCGGCGGGCGCTGGCGGCGCGCGAGGAGGAGCTCTCCGAGTCGCGGAGCCTGGCCGCCCGGCAGGAGCGGCTGGCGTCGCTGGCGACGCTGGCGGCGGGCGCGGCGCACGAGCTGGCCACGCCGCTGTCGACGATCGCCGTGGTGGCCAAGGACCTCGAGCGCGAGGTGGCGACGATCGGCGCACCGGCCGCCGCAGATGACGTTCGCCTCATGCGCGCGGAGGTCGAGCGCTGCCGGCGGATCCTGTCGCGCATGCGCGTCGACGCCGGCGATCCGGCGGGCGAGCAGTTCGCCAAGGTCTCGGTGCGCGAGATCTTGGCCGACTGTCTCGACGGTCACCCGGCCGGCGAGCGCGCGGTCGACGTCACCGTCGAGGACGCCGCCGCCGGCGCGGTCACCGCGCTCCCCCGGCACGCCTTCGGGCAGGCGCTGCGGGGCCTGGTCGACAACGCCCGCCAGGCCTCACCGCCAGGCGCGCCGGTCACCGTGCGGGTGGCGACCCAGGAGACGACGGGAGACCGCGCGCCCCGGCTGGTGTTCGAGATCGCCGATCGCGGCGCCGGGATGCCACCCGAGCTGGTGGCGCGCGTGGGCGAGCCGTTCTTCACCACCAAGCCGGCCGGCCAGGGGATGGGCCTCGGCGTGTTCCTGGCGCGCGCCGTCGTCGAACGGCTGGGCGGCGGCCTCTCGATCCGCTCGGCGCCGGGTGCCGGCACCACCGCGACGCTCTGGTTGCCGGTCGCGAGCCCCATCAAGAGCCCCACGAAGAGTCCCCTGACCAGCCGAGCCGCTCCGTGACGACCGCGGGCGGCGCCATCCTGCTGGTCGACGACGACGAGGTCTTCCGCGAGCGGCTGGCGCGCGCGCTGCGCGGCCGTGGCTACGACGTGGCCACCGCGGGCGATCACGACGCCGCGGTGGCCGCCGCCGGTACCCGCAAGCCCAACTACGCCGTGGTCGATCTCCGGATGCCGGGACTCTCGGGCCTGGCCCTCATCGCGCCCCTGCGCGCGCTGGCCCCCGGCGCGCGCATCGTCGTCCTGACCGGCTACGGCAGCATCACCTCGGCGGTCGAGGCGCTGCGCGCCGGCGCGCACGACTACCTGTCGAAGCCCGTCGACGCCGACCAGGTGATCGCGGCGCTGACCGGCGAAGCCGCGCCGCGCGCCGAAGCCGGCGAGCCGCCCTCGCCCACCCTGGCACGCGCCGAGTGGGAGCACATCCAGCGCATCCTCGCCGACACCAACCAAAACATTTCCGAGGCGGCGCGGCGGCTCGGCATCACGCGCCGCACGCTGCAGCTCAAGCTCAAGAAGTACCCGCCGCGCGCATAGGCGGCTCGCGAACGTCACCGCCGACCGGTGCGAAAAATTTTCGCACGCCCTCGCGCCGCTGCGAAAATATTACACAGCGCCTCAGCCGTGGAACGCACTAGGGTACCTGACCAAGGAGAGGCCATGACCAAGTCGATCGGCTCCGTGTTCATCGCGGCCAGCATTGTGCTTTCGGCCGCCGGTTGCAGCAGCAACAGCACCAGCAGCGGCGGTGCGGATTCGCCTGCCGGCGTGGTGATCGGACCTCCCGACGACCATTGCAAGGCGAGCGACGGCGGGCTCACGATCCAGACGATCGGCGTGTGTGAGGTGATCGATCCCACCTTGATTCCCCCGAGCCAAGCCAGCTGCAACGTGACCTTCGACTCGCAGGGAGGGGCGCTCCCCGACGCTCCGGCCGCGGATGCCGACGCCGGTAGCGACGCGGGCGTCGACACCAGCGACTACGGTCCGACGATGTACGGCGCGGCGGGGAACGACGACGACTGCAAGTACTACGTCAGCTGGACCGCGACGCCGATCAAGGAGAACGCCGATACCTTCTTCACGGTCACCGCCACTCGGCTCGCCGACATGATGCCCGCCACCTGCGCCGGCATCCGCCCCGACGTCTCACTCAGCGTCGCCGTAGGCGTGCCCGCGCCGCCGAATCCATCGACGGAGATCGCCCCCGGCGTCTACAAGGTCGGTCCGATCAAGTTCACCCAGGCTGGCATCTGGACCGTTCGTTTCCACCTCTTCGAGGAGTGCGGCGACAGCCAGGAAGACTCGCCGCACGGCCACGCGGCGTTCTTCGTTCAGGTGCCCTGAGTGAGGCCAGGGCCCATCATTCCGGCCCTCTGCTTGGCGCTGCTCGAGTGTCAGAAGGCAGCCGTCGAGTGCCCGGCAATGCCCACGGTGGTCTGCCCAGAAGCTGGCGTACCCAGCTTCTCCGACGTCTACGCGAACGTCATCAGCCCGTTGTGCGATCGCTGCCACATCGCCGGGGGCCAGGAGGCGAGCATGCCGCTCACCAACTACCAGCAGATCTACGGAAAGAACGGTACCGAGGCAGGCGAGATCCGCAACCAGGTGCAGTCCTGCCAGATGCCGCCGCCGGGCGGGCCCGAGGTGCTGACCGACGACGAGCGCCAGCTCTTGCTTGGGTGGATCGCCTGCGGCGCTCCCGACAACCCAATCGTCGACGCTGGCGCCGGCGACTGACCGCGGCAATCCGCCGGGTCGATTTGTGACACCCGGAGGCCCCCAGCACATACTTCATACCCATGAAGCTCCGGGGTAGCCACGCCGCCGTCTTCGTCGTCAGCCTCACGTTGGGGGTGGGTGCGCTGGCCGGCTGCGGCTCGGGCTCGGGGACGACCACCCTGTCGCAGGCCGAGCTGATGGATCCGCTCACCTGCAAGACCTGTCACCCGCAGCAGTACCAGGACTGGTCGGGGAGCATGCACGCCTACGCCACCGACGACCCGGTGTTCCGCGCCATGAACCAGCGCGCCCAGCGCGAGACCAGCCAGGCGCTGGGCACGTTCTGCGTCAACTGCCACGCCCCCGTGGCGGTCCGCGAAGGGAAGACCGACGGCACGAACCTCGCCACCCTCACTGCGCCGATGAAGGGCGTCACCTGCTATTTCTGCCACTCGATCGAGCAGGTCACCGGCACGCACAACGACCCGCTCACGCTGGCGTCGAACGGCGATTTGTTCGGGCCGTTCGCCGATCCGGTGCCCGGCTCGCCCCACAACGTCTCCTACTCGCGCCTGCTCGACGGCGCGACGATCGATTCGGCCAACGCCTGCGGCAGCTGCCACGACATCCAGAACATGCAGGGAGCGCACGTCGAACGGACGTTCGCCGAATGGTCGGCGACCACGCTCGCCGAGTCGCCCGGCGGCGAGAGCTGCGCCGAGTGCCACATGGTGGCCAGCGACGGCGCCGTCTCGACGACCACGCCGAACAAGATCCGGCGCGTGCACAGCCACCTCCTGGCGGGGGTCGATCTGGCGGCCGGCGACTTCCCGGCGGCCGACGCCAGCAGCGGAACCACGCCCGAGAACGGCCGGCAGCAGGCGGCCGCGGCCGCGTTCCTGGACACCGCGGTCCAGGAGACACTCTGCCTCAACCCGGTCACGAACAAGCTGGTGCTGACTCTCGACAACACCGGCGCCTCCGGGCACGCCTGGCCGAGCGGCGCCACCCCCGATCGCCGCGCCTGGGTCGAGCTGACCGCTTACAAGGATGGCGCCGTGGTCTACGCCAGCGGCAACACCGAGGCGGCCGGCAGCTTTCCGAGCGCGCTGCCGCTCGAGGACACCTCGCCCGATCCCGACCTCTGGCTCATTCGCGACTGCATCTACGACGCCGGCGGCGCCCAGGTCGACATGTTCTGGCAGGCGGCGACGCTGGCGCCCAGCAACCAGCTTCCGGGCCTGCTCATTCAGAAGGCTTCCATGCCCAGCACCTACCAGACGCACTTCACCCTCGCCTACCCCGGCGCCGGCCCGCTCCCCGCCACGCCGGACCACGTGACGGTGGCCGTTCACCTGCAGGCGATCGGCGACGACGTGCTCTCGAGCCTGGTCGGAAGTCAGGATCTCGACCCCTCGGTGCCGCCGCAGATCGCGCGCTACACGCTGGGCGGCGGCGCGATGCTCGACTGGACGCCGACCGGCGCCAACACCTTCCAGGCCATGGACAGCGCGACCCTCGCGATCATGACCTGCGTCGCGACCGGTGCCTACAAGAGCAACATCACCATCACCCAGAGCCACGCCCACTGCCCCGATGCCACGACGAGCACCGCCTCGGGGAGCCCCGCGGGAACTTAGTCGCTGGGGACGCAGATCGGGAACGTGACGAGATCGGCCGTCCCGCCCGCGGGCGTGAGGTTGAGGTAGAGGTCCCAGTAGCCGCCCATGAAGAAGTCGAGGTTGCCGACGCTGTAGAGGCCGCCGCCCATCGCCGTGATGGCGGGCACAGTCGACCCGCCGTGGCCGTGAACCGGCATGTAGGGATCTGCCGGGATGGTCTGCGTCTTGGCGGGCGCCGCCACCGCGAGATCGTCGGGCGCGGGCGCCCCAGCGTCGGCGCCGGCATCACCGGCGGACAGCGTGATCGCCACCGTGAAGCGGCCGAGGCCAATCGCGGCGGTCGGCAGAGGTTTCGGTCCGCCCTGGTCGGTGGACGCCGCCTGCAAGCTGACGCGGTACGCGCCCGACG
>DASYEX010000086.1:0-8478 GCA_036498765.1 Polyangia bacterium
CGGAAGGCGGGCAGTGCGGCGCCGGCCGACCAGCGCAAGCAGTTGGTCGGGCGGCTCGAACAGATCTATCGCGACCTGGCGGCGCTGGACGAACAGCGCGCGGCATGATCGGCGGCGGCACGGCGGCGTTGCGGTTGTCGAAGATCGGCAAGATCTACGGCGGCCGGCGGGCGCTCGCCGACGTGAGCGCGACGTTCGAGCCGGGGCGGATCGCCTCCGTCATCGGGCCCAACGGCGCGGGCAAGAGCACGCTGCTCGGCATCCTCTCGACCCTCGTCGCGCCCAGCGCGGGCGAGGTTCGCTGGGGCGACGAGCGCCTCGGGCGCGGGTCGGCGCTGCGCGCGCGCATCGGTTACGTCGGGCACGAGCCCGGCGTCTACGGCGATCTGACGGCGGCCGAGAACCTCACCCTGTTCGCCGACCTCCACGGCGTGGCCGATCCGGCTGCGCGCGCGGCGGCGTTGCTGGCGCGGGTGGGGCTCGCCGACGTGGCGGCCGACGCGCCGGCGCGGACTTTCTCGCGCGGGATGGTGCAGCGCCTGGCGCTGGCGCGCGCCCTCGTTCACGATCCGGCGCTGCTGCTGTTCGACGAGCCGGCCGCAGCGCTCGATCCCGCGGGCGCCGACTGGCTGGCCACCGAGCTCGCCGCCGAGCGCGCGGCCGGCCGCGTGGTGGTGCTGGTGACGCACGATCTCGGCGCGGCGGCCGTCGCCGATCAGGTGGTCATCCTCCGGCGCGGGCGCGTCGTGTTCGACGAGACGCGCCCGGGGGGCTTCGGAGCCGAGGCGGTGCGTGCCACCTACGACGCCAAGACCCGCGAGAAGGCGCGGCCCCTGACCCGCGAGGCGCCGATTGCCTAGCGCGCCACCGCCCGGATTCCTCGCCCAGGCGCTCCGCATCGCCAGGAAGGATCTGGCCATCGAGTGGCGGAGCCGCGAGGTGCTGGCGACCATGACCTTCCTGGCCGTCGTCGTCGTGTTGATCTTCAGCTTCGCCTTCGTCATCGAGGGGACGCGCCCCCCCGCGCCGGTCGTGGCCGGCATCGTCTGGGTGGCGTTGGTGGTGTCCGGGACGGTCGGTCTCGGCCGGACGTTCGACCGCGAGCGCGACGGCGAGGCGATTCGCTCGCTGCTGCTGACGCCGGCGCCACGCGCCGCGATCTATCTGGGCAAGTTGCTGGCGACCGTCGCGCTGATGGCCATCACCGAGACGGTCCTCACCGCGCTGGCCGGGCTGCTCTTCGCGGCGTCGCTGGGGCCGGTGCTCGGCCGCGTCGTGCTGCTGCTCGCGCTCGGCACCGTCGGCTTCGCCGCGGCCGGCTGCATCTTCTCGGCGGCGCTCCTGCGCGCCCGCGGCCGCGACGCCCTCCTGGCGACGCTGCTGTACCCGATCATCGTCCCCATCGTCATCGCCGGGGCGCGCGGAACGACCCAGCTCATCGACCCCGTCTCGCCCGACTTCGACGGCGCCCAGTTCTGGACCCAGTTCATGGTGGCGGTCGACATCCTGTTCGTGACCGCCGGCCTCTGGTCGTTCGAGCCGATCGTCAACGGGGACTGAGGTGAAGAAGCAGCCGACCCGGGGCGCGCGACCGTCGGCCCTGCTCGCCGGCCTCCTGGCGGCGTCGACCCTCGCCGCCGGCTGTTCAATCGCGCTCGTGACCTCGCGCCGCGCTTCTCCACCGTCGGAGGGCGTTCGCGGATGCACGACCGAGTACACGGCGCCGATCCTCGACAGCCTGCTCTTCGTACCCTCCGTTGCCGTTGCAGGGCTGGGCCTCGCAGGCGGGGCAGATGTTCCTCGATCGTTCGGCATCGGGGTCGGGCTGGTGGGGGCGGTCGTTTTCGCGGCATCGGCCGTCTATGGCTACGGTGCCGTCAGCGACTGCCGCGACGCCTACGCCCGGACTGGCAAGCCGCTCCCCGACTGACGCGCCCGGCGAGCCGAGGGTCGTCGTTGGCCGCCACGGTCGGTGCCCAGCCCCCTGGATCTCATTTTTGTGACTGCCGGCGTGCGGTCGATCGAACTGCTCGTAGGTGGGGACTGACGCGGTGAGGGCCTCTCCTGGCGGGCGCCCGCCAGAACAAAAACGACCGACAGCGCGGGTCCGGGCTTCCGGATCAGCGTTCGTTGCGTGTTACTACCTTTGGCGATGACTGACGCGGAGGTGGCGCAGGCGTATAGGGACTACGCAGGCGCCGTCTACGCGCGGGGCCTGCGAATCCTGCACGACCGCGAGGCCGCGCGCGACGTCACGCAGGAGGTCTTCGTCCGCTGTTTTGGATACCGCCCGCGCATACCGAGCGGGCGCGAGCTTCTGGCCTGGCTTTACCGGGTGACCACCAACCTCTGCCTCAACGCGGTCCGGAACGGCAAGCTGCGCGGGCGCGCCGACCGCGACCTGGCGCGGTGGGGGCCCTCGGCGGCCGCACCCGAGGGGCCGCAGCGCCGTGGCGTGTGGGAGCTGCTCGCCGGTCTGGACCCGCGCACCCAGGCGGTCGTCGTCTACGTGCACCTGGACGGGATGACGCAGGCGGAGGCGGCGGAGGTGGAAGGGATCTCGGACCGGACGGTCCGCAACTGTCTGACTCGCTTCGAGCGGCACGCGCGCGCGCTGCTGGGGGCCGAGCCGGGGCCGATATTGGCAAAGGAGCCGTCATGAACGGGTGCCTGTCCGAGTTCGCGCTCGACGATCGCGAGATCCACGGCCGCGCCGCGCCCACCGTGGAGGCGCACGTCGCGGCCTGCCCGTCGTGTCGGGCGCGCGTGGCCGAGCGCGCAGCGCGGGTCGCCGAGTTCGAGACGGAGCTGGCGGCGCCGACCTGGACGCGCATCGCGGCGCAGCGAAGCGCGCGGCGGCGGCTGCCACCGCTCGGCATTGTCCTGGCAGCGCTGGGGACGGCCGTGGCTTCCCTTCTGCTCTTCGTCGGCGTGGTTCCAGGCCGTCGCGCGGCCTCACCCGGGCCCACGCCGAAGGGGAGCGCGCCGGTGGAGATCGTCTGTCGGCGTGGTGCGCAGACCTTCGTCATCGGCCCCGGCGAGGCGGTCGTGCCGGGCGACGCCCTGCGCTTCCTGCCGCTCCCCATCTGGTCCGAGGCGCGCTACATCCAGGTGGGGAGCGTCGACGGCACCGGGGCCTACGCGCCATTCTACCCGCCGGCCGACGACGGCCTGAGCGTCGCCTTGCCGGCGCGCGGGGTGCCGCTCGAGGGGAGCATCCGCCTGGACGATGCGCCCGGGCCCGAGCGGCTGCTCGTCGTGCTGTCGGCGGCGCCGCTGGCAACGCGCGACGTGGCGCGGGCGGCCGTCGCGCACGTGACGGCCGCTGACCGTATCGACCGGATCGGCGGGGTGAAGGTGGTCAGCAGCTGGATCGTGCTGCCGAAACGGGGAGGAGGGGCGGTATCGGCGCCGTGATCTCCGGGCTCGTGCTCCTGCTCGCGCTCTCATCGAGCGCGCCGCCCGCCAGCGCGCGGGTGGCGATCGTCGTCTCGGCCACTTCCGCCGAGGGGCAGGCGGTGCTCCGCTATGCAGATCGCGATGCCGAGCGGATGGCGGCGGTGCTGCGCGAGCTGGGCGGCTTCGATCGGATCGAACGGCTGCGCGATCCGCGCCCGCAAGCGCTGCGCGAGGCGCTCGACCGGGTCGAGGCGGCCGCGGCACGCGATCCGGGCTTGCAGGTCGTCTTCTACTATTCGGGACACGCCGACGAGCACGGGCTTCTACTCGGGCCCGAGCGGTTCAGCTTCGACGAGCTGCGCACGCGCCTCGAGGGTTCGCGCGCCGCGGTCCGCGTCGCCTTCATCGACGCCTGCTACGCGGGGACGATGGTGCAGACCAAAGGGGGGAAACCGGCGCCCGGATACGCGCTGGACGTCGTCGCGCCGACGCGCGTCCGCGGCGCGGCGATCATCGCCGCCGGTACCGCCGGCGAGCTGGCGCAGGAGTCGGGCGACATCGAAGGATCGTACTTCACGCACCACCTGTTGTCGGCGCTGCGCGGCGCGGGCGATCGCGACGGCGACGGCGTGGTCACGTTGGCCGAGACGTATCAGTACGCCTACAGCCACACGCTGGCCGCGACGCTCCCCAGCGTGTTCGGGCCGCAGCACCCTTCGTACGAGCTGCGCCTGGCGGGGACGGGCGAGCTGGCGCTGACGCGGCTCGGGCGCGGGCGCCAGGCGCTGATCTTCCCGCCGGGTGATGGGCGGACCTATCTGGTCAGCACGGCCGGCGACGAGGTCGTGGCCGAGGTGAGCGGGCAGCCGCAGGCGCACGTCCGGCTGGTCCTGCCGGCCGGGCGCTACCGCCTGGCCGTTCGCCAGGATCGGCGGGCCTGGCTGGCCGAGGTCAAGCTGCCGGCCGACGCCGGCGACGTGGCGGTCGAATCGACGGCCTTCCGCGAGGTCCCGCCCGAGGTGGCGTTCGCCAAAGGGGGGCGTCCCCTGGTGCGCAACGAGGCCGTGCTGGACATCGCCGTCACCGGCCTCGGGCCGGGGGCGATCAACGGGACGTTGGAGCTTGGCGGCGGCTACTTCCGTCGCTGGCGGGGGCTGACGATCGGGCCGCACGTGAGCTACGGTGAGCACACCGGCGACCTCTCCGGCGTTCCCTATTCGCTCGGGCGCTGGACCGCCAGCCTGTTCGCGCTGCGCCGCCTCTCGCTGGGCGGCTCCGAGGTCGCGATCGGCGCGTCGGCAGGCCTGGCCCTCATTCACGAGCAGATCGGCGTCGACCCGACGCGCGCCGGCTGGGCGCCCACCGCCTCGGCGCTGGCCGCGCTCGATCTGCCGCTCGCGCGCTGGCTGGCGGTCCGGTTGCTCTGGAGCGCGGGCGGCGTGCTCCTGCGCGTCGACGACCAGCTTCGCTTCTCCCCCGAGATCGGTGCCAGCATCGGCCCGGTGTTCAGGCAATGAGGCGCGGCGTTTCCGGATCTGCAGCCGCTGCGGGTTCTAACGAACAGGAGGACCGACGAATGAACCTGAAGGCGATGGCGATGGTTTCGCTGGCCGGGCTGGCGATCGCGGCCGCGGGGTGTGGCAATCTGGCCGATTCGCCCGTGGCGGCGGTCGCCGTTCGTTACGCGTCGGACGGCACGCTGGTGGTGTTCGCGGGCTCGGCCATCGACACCTACGGCCCCGACCTGGTCCAGAAGAAGGTCCACCTTTCGGTCCCGTCGGTTCAGGCGCCGTTGTTCAGCCTGTCCGATGACGGGTCGGTCGTGGCCTTCGCTTCCGAGGCCTCGGACCACCAGGTGGTGCTGTTCGATCTCTCGGGCGGCCAGGAGCCGCGGGCGATCGGTCTGGGCCAGTCGTCCGGCACCTCCTCGCCCCAGGGTGTGACACTCTCGCCAACGGGTGACCTCCTCTACGTGACCGATGGTGTGGGCGGCGACTGCTGCACCAGCGGGATGTTCGACACCTCCACCGGCAAGCTGCTCTGGAGCGGCAATGGCTTCGGGGTGAGGGCGCCATTCTTCTCGACGGACGAGAGCAGCTTCTTCACGGTTGGCGGCGGCAGTGAGTACGGGGGCGGCCTGCAGCGAATGGACAGTCGGACCGGGACGGTCGGCGTGGACGTGGCGGTGGCGGACTCCGTACAAGCCTTCGGCGGGATGGCCGACGCCAATACGCTGATCAGCGTCGCCATCTCCGTTGACCCTGCCACGTACGCTGAAGCCACGGAGATCGATCTCCTCTCGACGGCCGACGGGAGCCGTACCGGTCAGGTGGTGCTGCCGGCGAACACCCAGTTCGCGGGCGGCGTCGTCCAGCCCCCCGCGTTCCACTGCGCGCCGGCCGTCGGCCTGTGCGCCCTCTACGTCGTCGAGTCCGATCCGACCGAGAGCAACAACACCCCGAACCTGGTCCAGGTCTGGGCGCTGGATGGGACGCTGGTCCAGAGCATCGACCATGCCGGCGGAGACGTCGCCCTCTCGCCCGACGGACAGTTTGTCGCGGCCATCTATGACGGAGACGTCACCGTCTACCGGGTCAGCGACGGGTCCCAGGTCAAGTTTCTCCCCTACCGCAACCAGGTCCTGTGACGGTCAGTGGGGTGGGGCGGTGTTCGGTACCCGGGGCGACCTGACTGGACGGCCGCCTGGGGCGCGGATAGGTCACCGTCGCGCAGGCGCTGGCCACGAAAGGCAGGGCCGACGGCGCCAGGCGCGACGGAAGATGCGGGAGGTGCGAGGCCGGACGAGCAACGAGGCCGGTCGAGGTGCTCTCGGCCGGCCTCGTCTTCATCAACCCGACGTTACTTCAGCGCGGCGAGCGCGTCGACCTCGCCGGCGCCGTAGAAGCTGTTGTAGAAGGCCGGGCCCTTGCAGGTGGCGGGCTGGCCGGTCGCGCCCGGATCGTAGGGGCTGGGCGGGCAAGCGATGGAATGCGCCGCGAGGCTCAGCTTGGCGAGGAGGACGGTGGGCGACAGCCTGCCGAACTTGCTCTCCACCAGCGCGGCCACCCCGGCGACGTGGGGCGCGGCGAAAGACGTCCCCTGGATGTAGGCGTAGGTCGCGCAGGGTCCGAGCGAGCAGTCCTGGAGCTGTCCGTCGTAACTGGCTGCGCCCTGGTAGAAGAGCCCGGTGGCAGGCATGGGGGCGACGACCTGACCGGAGGCGGCGGTGTCGGTGACCAGCGGATCGGGGATGAGGCTGTCGCCGCCGGGGCCGGCCAGATCGACCGCTCCGAGACCGTAGTCCGAATACCAGGAGAGTTGCTGGGTGACGCCGACCGCGCTCACCCCGATGACCTTGGGGAGCGAAACGGGCAACACCTTGCAGTTGACGCCGCCGCCCGAGCCGGGGAGGTTCGCGAGGTCGAGGAAGAAGTTCCCGGTCGCCGCGACGAGGGTGATCTTCTTGGCCGCCGCCTTGAGGATCGCGGTGCGGATGATCTGGACGATCGCCGCGCGATCCGGCTCGTTGCTGCAGAAGATGTCGTCGAACGGGGCGGTGAAGGGGTCGACGGTGAGGCTGGCGTTGATGAGGTCGAAGTTGTGGCCGATCGCCCAGTCGATCCCGCACACGACCGCGTCCGGGAGGACCAGGCCGAAGTTGGGATCGGTCTCGTCGTCGACCGCGACCTTGACCATGCCGATCTTGGCGCCTGGCGCCACGCCCACGGTGCCGACGCCGTTCTGGGGCGCGACGATCGTGCCCGAGGTGGCGGTTCCGTGGCCGAGGACGTCGTTCGACCAGACGGCCTGAGAGGGGTTGGGGACGCCGCCCACGCAGGAGGCGCTGGCCGCGGCGTTGACCTGACCCGCCAGATCCGGGTGGGTGATGTCGACGCCCGAGTCGAGCATCCCGACCAGGACCGACTTGCCGGTCGCGATGGCGTGCGCCTGGGGCGCGTGAATCTGATCCATGTCCCACTGCCGGAACGACAGCGGATCACCCTTCGGCGCCGGTGGCTTCATCGGGTGGTGCGGCTTGTTGGCGATGGTGAACGGAGTGAGCTGGCTGTGCACCGACGAGACGGCGCCCACCACCTCGACGCCGGCGAGCCCCCGCAGCTTGGTGGCGAACGACGCGCTCGACGAGCGGGCGAGCACCGCGCCGACGTTCGTGTAGCGCGCGGCGATGGTGCCACCGGCGCTGGCCACGAGGGCGTCCGCGTTGCCGGGGATCGAGCCGCCGCTGAAGGCGACGAGATACGACTGGCTGGAGCTGAGCGCGCTGGTGCTCTGGGTGACGGGATCAACAGCCCCCTCACCGCAGCCTGCCAATGAAAAGCCGACGACTGCGACAACCAACAACGACGACGACCGGATCGGACTAAGCATGGGTGCTCTCCTCGGAGGTTTGGGGAGATCAGCGTACACGAGATGGTGTTGGCCCCGACGGGGATTTTGGAGAAAGTTGGTCGCGCAGGTTTCGCCGCGGTTTGCCAAACGTCGTCAACGTCGATGTCACAACGTTGACGTGCGGGCAGCAACTCGGAGGAATCTCGCAGACTTCACCGGGAGGCGGGCGGGCTTGCCGCTGGCACGCCCGCGATCATGGCCCCCAGGCGCCCGAGCGCCGCGTCGAGGCTCTCCTGCGCGGGGCCGAAGGAGAAGCGGACGTGGCGGCGGAAGCGGGAGGCGCGCTGGTGGCGGCGCTTGCCGGGGTTCACGTCGAAGAACTCGCCGGGCACGACGATGACTTGGTGATCGAGCGCGGCGCGGAAGAAGCCCATCCCCTCGTCGAGGGGCGGCGGCAGCTTGTCGACGCGGCCCCAGACGTAGAACGTCCCGTCGGGGGCGCGGTCGGTCTCGATGCCCAGCCGGGCCAAGCCGGCCAGCATCCGCTCGCGCTTGGCGCCGAAGCTTCTATGGATGGCGTTGGTCTCGGCGACGGCGTGGGCATCGTCGAGCATGGGGATGGCCGCGCGCTGCAGCGGCTTCGAGCCGCCGCCGTCGAGGAACGACCCCGCGCTGGCCACCGTCTCGATGACCCGCCGCGGGCCGATGGTCCAGGTCGTGCGCCAGCCG